>JAZRRW010000078.1:0-16057 GCA_045651105.1 Lachnospiraceae bacterium
CTTCTAAAGTCAAGATGGTTCCAGCTTCCGGACTCAAAGTAACATCTAAGCCCCTGATGCTGTAACTCTTCCAACTCAGGATCTGTTTCCATAATATGCTCAACTAAATCACCGCATATTTTCAAAATATCTGCATCCTGATAGATGTCAGCCAGTTCAAAATCAAATTCTCCACTTTGTCTGATACCGAACAAATCTCCGGGTCCTCTTAATCGTAAATCTTCGTTTGCTATAAAGAATCCGTCGTTGGATTTATTTAATATTTCCAGTCGCTCCATAGTTCTTTTATCATCATTGGAGGACACAAAAATACAATAACTCTGGGCATCACCACGACCTACGCGGCCTCGCAGCTGATGAAGCCCCGCAAGTCCAAAACGTTCTGCATTTTCCACCATCATAACCGTAGCATTTGGCACATTGATACCTACTTCAATGACCGTAGTAGATACCAGTACATCTATTTCATGTCTTCCAAAAGCTTCCATTATGGCATTTTTTTCACCCGGTCGCATTTTACCATGGAGATATGCCACTCGAATGTGCCGAGGCAGCTGTGCTTTTAGCTTATCCGTATAATCCACTACATTTTCCAGCTTACTGTCTTCGTCTTCACCGGCCTCCACCATAGGACAGATGACATAAGCCTGATGCCCTGCTTCTACTTGTTTTGTAATAAACTTATAAGCGGTGGGCCGATAATTGGTACCAACCACACAATTTTTTCTTGGCAATCTGTTAGCCGGAAGCTCATCAATAACAGACAAATGCATATCTCCATACAAAATAATGGCAAGGCTTCTCGGAATAGGCGTAGCACTCATAACCAATACATGTGGATATGCCCCTTTTCCTGCCAATGCTTCTCGTTGCTTTACCCCAAAGCGGTGCTGCTCATCGGTAATCACCAGTGCAAGCTTTTTAAAAACCACTTTTTCCTGAATAATCGCATGGGTGCCGATTGCCAGATTTGCTTCGCCACACTTAAGCTTCTCATAAGCCTCTCTTTTTTGTCTGGCAGTCATGGAACCCACCAGCAGAACCGGCTTAAAAGGCAGTCCATGGGCTTCTATCAGCCTCGTAAAGCTTTCCATATGCTGTCTGGCCAACACCTCTGTAGGCGCCATGAAAGCGCCCTGATAGCCGTTTGTAACCGCCTTAAGCAATGCTAACAGTGCAATAATGGTCTTTCCACTGCCTACATCCCCCTGTATCAGGCGGTTCATGCTATAGTTAGATGATAAATCCCGGCAAATTTCCTTCCAGGTACGCTTTTGGGCTTCCGTAAGCTCAAAAGGTAATTTTTCTAAGAAGTCGCTTAAAATCTCGGTCTCTTTCATCGGATATACATTGGGTAACTTCTCTGCATAGCCTTTCTCCCTGCGTATCATATATACAAACATAAAAAGCTCATCAAATACCAATCGACCTCTGGCCTCCACCACTTGTGCAAAATCCTTAGGAAAATGAATACCACGATAAGCACTTTCCCTATCGGAGAGCTGATATTCCTTTAAAATATACTCCGGCAGGTATTCTTCCTTCAAATCCACCTCTGCCAAAGCCTTTTCCACACTGGCTGTGACCAGCTTGTTGGTAAGTCCTTTCGTCAGAGAATACTTAGGCCAGATGGCATTACGCAGCCTTTCAAGCTCTTCAGAGGTATATATTGCCGGTTGCTCCATCACAAGCTCCGTTCCTTTGGCCTGTGGCACTCCTCTGAAATAAAAGGTATATCCCGGGTGCAACTTATTTTTCAAATAAGGCTGATTAAAAAAGGTAAGATTAACAGCCCCTGTTTTATCTCTCACCAACACACTCATAATGGTCAGATTTCTAACCCTCTTTAAAGGCTTAACATGAATAATAAAACCGGAAATAATTCCCATTCTGCCTATGGTCAGCTCTGAAATATTTACAACATCCTCAAAGGTATCATAATCTCTGGGAAAAGCATGCAAAAGATCCCTAACCGTAAAAATGTTCAGTTTGTTCATAAGTCTGGCTGTTTTTTCACCAATGCCTTTTATCTCGATGACGGAATCTGTCAGTTCCACTGTGTCCTCCTTTGTCTGAGACATATATTTAAAATAGGAGCAGCACACAATATGCCGCCCCTGATTAATTCGTATAATACTGCTGTAATGTTGATATTATTCTACAGAAATCACGTAGTAATAAATCGGCTGACCACCATACTGAAGCTCTACATCTGCATATGCATATTTGCTGCTGATAGCATCGCTTAGTTCTGCAGCCTCCTCCTCAGAAATGTCACTGCCGTAATAAATGCTGACAAGCTCTGCGTCCTCATCCATCATAGCATCTACCATTTCTAAGGTAATAGCTGACATATCTGTACCCACTGCCAAAATACCCTTGTCACCAATACCCATAAAGTCACCACATTTGATTTCCTTATCATCAATCATAGTGTCTCTCACTGCATAAGTAACCTGACCGGTCTTTACACGCTTGATTTCAGCAATCATATTTTCTTCGTTTTCTGCCACGCTCAAATCCGGAACGTAATTAATCACTGCTGTAATACCCTGTGGCACAGTCTTTGTCGGAATAACAACAATCTGCTTATCCTCCACCAAAGCCTTTGCCTGATTTGCAGCCAGGATAATATTGCTGTTGTTTGGTAAAATAAAGATGGTATCTGCATTTACCTTATCAATGGCATTTAACATATCCTCGGTAGACGGATTCATCGTCTGACCGCCTTCAATAATATAGTCCACGCCAAGACTGGTTAATATCTCGTTCATACCTGCGCCGATAGATACGGAAATAAATCCTACATCCTTCTTTGGCATTTCCGGCTCAGCTTCCTTTGCTGCTTCTGCCTTTTCTGCCTCCTTGAAAAGCTTTTCCTGATGCTCTAAGCGCATATTGTCAATTTTGAGATTGGATAGTGCACCGTATTTCAATGCTCTCTGGATAGCTAATCCAGGGTCGTTTGTATGCACATGTACCTTTACCACATCATCATCTGCAACCACTACAATAGAATCGCCGATGGACTCTAAATAAGCCTTAAAATCCATTTCATGCTTCACATTAAAGGTCTTATCCAATAAAATAATAAATTCTGTACAATAACCAAACTTAATGTCAGCCTCTGCCTGAGCATCTATCTTCATAGCACTTGCCACAGGAGCTGCATCCATAATGGTATAATCAATTTCCTTGCCAAGGAAAGCATCCTGCCATCCGTGAAGTACCTCTACAAAGCCCTGACCGCCGGAATCAACCACGCCTGCCTGCTTTAATACAGGTAACATCTCAGGTGTCTGACTAAGCACATACTCTGCATGCTCTATCACACCTGCAATAAATGCTGTCATATCTTCACAGCCGGCATCAGCCAACTCTCTGGCCTTCACGCTTACACCCTTTGCCACGGTAAGGATAGTACCCTCCTTTGGCTTCATAACAGCCTTGTATGCTGTCTCAACAGCCTTTTCAAAAGCAACAGCCATAAGCGGCACGTCTATTTCATCCGCTTCTCTGATAGCCTTGGTAAAGCCGCGGAATAACTGTGATAAAATAACACCGGAATTTCCTCTGGCACCACGTAAGGAACCGGAAGAAATAGCTTTTGCCAAAGCTTCCATGGTAGGATTTTCCATAGAACCCACTTCTCTGGCTGCTGCCATAATAGTCATGGTCATATTGGTACCGGTATCTCCATCAGGAACCGGAAAAACGTTCAATTCGTTAATCCATTCTTTTTTACTCTCTAAGTTCTTTGCACCCGCCAAAAACATCTTGGCTAAGAGCTGTGCGTCAATTTTATTCATAGGAACACACTTTTCCTCCTTAATCAATCACTTTAACGCCTTCGATATAGACGTTAATCTTATCTACCTGCATACCTGTAAACTGCTCCAGCTTGTACTTCACAGTCTCAACTAAAACATCAGAAACGGCCGCAATATTAACACCATAACTGATAATTACATGAAAATCCAGATTTAATTTATGGTTAATAACAGAAACGGAAATACCTCGGGTCATAGAATCCTTTTTAAGTAACTGTACAAGTCCGTCCTTAACATTGACACTTGCCATACCTACAATACCAAAGCACTCCATGGCTATGGCACCTGCGTACTGAGCCAATACATCTTTATCTATTTTGATATTGCCCAAGTGAGTATCAATTGAAGATTTTTTCATTTTGTACCTCCTAACATAGATATACTATCATACATTATAACCGCTTTTCTAGAAAAAGGAAATACTTTTTTTAATTTTCTATGTATTTTTAAAAAAAAGCTTGCATTTTATTTGATATTTATGTATAATGTCACTGTTGTGAATTAGTAAACCGCGAGGAGGTGTTCAAAATGGCAAAATGTGATATTTGTGCGAAAGGCATTCATTTTGGTAATGCAGTAAGCCATTCTCATAGAAGATCCAACAAAATCTGGAACTCTAACATTAAGAGTGTTAAATGTAACGTTAACGGAACTACCAAGAAGTTACATGTATGTACTAGCTGCTTAAAATCCGGTTTAGTTGAAAGAGCTTAATGAGCAAATTATTAGCCTGTCTTTATTGACAGGCTATTTTATTACTACCATTTACAGTAACAATTATAACCAACTAACAAAAGCAGTCCTATGATAATAATTCCTACTATCTTGCTTTCAATGAGAAGCATCAAAAGCATTCCTATTGCAACGAAAAAAGCAATAATTCCAATATAATGATTCATAGGGCTGCCGAAAACCTTTTTTTAAAGTTTATGCGACCGCCCTATTATTTATGCATTTATTCTTCGGTTGCTTCGCCATCAGGAAATGCTGCGTTTCTAGCTTCCTCATCCGTCACATCCTTGTTTGGTTTGATCTTATTCATAATCTCAGGAATCAAATCCAATGCTCTGGATAAATTATCCGTATTTTTCACATTTACAAGCCTGGTGGAGCCATTATTAATAACCAGTACAGCACTAGGGCTCATTTTACCGGTAAGCCCGCCACCACTGCCTCCGGAAGTGTTTTTGTCAGCACTACCTGCACCGGAGCCGGCTCCGATTCCAAAAGAAACATCAATTAACGGAATGATAATGGTATCCCCTATCTTAGTAGCATCACCAACAACTGTTTTGGTAGACAAAACCGTATCCAGTCCCTTCATCAAATTATCAACGATATCTGTTGTATTATTTGCCATATCACATTACACTCCTTATTTTCTTATATAGTAATCTTACATTCCTGTTTGCTATAATTTTAACAGCAGCAGCCACAAAATGGATCAGCCTGATTTTGCCTTTGAGATAATATTCTCCCTCCAGGCATGGCTCAATCCAAACAGGCTCTAAAATAACTTCTCCCGGCAAATAATCCTGCAGGCTGCAATATGCTGCATAAATAAATCCTGTTGTATCTGCCTGCCCTGTTCCCAAAATAGCCTTCATATAGCATTTCCTCGGAAAAACAGTCTTTAAAGCTTTCAAAATAACCTTAAGAACCTCTAAAATAAGCTCTTTGTTCTCCTGAAAAAGCGCTATACAAGCACTTAGAGCATCAAAAACACTGTTTTTTTTCGGCGTTTTCTGTTCTACGGCTGAGGGGTTTGATTTCTGTTCCGTACGTTGTACTCTTTCTTTTTTTTCTTGCTTTTTGCACGGAACAGTGTTTTCTTTTTGCTTTGGACATAAGGTTACACCCAAAATTTTTACAGTAACAATAAGCCTTGCCTGATAATGAACTTCTATCCGCACAATAGGATTCAAATACGTAATCAAAGCCTTTAGCTTCAGGTCATCTCCGCTTTTGCTGCCATTACTGCTATATTTAACCGGTGCAAACAGAACCAGAAAAAGAATAAGTAATACCAGTCCCAGCAGGACTAATATCAATATCCCCAGTAATTTTAAAATAAATAATATAATCGCTAGCATACCGGTTCACCAAGAACCTCTCTCACATAATCAGAAACTGAATCATATGTATGATTTGCATATATCTCGGTAAGGATATTGCAAATCATACCCTGAGCTTCTTTTTTACCATGTGCTATGCCGAACACGACACAATCTCTGGATATATGATATCTATTGGACTGCATAACGGAAGGAATAAGCTCTAACCTGCCTTCCTTCGTATACAGCAATAGATAATATCCTAAAGGAAGCTTCTTTGTCTGTAATAAATCATATACTTTGCTTTTGTCCCGAATACTTTCGCCCCATAAAAGCTCCGATTTAATACGCATCAAAACTCCTCCTACAACTGACCTCTTCTTTTTAGTTCATTATACTCACGAAATGCTTTTTCCAATATTTGCTTTTCATTTGGAAAACGAAGCAAGTGATAAGCTTCATGAAATTTATAGAAGCCTGAATCAACAAAATATTCTTCGCGCTGTGGTTTACTGTAATAGCTTTCAGCCATCATAAGGTACCAGTGTACTTCCTTTTCAACAATATTTTCAGGCACACTGAATGAATATTCACTTTTACCTATGTACTTGATAATCTTTGCTTTTGCTCCGCTTTCTTCAAGTACTTCTCTGAGAGCAGTCTGCTCATGTGTTTCTCCCTGCTCTACTGTTCCTTTTGGTAAAACCCATCCTTCATACTTATTGCGATAATTTTTGTAAAGCAGAAGGACTTTTCCTCTAAAAATAACCACACCGCCACAGCTTGTCGCATTAATCATTATTGCTACCTCCTGTCTGGTGGGTCTGTACGACTTAAAAATAGTATAGTCCATAAAGGAGCGCTTTGCAAGTTTTTTCTTTAATAGATATGAATTGAAAATTATTCCACATCAAAGTAAGCATCAAAAATACGTTTTGCAACAGGAACTGCATAAGCACTGCCTGTTCCTGCCTCCTCCATAATAATGGTAACAGCAATTTCAGGGTTCACTGCCGGTGCAAAGCCTGTAAACCATGAGTGTGAATATTCTTTACTGGAGTCGTACTCTGCGGAGCCTGTTTTACCTGCAACTGTATAGGACAGATCAGATAATTTGGAAGCTGTTCCGACTTTCACTACCTGTATCATTAAATCCGTTAGTATCTGCGACTCCTCACTGGTCATTAAACGCTTATATTCAGCCGGCTCGTATTTCTTTACAAGTGCTCCTGCAGCACTTTTTATACCATCAATAATCCGTGGCTTCATCAGCATTCCGTCATTGGCAATGGCACAGGTAATCAAATTCATTTGAAGAGGTGTCACGATGGTGCGTCCCTGCCCAAAGGAGGACTGAATAATAGCTTCCTTAGTACCATCTCCAACTAAATCATAGCTGCTGACACTGCTTGGCAAATCAATAGGAAGCTCTTTTTCAAACAAAAGGTCGTCCAAGGTCTTTGCAAAGGCATCCAAATCAAGTCCAACACCGATATTGGCAAACGAAGAATTACAGGAATTTGTTACAGAATCTTCATACGTCTCATAACCATGTGCCTTATGGTTAAAGCAGCTGATTTTGATGTTATCCAGCTTAAAGGAACCGGAACATTGATAACTGTAAGTACTCAAATCATTTTTATGCTCTCTTAAGTATTCCAGTGTGGTAACCACTTTAAAAATAGACCCCGGTGGATATAAGCCCTGTGTGGCACGATTTAACAACACACTGCTCTCTTCATCCTCTGTAAGTTTCTTTAACAAGGTATCCACCTCGTTTGGATTGAAGCCCGGTTTGGATACCATAGCCAGAACACGGCCGGTTTTTACCTCTGTCACAACGATTGCCCCCTGATAAACACCTAATGCCTTATCTGCGATTTGCTGAAGCCCCGCATCAAAAGTAGTATACACATTGTCTGCAGGATGCTTCTCACCTGAAACACTGTTTGCAAGCTTATCATTAAGGTCAACACTGGAATGACTAAGTTCATAATTGGCAATCGCTTCCACACCGCTCTTCCCATGACTAGCATAACCAATGACATGGCAAAATATTTCATTAAATGGATATATTCTCTTTTCCGTCCCATCTTCCTGTGTAATTGTGTACGCCAGTTTTTCACCGTCTGAGGAGAAAACAGTACCACGAATATTCTGCTCTGCCATTAATTCCTGACGGGAATTATAACTGTTATTAAAAAAATCTGACTGGTTACTCATATTAAACCAGACAAGAAAAGCTGACATCACTCCGAACATCAAGAAAAAAACAACGGATATAATGTACATTTTTTGATTAGTCTGCCTGTTTTCCTGTTTCATAGATTATTTCCTCTTGAAGCTTTGGTTTTCTTTTAGGGATTTTCAAATAAATGCCTTGTACAATAAAAAATACAAAAATAGTGGCCATAACGGAACTGCCGCCATAACTGATAAAGGGCAGGGTGACACCGGTCAAAGGAATGAGCTTAACGCCACCACCTACTGTCAGAAAGATCTGTACTCCATAGGCTACAGCAAGTCCCGTACAAACCAGCTTGTAAAATCTGTTTTCGGCGCGTATCCCTATTTGCATAATCATAAAAAAGGATAAAAAGCAAATAATAATCAGGATTATCCCAGATAAAATTCCCATTTCCTCACATATTGCGGAAAATATCATATCATCCTCCACATACGGAATGGCCTTTGGATTGCCGTTAAACAAACCTACTCCAAATAATCCCCCTGAAGAGATTGCAAATAAGGACTGTGCAATTTGATAACCAGAGCCGTCAATATAAGCAAACGGGTCCTGCCACGCTGTCACACGATACTGAATATGTGGGAATACGTAATACGCAGCAATAGAGCCCATAGTGCCGATAATCATTCCTGCCAGCAAAATAATATAGCTGTCCGTGGCTATAAATAGCATCAAAAGATATGTAACACCAAATATCAACGCAGCACCTAAGTCTTTGGATGCAGCCAATATCAATATATACCCACCGGCCACTGCTGCCGATAGAAAAATCCTGAATATATTTGTTTTTTCAAACAGAAAAGAAGCAATAAAAAATACAAATATAATTTTTACAAATTCTGACGGCTGAAAGGACACTCCATATATAGAGAAGGAAATCTTGGAACCGTTAGTGATTTCTCCCAGTATATATACAGCGGCCAATAAACCAATCCCTAAAAAACCATACACCAACCACCCTTTACGTAAGAGCTTTATCTTTTCAATAATAACCGGAATAATCAGTGCAATTAAAAAACCTACTCCGGCAATTACCACCTGCCTTACTGCCTTGGCAAAAGACAGACGTGATATAATAATAAAGCCGGTACCAAGTAAAAAACACATGTTGTGCAGCAAAAGCCTGTTCGCCTTTTCATAAACAATGGGTGTAATTGACAAAATAGAAAAAAGCAAAATCTGAACAACACCATATAACAATACATATTTTACATTTTTGGTCTGGAAGCACATGGTGCAATAGCACATAAACTGTACTGCAAATAAATAAAGCTTTTGTCTGATATAGCACCATTTTCTGCGCTTTTCTGTCCTTCGGACAAAACATAAGCAACCATCCAAAGCAAAAAATGCGCTGAATAATAGTGCAAGGTATTTTGTTAGTTCTGATAAAATAAATTCCATATTACTCCTACTCAACCTGCCTGTTTTCGTGGGCAGTGGTGTACTCCTTAACAGGAAATTCACTTTGAATATCCTGTATCCAATTTAGGTAATAATCCAGTACAGACTTCATTTCATGGTTATTTTCTATACTAAACTGAATTCTATATAATCCCGGCAAAGACTTTTTGTATTTTTTGTGTAAGGAAAGCGGTACACTGTTGTAAATAATATTGTAACAATGTTTACAATTTGTTATGGCAGTAAACATTTTACCATAACGATCCTTCAAACCGGCCCGGTGCGCCTCGTCCTGCTTCGAAACCTGACATACTGCATTCGTTTTATAGATACAGTTTGCAGTAACCATCAAAGGAATATAACCGTAAATAATCTGCTCTGTACCTTCACTTCGAAGCATACGATGCTCCTTTGCATTCAACTCAATAGGAAGCGTTATTTGCTGCGCATATGACTGTAATGCACTTTTCGCCTCTAGGTTCCAACAATATACAGAAGCATCTGTGACAACAGTAAAAGGATAAGTGGCTTGCAACTGCTTTAACATTGCCAACTCTTCCATATTTCTAACTAGAACATGAAAAACCCCTGCGTGAAACATTTTTTCAAGGTATATTTTCATTCCTGCAATATCTTTATTGCGTAAAATATAAGGCATAGCATACGCAATTTGTATATCTGTCACGTATTCACCTGACAAATAGGCATCCATAGCCTCATCCTCCAGATACAATAAATGTACCTTTTCAAAAAGCTCATGGGTAAATAATGTATCAAGCTGCTCTTTGGTTTTAAGTAAAATAGTAAGATCAGCACTTCTTTTTTCTTCAAACTTTAAACCTTCCGCTTGAGAGTCAGTATTGTCAATAGGCTTTCTGAGACATATTTCAGGAAACTTATTATGGATGATTTCATCCTCTAATTTCTCTAACGCTTCTCTGCGAAGTGCATTCAATATACCGTTAGGCAAAAATGCATTTCCTTGTATAGAGACTTCCATATCCGCAAGTACAAAGTGGGTATTTCCCAGCTTATTTAATTGCTTGGAAACAGTCTCCTCTGTAGCAGGCGCCTTACAAGCCTTTTCCACAATAG
The DNA here is from genome assembly GCA_045651105.1 of Lachnospiraceae bacterium. Classification (GTDB taxonomy): domain Bacteria; phylum Bacillota; class Clostridia; order Lachnospirales; family Lachnospiraceae; genus RGIG6307. The sequence continues at coordinate 10,632 of JAZRRW010000078.1, forward strand.
GACCACTCACAGTAACACTGAAGCCGTCTTCCGTGCATACAGTCAACACACCTTGCTGCCCCACTTCAAAGTAACCATACATTGATATTGACTTCTTTTGTGTATATCCCAGATATTTCTGTTTGATATCCGCCAAAATACTATCCTCCAACCCACTGTAACTTGGAGCATCATGGGTTACCATCTCCTTGCCATTGTGTTTGAATAAATATCCATCGTGCAGCTCACTTCGCATATATAAATGCTCCAAGACATAACGGTCTTTGTCTGAAATCCTAAGAAGTTTGTCAGGATGCTTATAATAATTATCAATATATTTTCTATATAATGCAGTGACGCCGGCCGCATACTCACTGCGCTTCATACGGCCTTCAATTTTAAAAGAATCCATACCCGCCTCAATTAAATCAGGTATGTGCTCAATCGTACACATATCCTTCAGACTTAACGTGTACGTATCCCGGGAATGAGCCTCCTGTACTGATACCTGATAAGGCAGCCTGCAGGGCTGAGCGCACTTGCCTCGATTACCGCTTCGTCCACCTAAAATGCTGCTCATAAGACACATTCCGGAATAACAGTAACACATGGCACCATGTATAAAACATTCCACCTCTATACCTGCATCACGAATAGCCTTTAATTCAGCCAGACTAAGCTCCCTGGCCGGTACCACTCTGGAAATCCCCCATTCTTTGCAAAGAGAGACAAACTGAGGCCCGGTAACAGCCATTTGCGTGCTGGCATGCAGCTCCATATATGGAAAATGCTCTCGTAAAAACTTAAGCACACCTAAATCCTGAATAATCACGCCATCCAATCCTGCCAGATAAAAAGGCTTTACATAATCATATATTTCAGAAAACTCCGATTCTTTAATCAATGTATTTAAAGTCAAATAAACACGTCTTCCAAACAAATGGGCATACCGGATGCAGGCACAAAGAGTATTTGTATCAAAATTATCTGCAAATGCTCTTGCTGAAAATTTCTCACCACCAACATAAACAGCATCTGCACCTGCGTTTATAGCCCCTATGAAACTGTCGTAATTGCCTGCCGGAGCTAAAAGCTCAACTTTATGGGATGTCATCTAATATCCTCCGAAGTATCCTTAAAATAAAACGTGCAAACCCTTTATAAAGCAAAGGGATTGCACTACAATATTAAATCACTGAGTTCTTTTGTATGTTTTCTAAACGGGCGATTCTGGCCTTTGCTTCCTGATACTTTTTCTCAACAATCTTAGCACTTGCTTCTAAATTCTCATACTTTACCTGCATAGTTACCAGAGAATTTTTAAGCTTCTCCAGTTCAACTGACTGTTCTTCCATCTTACGCATCTGGATAGATAATTTTTCTCTGCATTTAAAATAATCATCTGCAATATTTAATTGCAACAAAACATGCTGCATGTCCATAGACTGCGCCCTGAACGCCAAATTCCCTGAAAATTCCGCATATTTATTCTCTATGTATGAGCCCACACTTTTTAAGTATTCACCGGACTCTTCTCCACATAACGTATAAGATTTACCTGCCAAGGTAATATTAAAGCTATTTTTCTTTTCCATAATGCAGCCACGCTCCTTTGTATAAGAAGAGTATACAAAAAAGAGAATTATTTTTCAATACCAAGATGACGAAAAGCTAAATCTGTAGCCATTCTTCCCTTAGGAGTACGATTTAAAAGCCCGTTTTGAATTAAATATGGCTCATAAACATCCTCGATAGTACCTGCATCCTCACCAATAGCAGCGGATAATGTATCTAATCCTACCGGACCTCCCCCAAATTTGTAAATAATTGTTTCCAGAATATTCCTATCCAGATGATCCAATCCCAGCTTATCCACATCCATCAAATCCAACGCTTCATGCGCAACTTGCTCTGTAATAATGCCGTCATATCTCACTTGCGCAAAATCTCTGACACGTTTTAATATACGATTAGCCAGACGAGGTGTGCCTCTGCTTCTGCGTGCAAGCTCTACGGCACCCTTTTCATCAATCTCCACACCCAAAATCCTTGCAGAATGCTTAATAATCAGCTTTAACTGGTCAATACTATAAAACTCCAAATGATGTATGATTCCAAAACGATCACGTAACGGAGCCGTCAAAAGACCTGCCCTGGTGGTAGCACCAACTAACGTAAAATGCGGTAAATCCAATCGTATAGAACGGGCACTGGCTCCTTTGCCAATCATAATATCTATGGCATAATCCTCCATGGCAGGATAAAGCACCTCTTCCACCTGCCTGTTTAATCTGTGAATTTCATCCACAAAAAGGATGTCTCCCTCCTGCAGATTGTTCAAAATTGCTGCCATTTCACCGGGCTTTTCAATGGCAGGTCCACTAGTTACCTTGCAATGAACACCCATTTCATTAGCTATAATATTAGCCAGCGTAGTCTTACCTAAGCCCGGTGGGCCATAAAATAACACATGGTCCAGGCTGTCCCCACGATTTCTGGCAGCATCAATATATATTTTCAAGGTATCCTTTACTTTATCCTGACCAATATAATCACATAAAAACTGCGGTCGCAAAGAACCCTCTATCTTGATATCCTCTTCCTGAATGGTTGTTTCAATAATTCTTTTGGTCATGATTTACCTCAAAACAAATTTTTTAATGCTGCCTTCAATACCGCCTCAACATCCATGTCCGCCGCATTCTCGATGGCCTTCACTGCCTTTAATGCATCCGTTCCGGAATAGCCAAGAGCCACCAGTGCCTCTACTGCTTCCTTACAATGATCTTCATTCACATCAGCGGTCATACCTACACCGTGAATCTCGCGGCTTACCAGGGTATCTTCTACAGAAATCTTGTCCTTCAGCTCCAGTATAAGACGCTGTGCTGTCTTCTGCCCGATACCCGGTGCCTTGGCAATAGCCTTGGCATCCCCGGAAATAATAGCAAACCTAAGTGCCTCTGCATCCATAACAGAAAGAATGGACATACCACCCTTAGGACCAATACCGCTGACAGTAATACATTTTTTGAAAATCTCTAAATCCTCATGACTCAAAAAACCATATAACCAAATGGCATCCTCTCGTACACTGGTATAGGTATATAGCTGCACCTCTTCTCCAAGCTGCGGCAAAAACGCAATACTGGCAGGAGAAAGTAAAATGCGATATCCCACGTCATGAACCTCTAATATAATACTGTCCTCGCCTATATAAGCAAGCTTCCCTTTAAAATATGCGTACATATCCTGCTCCTTTTCGTATTTACATTGCACCTCCAAGTACAAACACACATTCTGAAGTTCACCTTCATATTACATACATTGTAACACAATCGAACATATGTTTCAAGTCTGTTTTTCATCCGGAAAGGATTTTTTTAACTTTTTTAATACTACAATCAAGCATAACAGATGTACTGATGAAGTAATTAACCAAGTAACCGGATAAGACATATACAAAACATCCAAGGTATTAAAATGTTTAAATATCGTCATAATCCAAATAATTCTCAACAGACAGGCTCCGCTCAAGGATACTATCATAGGCATAACAACATATCCCATGCCTCTTAGCACTCCTAACAAAACCTCCATTACACCACACAAAAAGTAAAATGTACAAATATACTTTATTCGTAATATTCCATACTGCATCTCCGCCTCTGTAGTGCCATATAAAGTCAAAAGTGGCTCATCAAATAGAATCACTGCATTACTCAACATCAAGCCAACTATAACAACCAGACCGATGCTGATAAAAGAAATTCTTTTGATACGCCCAATTTTGCCTGCGCCATAATTTTGTCCCGTGAAGCTCAGTCCGGTTTGATAAAATGCATTCATACCGGTATAAACAAGACCTTCCACATTGGATGCTGCAGTATTACCGGCTACGGCATTCGCCCCAAAGCTGTTGATAGAAGACTGAATCAATACATTAGAAAAAGAAAACAAGCATGACTGGATACCTGCCGGCAATCCAATTCGGAGTAATTTAAACAGCTTATCCTTCGTAATTTTTATTTCACTCGGTATCAACTTATAATCCCCTTCAGTACGTACCAAAGCACGAAGCAGCAAGCTTGTGGAGACTGTCTGACTTAATACGGTGCCTAACGCTACACCAGCTGCACCCATGCTCATATATTTTACAAATAAAACATTTAAGCCAACATTTAAAACACCTGCTATACAAAGATAGTACAGTGGGCGCTTGGTATCTCCGACTGCTCTGAGAATCGCACTACCAAAATTATACAACATAATGATTGGCATACCTGCAAAATAAATCTGCATATATGTGACAGCGTCCTTCAAAAGCTCCTTTGGAGTGTCCATCAACATTAATATCGGTCTAGAGCAGAAGAAACCCACAAAAATCAATGCAATACCAGCAATAACAGAAACAGCTATAGCAGTATGTACCGTTTCCTTCAGTGCCTTTTGTTGCTTCCCGCCATAAAAACGAGCCACCAGAACATTGACACCGGCAGATAACCCTATAAATAAATTTATCATTAAATTAATTAATGATGAGGTGCTTCCAACAGAAGCCATGGCATTACTGCCTGCAAACTGACCAACAATTATTAAATCCACCGCATTAAAAGTCAGCTGCAGCATACCTGATACCATAAGTGGGAACGCATAAATAATCATTTTTCCCAACAAAGGACCATTAATCATATCCATTTCGTATTTTTGAGACTTTGACCTATTCATATCTTTTACCCAAAGCAATATGTTATTATGCTTTAAAATGAACTAAAATTTTGAAATAATTCCGTCAAAAAGGGACGGCAAAAACCATCCCTTATTTGGTAAAATTAGTTATCTAATAATTTATTTTCATTGTTCCAGCTGTAGAGCTTACGTAACTCTGCACCAACAACTTCTGAAGGATGCTGTGCTGCACGTCTTCTCATAGCATTGAAGTGAGGAGCATTTACTGCATTCTCTGTTAACCAATCCTTTGCAAAGGTACCGTCCTGAATATCAGTAAGAACCTTCTTCATAGCCTTCTTGGTTTCTTCAGTAATAATCTTTGGACCTGTTATGTAATCACCATACTCTGCAGTATTGGAAATAGAATATCTCATGCCTGCAAAACCGGACTGGAAGATTAAGTCAACAATTAACTTCATCTCATGAATACATTCAAAATATGCGCTTTCCGGAGCATAACCAGCTTCTACTAATGTTTCAAAGCCTGCCTGCATAAGAGCACAAACACCACCACAAAGAACTGCCTGCTCACCAAATAAGTCAGTTTCTGTTTCTGTACGGAATGTTGTCTCAAGAACGCCTGCTCTTGCTCCACCGATTGCTAAAGCGTAAGCCAATGCTTTTTCTAAAGCCTTACCGGAAGCATCCTGATGTACAGCTACCAAACAAGGTACACCCTTACCTGCCTCATATTCGCTTCTAACTGTGTGACCAGG
>JAZRRW010000079.1:0-10709 GCA_045651105.1 Lachnospiraceae bacterium
TCTTCTGGTCTACAGAAACAACTTTGCCTTCTTTGCCGTTGTCTTTACCAGCGATAACTTTTACTGTATCACCTTTTTTAATCTTTAACATTTAAAGGCACCTCCTTATAATACTTCCGGAGCTAAAGAAACAATCTTCATAAACTGTTTCTCACGAAGCTCTCTTGCTACTGGTCCAAAAATACGTGTTCCTCTTGGAGTCTTGTCATCTTTGATAATAACAGCAGCATTTTCATCAAATTTAATATAAGAACCGTCTTTACGACGAGCGCCTTTTACAGTACGTACAACTACGGCCTTTACAACGTCGCCTTTTTTAACAACACCGCCTGGTGTTGCATCTTTAACAGAAGCAACGATTATATCACCGATTTGTGCATATCTTCTTGTAGAGCCGCCCATAACTCTGATGCAAAGTAACTCTTTAGCACCTGTGTTATCAGCAACCTTAAGTCTGCTTTCCTGGTGGATCATGCTAAATCTCCTTCCAAATATCTGAAAATAACTGTATACTGATTATTTTACTTTTTCAACGATTTCAACAAGTCTCCATCTCTTATCTTTAGATAATGGTCTTGTTTCCATAACCTTTACGGTATCACCGATGTTACATTCGTTGTTTTCGTCATGTGCTTTTAACTTGTAAGTTTTCTTTACAATCTTGTTGTAAAGAGGATGCTTAACGTGGTCTTCAATAGCAACAACGATTGTCTTTTCCATTTTATTGCTGACTACTTTACCAACACGTGTTTTTCTTAAATTTCTTTCCACGACTATTGTCTCCTTTCTGAAATTCCATGGAACCTACTGTTCCATATACTAAGCCCATTATTCTGCTTTTGCCTTCTCAGCGATTACAGTCTGAATTCTTGCGATGTTCTTGCGAACTTCTTTAATTCTTGCTGTGTTGTCTAACTGATTTGTTGCATTCTGGAATCTCAAATTGAAAAGCTCTTTCTTAGCAGCTACTAAATCCTTTGCAAGTTCTGCAGCAGACTTAGCCTTTAAATCATTAACATATTTATTAGTTTTCATCTGTTACACCGCCTTCCAGGTCTGCTTTGGAAACGATTTTACACTTGCAAGGAAGCTTGTGCATAGCAAGACGTAAAGCTTCTCTTGCTGCTTCTTCAGGCACACCTTTGATTTCGAACATAACACGGCCCGGCTTAACAACTGCTACCCAGTATTCAAGAGTACCTTTACCGGAACCCATACGTGTTTCTGCTGGTTTTGCTGTTACTGGTTTGTCAGGGAAAATTTTAATCCAAACTTTACCTGCACGCTTTGTATAACGTGTTAATGCGATACGGGCTGCTTCAATCTGATTAGATTTGATCCAGCATGGCTCAGTTGCCACTAAACCGAATTCGCCGTAAGTAAGTGTATTACCTCTTAAAGCTTTTCCTCGCATAGAACCACGGAATTGTTTACGACGTTTAACTCTCTTTGGCATTAACATAATTATTTATCGCTCCCTTCCTTGTTTCCTTTTGTTGGAAGTACTTCGCCTTTGTAGATCCATACCTTAACACCAACCTTACCATATGTGGTGTCTGCTTCTGCAAAGCCGTAATCAATATCAGCTCTTAATGTCTGAAGTGGAATAGTACCTTCGCTGTAGAACTCTGTACGAGCCATATCAGCACCACCTAAACGACCGGAACAAGCAGCCTTGATACCTAAAGCACCGGACTTCATTGTTCTGGACATGCAGGACTTCATAGCACGTCTAAAAGATACACGGTTTTCTAACTGTAAAGCAATGTTTTCAGCTACTAACTGAGCATCTTTATCAGGTTTCTTAATTTCTTTGATATCCACTAATACTTTCTTGCCTGTAAGCTTAGAAAGCTCTTTCTTTGTTACTTCGATTTCAGCGCCGCCACGACCGATAACAACACCCGGCTTAGCTGTGTAAAGCACAACCTTTACTCTGTCAGCTGCTCTTTCAATTTCAATCTTGGAAACACCTGCGCTGAATAATTTCTTTTTCAGGAACTTTCTGATATTGTAGTCTTCTACCAAGTAGTCAGAAAACTGCTCATCAGCGTACCATTTAGAATCCCAATCTTTGATAACGCCTACTCTGAGGCCATGAGGATTAACTTTCTGTCCCATGTTTTACTCCTTTCAACAATCCTATCTTTCATCAAGAACGATAGTAATGTGGCTCATTCTCTTCTCAATTCTGTATGCTCTGCCCTGTGCACGAGGTCTTACTCTCTTCATAGTAGGTCCCTTGTCTGCATAGCAAGCTGCAATATACAGGTTGTCCTTGTTCATACCGTTGTTGTTTTCAGCGTTAGCGATTGCTGATTCTAATAACTTCTTAATGATGCTTGAAGCATATCTTGGATTGTAAGCTAAAATACCAAGTGCTGAATTAACATCTTTGCCTCTAATAGCATCTAATACGAAACATGCCTTCTGAACAGATACTCTAGCGTAAGATAACTTAGCTGAAGGTCTTGTATCTTTCTGTGCGTTTCTTTCTCTTTTTATTTGAGATCTATGTCCTTTTGCCATAGATATAGCCTCCTTTCATCTATCCGCCGCAGGGCGGACGCTTCATTATCTAACTTTAGATTTCTTTTCGTCTTTGCCGTGACCTCTGTAGTTTCTGGTAGCAACAAATTCACCTAACTTGTGGCCTACCATGTCTTCTGTAACGTATACAGGCACGTGCTGTTTACCATTATGAACTGCAATTGTATGACCAACGAAAGATGGGAAAATTGTAGAGCGACGAGACCAGGTCTTGATAACCTGCTTCTGTCCTGCAGCGTTTAATGCGTCTACTTTTTTCAGTAAGTGTGCATCTGCGAATGGTCCTTTTTTCAGTGATCTTGCCATTATCTTTTCCCTCCTAATTATTTGATTGCTCTACCATCGCGTCTTCTTACGATCAGCTTGTTAGATTTGTTTTTCTTTTTACGTGTCTTCAAGCCAAGAGCCGGTTTGCCCCATGGTGTAGATGGGCCTGGACGACCGATACCGGTCTTTCCTTCACCACCACCGTGTGGATGGTCATTAGGGTTCATAACAGAACCACGTACTGTTGGGCGGATACCCATGTGACGCTTACGTCCTGCTTTACCGATATTGATAAGGTTGTGATCAGCATTGCCTACAACACCTACAGTTGCTCTACAAGCAATTGGAACCATTCTCATTTCACCGGATGGAAGTCTAAGAGTAGCATACTTGCCTTCCTTAGCCATTAACTGAGCACTGTTACCAGCAGAACGTACCATCTGGCCGCCCTTGCCCGGGTGTAACTCAATGTTGTGAACCTGTGTACCTACAGGAATTTCAGAAAGAGGTAAGCAGTTACCAATTCTAACTTCTGCTTCAGGTCCGTTCATAACCTTCATGCCATCCTTTAAACCTTCAGGAGCAAGGATATAAGCCTTCTCGCCGTCTGCGTAGCAGATTAATGCGATGTTAGCTGTTCTGTTCGGACCGTATTCGATACCGATTACAGTTGCAGGAATGCCATCCTTTGCATTTCTCTTGAAGTCGATGATTCTGTATTTTCTTCTTGATCCGCCTCCGCGGTGTCTTACTGTAATTTTACCCTGATTGTTACGACCGGCTGTTTTATTCTTAGAAACTAACAGAGACTTCTCAGGAGTTGTCTTTGTAATTTCGGAGAAATCAGAACCAGTCATATTTCTTCTGGAAGGTGTATATGGGTTATATGTTTTAATTCCCATTTTAGTTCTCCTTTCAATGTGTTTTGTGTCGCACTTCTCTGTGCCTAGTCATTTTACTGTAAGAGCTTCCCCTTACAGACCTGCAAAGATTTCGATATCCTTGCTGTCAGCTGTCAAAGTAACGATAGCTTTCTTGGTCTTTGCAGTCTTGCCAACAACCATGCCACGTCTCTTGTTCTTACCAGGCAGGTTCATAGTGTTAACCTTTGAAACCTTTACACCGTCGAACATTTTTTCTACAGCTTCTTTAATCATTGTCTTGTTTGCTTCTGGATTTACTAAGAATGTATATTTCTTGTCTCCCATACCAGCCATACTCTTTTCAGTTACAACTGGTTTGAGGATTACGTCATAGTACTGAATGTTTGCCATTATGCGTATACCTCCTCAATTTTTGCTACAGCGTCCTTTGTAAGAACAACTTTTTTAGCCTTCATTAAATCATATACATTTAATGTATTTGTCAATGTAGTCTGAACAGTTGCCATATTTCTAGCGCTTAATACTACGTTTGCATCATTTTCTGCCAATACAACCAAGCCCTTGTCCACATTTAAGTTAGCCATTACATTTGCAAAATTCTTGGTTTTGATTTCTGCAAACTTCAATTCATCAACTACGATAAGCTTGTTTGTGTTAACTGCATTTGTTAAAGCAGACTTTAAAGCTGCTCTCTTTTCTTTCTTGTTTAACTTGAAAGAATAATCTCTTGGAACAGGAGCGAATACTACACCGCCGCCAGTCCACTGTGGAGCTCTGGTTGAACCCTGTCTTGCATGACCGGTACCCTTCTGTCTCCAAGGTTTTCTGCCGCCACCGCTAACTTCAGAACGGGTTTTTGCTTTCTGAGTGCCCTGACGATTGTTTGCAAGCTGCTGTACAACTGCCATGTGTACTAAGTGCTCATTAACCTCAACACCAAACACAGCATCGTTTAATTCGATTGTACCAACTTCCTTGCCTTCCATATTAAAAACAGATACGTTTGCCATCTGAATGTCCTCCTTTCACCCTGAAACTAAGCCTGAACCCTAACGGTTTCTTTGATTGTTACTAAAGCTTTCTTAGGTCCCGGAACTGCACCCTTAACTAAGATTAAGTTCTGATCTGCATCAACCTTAACTACAGTTAAGTTCTGTACTGTAACCTTTTCACAACCCATGTGACCAGGCATACCTTTGCCCTTGAATACACGGCTTGGAGAAGAACAAGCACCGTTAGAACCCTGGTGACGATGGAACTTGGAACCATGAGCCATAGGTCCTCTGTGCTGACCATATCTCTTGATAGCGCCCTGGAATCCTTTACCCTTAGAAATAGCAGATGCATCAATCTTGTCGCCTGCTGCAAAGATATCAGCCTTGATTTCAGCACCCAATGTATACTCTTCAGCGTTTTCAAACTTAAACTCTCTTACATATCTCTTGCAAGCAACACCTGCCTTTGCAAAGTGACCCTGAAGAGCCTTGTTAACGCCATGTCTGTGGATAACTTCCTTCTTACCACTCTTGTCTTTGATGTTTTCTTTTGCCTTCTTGTCTACAAAACCAACCTGAACTGCAGCATAACCGTCGTTCTCAACAGTTTTAACCTGAGTTACAAAGCATGGTCCTGCCTGAAGAACAGTAACCGGTACTAATGTACCATCTTCATCGAAAATCTGTGTCATTCCGATTTTTGTTGCTAAAATAGCTTTCTTCATGTTTGCCTCCTTTTGTTTCTACAGCGGAATGGAACGTGCCATTCATTCTAGTAGAAGGTTTTATTTGTTTTTCATTTTTAAAACAATGTTTACACCTGCCGGCATTTCCAATCTCTGCAATGCATCGATTGTTTTCTGGTTTGGTGCAATGATATCGATCAGTCTCTTGTGGGTTCTCTGCTCGAACTGCTCTCTGGAGTCTTTGTACTTGTGTACTGCTCTAAGAATTGTAACAACTTCCTTCTTTGTTGGAAGAGGTACCGGTCCGCTTAGCTGAGATACGTTCTTCTTAACTGTTTCGATGATTTTTTTAGCTGATGCATCAACTAACTGATGATCATAAGCCTTTAATGTAATTCTCATTACCTGACTTGCCATAAAAAAAGTCGCCTCCTTTTCGTACTGATGGGTTTTTAGTACGACAAGTGGTGACTGTACACTCTCCCGTGTGTATCCCCTAAACACTCGCAACTCGAGGCCGCAGCCCCAAAGTGTTCATGAGAATCCTCACGTCGTTTCTATCTTCATCGATAGACCTTAAGTTACGTACAGTGACTTGTCGCCAAATTCGACTTGACATTCGCTCCACGGAAAACCCGGCCATGCTTACACACACCCGGCAACCTCACGCTTCATAGCTATCATGCCACAGCAAGATATACTATACACTATGAAATTTCATAATGCAAGTGTTTTTTCAAAAAAACAGTCCTTTGGATTGTTCTTTTTTTAGTACAATCCAAAGGACACTTCTGTTATTTACAAGCAGCCTTTACTTCCTCAAACTCATCTTGAATCTCTTTGGAAGGAGCCGGAGTCAGTAAGCTTACAACCACGATTGCTACCACTGCTACTAAAAATGCAGGAAGCAATTCATAAATATTCCACGCACCACCCATAGGGCGAACCAGATACTTCCATATAAATACCATGGCACCGCCGGAAACCATACCTGCCAAGGCACCATACATATTGGAACGTTTCCAGAAAAGTGCCGCTAAAACAACCGGACCAAATGCTGCACCAAAGCCTGCCCAGGCAAAGGATACGATACCAAATACAGAACTGTTAGGATCAGATGCCAGGAAAATACCTATTACCGCAATCACTACCAGACATACTCTTGCAACTACTACGGTCATTTTTTCGGAAAGCTTAATACCAAAAAAGCCTTTTAAAATATTTTCTGAGACACTGGAGCTTGCCGCCAAAAGCTGGGAATCTGCCGTAGACATGGTAGAAGCCAGAATGCCGGCCAAAATCACACCCGCCAGACAGGCAAGGACAATACCATTTTCACTCAAAAGCTTGGCAATCTCTACAATAATGGTTTCGGAATTGGAGCCTGCCAAAACAGCTACTGCACCAACTTTGCTTACACTGTAACCAACTACACCGATAAAGATTGCAACTGCCATGGAAATTACAACCCAGATACTGCCCACTCTGCGAGCCATCGGTAATTTATTTTCATCTTCAATTGCCATAAAGCGAAGCAAAATGTGAGGCATACCAAAATATCCAAAGCCCCATGCCAGCGTGGAACATATGGTTATAAAACCATAACTTGTCGCTGTGCCGCTTGCACTGTCATACATTGCTGTAAGAGACAGATAACCAGGCAATGCATTTGCATTTGCCATAACCGCATCCATGCCACCTGCTACATTCACACCGAAAATTACTACAATAACAAGGGCAATACTCATGACTATACTCTGAATGAAGTCCGTAGTGCTGGCTGCACTGAAGCCACCAAGACATGTATACAAAATAATAATAACTGCGCTCACAACCATAGCCAGCTGATAATTCACTCCGAACAATGTAGCAAAAAGCTTGCCACATGCACTGAAGCCGGAAGCTGTATAAGGAATAAAGAAGATTATAATAACCGCCGCTGCAATTAACATTAATATGTTCTTTTTATCCTGATCACGATATCTGTTGGTAAAGAAGTCCGGAAGTGTAATGGAATTCTTTGCTTTGTATGTATAAATGCGGATACGCTTGGCTACAATCAGCCAGTTAATATATGTACCGATGGCAAGGCCAATGGCAGTCCATGCTGCATCAGCAATACCACTGAGATATGCCACACCCGGCAATCCCATCAAAAGCCAGCTGGACATATCAGATGCCTCAGCACTCATAGCAGTTACAAATGGTCCAAGCTTACGGCCTCCCAGATAAAAATCTCCGGCCGTTTCATTTTTCTTAGAAAACAGGGCGCCTACAATAATCATACCGAACAGATAAACACCCATGGTAATTAAAATACCAGTCAACGCTGTTGTCATAATAGTACCTCCTCATAATTGAATTTATCCTTGTTTATCAATTCACCGCTTTATCTTACCACAGTGTCATTGTAATTGCAACCTTTTCTTAATCTCATACTCCACCCATGCACCTGTCTTATGCCCTTTGGTGCCGCTGCAAACAGTAGCAGGTAGACTTTATTTTTCTTAGTTAAGTATTTGTTCATTAAAATATCTGCCACATGCTTTTTCAGATAGTTACAAATACTGATATATTGCTTATTTTCTCTTTTCATCTGCGGAACAGGTATGTGGAGCAAATACTCCAATCTTTGGAACAATCCAAATCGCATGGCTACATCCTTTAACTCAGGAAATAGCCTATCAACCAATTCCTGCACCATATCAGCATTATCCACGCAATCCCCATAAACACGGCTGAAATCATTTTTGTTTTTCTTACGGGTATTGCTTCCGATACGGTAAAATACATGATACGTCTGACCGGTAAGTGACAAAATCCCCGACGTTTCCATTAACATCTTTATCAACAGATGAAAATCCTCATTTAACGCCCCTTCCGGAAAACAATGCTTCGTAAAAAGCTCTTTGTCCACTAACTTTGTACAATAGGAACAGTCTCCCCGATGCATTAAAAGCTCCTTCAAAAATTCACCTGATGAAATGAATTCATCTTTTACAGGCGGTTCACAAATATTGGGAAGCTTTCTGCCGTTTGCATCCACTTCATCTCTTCCTATTTGTACAATTTGTACACCTGACTTCAAAGTTCCCATTACTAAACGCTCATACATCTCAGGTGAAATATAATCATCACTATCCACAAACCCCAGATACTTCCCTCTTGCCTTTTCTATCCCCAAATTCCTAGCCGAAGAAGAGCCTCCGTTTTTTTTATGAAAAACACAAATACGGTTATCACTCTGCGCCATCTCATCACACAATGCAGCTGAACCATCCGTGGAGCCATCATCTATCAAAATTATTTCTAAATTCCGATACGTCTGGTTTAAAATTGATGATAAACATCTTGGTAAATATTCTTTAGTATTGTAAACCGGTACAATCACGCTAACCAAAGGAGTCCGCTTCATAACACCTCTCCATTCTTCTTCCTTATAATCTCTACGCCCGACTCATAGGTCCTGAATCATACTGTGGATTTTTTTCTCCTTGTAATTCTGCCTGTATACAAGCAAAAACCCTTTCTGCCGCAACATTGGAATTCCACAGTTCAAACACAGTTGCATAGGCTCTACGTCCTATTTGCTCTCTTAGCTCTGGCTCCTTTAAAAGCTGTTGCGTATACCGAAGCAATTCCTCTTCATGACCATTACGATATAAAAAACCATTCTGACCATTCTGAATCAAATAAGGCCCCGCTCCCATGGCTTTATTTGCAACCACTGCACATGCACTATTCATAGCTTCATTGAGAACTGCGCCCCAGCCTTCACCATAATCACTGGTTGCGAGATAAATATCACTTTGCTCCATATGCTTTCGTATAACATTCGGATTTTGATTTCCCAAAAAAAACACTCTATCATCCACTTGTAAAGACTGCGCCAACTCTCGCATAGCACCTTCCAGCTCGCCACCACCAGCCATTTTTAAATAAAACTCATAACCATTTCTTTTTAAAGCAGCAGCTAATTGAATGGGAACTTCGGGATGTTTCCAATCAATCATACGCGCCGCCCAAAAAAGTGTTGGTACCCCTGACTGTCTCTGCCCCTTCTCAGCCATTAGCACGTCTATATTATATTGCTTACACACCGGAAAATATCCAAATTTATACTTCTTACCGGGATATGACAGCACCAATCTGAAATCTCCAGCCACATAAGCTCCTGCACACAAAAGATATACTCTGCCTGCACCATATCTGGTATGGTCTAAAAATTTCTGTTTCAATCCTCTCGGTGAAATAAATCTATAACGTCCATTTTTATATAAACGCTCACTATACCGCCAAACAGGCCTTCCGCTTCTTAGTCTGAACTGAATATAACTTTCATCATCTGTGCCACCAAATATCACAGCATCCGCTTGATCAATCAACCGTTGATAATAGTGGGGTTTCTCCCAATAATTAGCTAAATAGGTCTTTTTTTGAGATACCTCTCCCCATCCCATCCGCACACGCTCTTCCGCCATGCTTTCCGTTTGCACAAAGGTATAATTACCACCACACTCATGGCACAGCTCATGCAGTCTATCAGACATAGGCTGTTGATGATGATTAAAGTAATTGGATACAAAAATCAGTTTCATATTATTATCTTCCTTTAAGATACCCCTTTTAGAATCTCCTTATAAATTTCAATCAAACGCTTATTATTTGCAACCCTGTCATGAGTTTTCTGTGCATGATACCTTGCTTTTCTTGCTTTCTCCAGACTATTCGTCTTATCACTAAAACACTGACAAACCGCATCGCTCAGACGCTCTGCAATAACCATAAGCTCAGACTCATCTCCTGCCTTCTCTATAGAAAATCCCTCAAAAATATAGCCCTCATCCTGTTTAATCATAGTAGGAATCCCACCTACATCGGATGTCACTACAGGCACACCTAAAATCATAGCCTCTCCCAATGAATTGGGGGAATTTTCCAAAGAGGAAGCGCATACAAAAACGTGACTTTTTAAATACTGCTCCTTCATCTGACTTGCAGAAAGTTTACCCAGAAAATGAACCTTGTCTTCCAACTGATATTTTTTTATTAGTTTTTCCAAATACACTCCGTAAGCAGAAATTTTCAACCTCCCCTTTAATCCTTTATCTCGAAATAAACTATTACCTGCTACATACACCTGTGCATCAGGATAATGCTTTAAAATCCTTGGCAATGCCAACAGTACATAATGCATACCCTTTAAAGGATAATCCCCCTGACTAATAAATATTCTGTAATGCTGACATTTTTCCAAGCTCCACTCACCACTATAAAATTCGGCACGCAAAATTTCATTCATCAAATGATATTCAGCACTCGGATTC
>JAZRRW010000080.1:0-39861 GCA_045651105.1 Lachnospiraceae bacterium
AAGCTTTCCCGTCTCTTTATCCACTGCCACTAAAAACAACTCCGGTGCCTTTGCTATTCGCTCCTTCATACTCTTTTCTGAGCATGCCTCATTGGGCGGAAAGCATATCTGCTCGATTGCAACCGCTTGATCTGCTTCGTCTGCGTGGATATCACGGAATTCGAAGCGAGTAGTTTTTCTCCACTCATCTTCTTTGAAACCCAAAAAAACAAAATTTTCTCCGACAAGCACCGGACGCTTCACAAGCATCCCATTTGTTGCAAGCAATTCTAACTGCTCTTCTTCGCTCATAGCTGCCAACTTGTCCTTAAGCTGCATCTCTTTATAAAGCAGACCACTGGTATTAAAAAACTTTTTCAACGGCAAACCACTCATTTGATACCATGCCTTTAACTCGTCATAGGAAGGATTATCCTCCACGATATGACGTTCTGTATATTCTATATTATGTTCATCCAACCATTTCTTAGCTTTCTGGCAGGTTGAACATTTAGGATAGCATATAAAAATCATGTTTTATTTTCCCTTCTGTTTTTGATTTATGGCATGCTTTTCTCCAGCAAACAAACCGTCTCCACGTGCCGAGAGCACGGAATACAGATGCAAACTGCTTGCAATGCCTTGTTCAAAAACTGGCACTACATCGTTGCCGACTTGGTAACTGACTTGGTGATTCTCTTAGTCACTATTCTGTAATTTCCAAAGCCTCATTCAATCTGTAATTGATTTTTTAGATTGACATCACTATTAACATCAGTGATGTCAAACCATACCACAACAGTTATCTTTCACCTTAACTTTCCATTCATGTCGGTTTTGATTTCCATGAATTTTATGGTATACTTTTTGGTACACTTTGGTGAACTTATTGGTGTACTTTTCGGTGAACTTCAGCTACTACTCTTTAACTTCCCAATAACCATAACGCTTGCCGCCCTTACGTTCTATAATCCCCTTGTTCTTCAAGGCATCCAAACCTCTTTGAATGGTTCGTCTGTTCACCGATAGTTGTTCTGCCATTTCCATTGTAGTTACTGCGGCATTTTCTTTAATCAAAACTAAGATAGCATTTTCCATTGTGCAGTCTTTTGTGACATCCTTTGTGACATTTGACACATTGGAATTTGTCACTTTGGCACTTTGGAGTGCTTTAAACTTGACCATGATATCTTCGCCATGAATCATATACTCCGGCTCATCTGTTCCAAGCTTCTTACAGGCATCTCTAATTTTTTGAATGCCACGTCCCCAGCTTTCAATATAACCAGCTCGATAAAACACTCTTGCTATATCTGGATTGTACGGTTTTGAAGAGTGTGCTCCAAGAAGTGTTTCTGCCGTCCATCCAAATGGAAGCATACTACAATTACTGATGTACATCACATCATCTTCTATTCGGATTTGCACCGGTACGTTGTCTGCCCAGTTGCAATGGATTAGGGCATTGAACACAGCCTCTCTCACTGCATCACGTGCAAAAGGATAGGTTTCCACTCTTGTTTCTTTGTAATAGGAAATGGCCGCTTTCAAATATTTTAAATAAATCAAATCAATCACTCTGTCTGCCATAATCAGCAGGGAACCATGCACTTCGTCCTGATATATCAGTTCGCTTCCTTCGAATTTACCGATTTTCACATAACAGCCTCCGATGACTTTTTCCGGTTCACGGTAAAAGCATAAAGCGCCTGCACGTTTCAATTTACCGTCTAATATCAAATCCAATTTTTCCAAAAGTTCTGCATTAGGGATGTCCAAATCCTCTTTTGTCATACGTCCACTGCGAAGCGCTTCTCTCCTGAAAATATCAAAACTCTCTTTGTCTAAATCCTCGACACCGATATTGGATATCGGAGCCGCATCCCATTTGAGACCAGTTTTGCCCATAAGGAAATTTGTTAATGCATTTCCACGCAATAACTGTTTCGTGCTGCCACTTCTATAGTGATATTCGCCATCGTAGTTTACCGGGAACGCCCACGGATTGACCACAATTTCGATATAATCTAATTCGCCCTCAGTCAGCAGATTTACATCTGCTACGATTCCGAGCTTGTTCTGAATCTTATTCGGAATGTCTTCGAGCAATTTTTCCGAATTATTAACACCAACGATAGTTCCGTCATCACGTGTTCCGATATAAATTTTACCGCCCTGTGCGTTGGCAAAGCCACATATCCATTTCAGATATTCATCACGCCAAGACTCTTTCCATTCTATGTTCTGACTTTCTGTCATAGCTCATTCCTCCTTCTAACCCATTTCACTTCTTTCGACACAATTTTACGCAGACCTCTGTATGCACCGTCATCCCAAACTGATCCACAGCTCTCCACTTCTTCAACTCATATCCACCCTCTCTCAGATACTTCACATCCCTGGCCAGGGTAGCACTGTCGCAGCTCACATACACAATCCTCTCAGGCTGCATCTTAATCATAGTATCCAAACATGCCGTATCGCATCCCTTTCTTGGTGGATCTACCACAATCACATCCGGATGCAGCATATCAGCCTGCTCACCTTCCACATCTGTACCGGTTTCCGCACCACTTAATTTCTCATAAAACTCCGGCAGCACTTCCTCTGCCTTTCCTACAAAAAACTCCACATTGGTAATACCATTTCGTGCGGCATTGGCTCTGGCATCCTCGATGGCCTGCGGAATAATTTCCACACCATATACTTTGCCTGCCCGTTGGGACAGAAAAAGAGAAATGGTGCCGATACCGCAATATAAATCCCAAACCGTTTCTTTTCCGGTAAGACCTGCATAATCCAGAGCGATACTGTAAAGCTTCTCAGTCTGTCCGGGATTTACTTGGTAGAAGGACAGTGGCGAAATGTGAAAGTCTAACTTTTCGCCGGTTCGCTCGAACTCACCCTTGCCATCATTACCGTCTCGCTTCGCCCCTGCTGTCACATCCCGAACGTATAAAGAATCCTCAATGTACGGCTGCCCCCAAAGCGTTACCACTTCGTTGCCCATAATCACATTGTCTCTTCTGGTGTTAAAGTTTAAAGAAATACTGGTCATGCCCGGCAAATCCTTTATTGCATCAACAAGTGCGTCTGCATGCAGCTTTGCTGCCCCCTTTTTCTCCCAGGCCTCCTTTGTCATGTTTACAATCACACAAACCATAATCTGGCCACTGGTAAAGCCTTTACGAATCAAAAAATGGCGCACTAAACCTGAGCCTGTCTCCTCATCATAAGGTGACACGCCATACTTCTTCATATACGTAAGCAGGTGCTCCAAAATCTCCTGATTTTCCTTTACACCCAAATAACACTGGGTATTTGCAATAATAGAGTGGGTACGACCTGCATAAAAGCCAGTAATAATCTCACCATTTTTATCCTTACCTACGGGGTATTGGGCCTTGTTGCGGTAATGAAAAGGCTCTTCCATACCCACAACGGATTCCCTGGCCTGCTCCAACAGCGCAGCATCCACTCCACCAATTCGAAGCAAATTGTTAAAAACCTTTTGCTCCTTAAAAGCCAGCTGACGTTCATAGGACATCGTCTGCAGCTGACAGCCGCCGCACGCCTTATAATAAGGACAAATCGGTTCCACTCTGTCCTCCGATGGTTCAAGTATCGTCTCCAGTCTGGCATATCCGTAGCTTTTCTTGGTCTTCATGACCTTGGCAGTCACCCTGTCTCCGGGAATGGTATCCTTCACAAAAAAAGTAAACCCATCCACCTTACCAATACCCTCGCCATCGTGGCTCACATCTATAATTTCTAATGTAATTATTTGATTTTTAGTAAAATTCATTTCGCTCCATTCAGCCGTCTTTCCACGCGGCTTCGTATTAAAACTTTTCTAATATTGTGTAGAATTTCTCACATTGGATTCCAACAAACGATTATAACCCAGCCAACCTTTCTCTGTACCGGCTTCTAAAATTTCCGTAAAGGTCTCCAGCTTGGCATCGGTATCATCTGCATAATTTAAAGCAAGCGCTTCAATTAATGCCGGTGTTTTTGGCGAACCATACTCTAACTTTCCATGATGTGCCAGAATGCAATGCTTCAACTCATTGCCAACTACCTGCGGAAAGCCTTCTATTTGACGAATTCTTTCGCCAACCATTTCTACACCCATAACAATATGTCCCAAAAGCTGGCCTTCGTCGGTATAATCATTTAATGGAAAAGCAGATAATTCACGCACCTTACCAATATCATGACACATCGCTGCAGAAAGCAGCAGGTCTCTCTTTAATATCGGGTAGGCACTGCAGTAATAATCACAAAGCTTTGTTACACTTAAAGTATGCTCCAATAAACCACCTATGAAACCATGATGTACGCTTTTAGCTGCTGAGGAATTACAAAATGCCTTTGCAAAATCTTTGTCCTCAATAAAGATATTTTGCATAAGCTTCTTTAAGTATGGATTGCCCAGACTGTTAATAATGCTCTTTAACTCAGCATACATAGGGGCAATACCCTTTTTGCTTACAGGTAAATAATCGGCAGGATTATACTCACCCTCTTTGCAGCGTCTTACACGCTTAATGCTTACCTGCAGCGCCCCCTGAAAACTGGAAACATCTCCATACACTTCAATATAATCCAGAGCATCAAAATCGTCGATGCCTGCATTATTGGGCTCCCATATTTTGGCGTCGATAGTACCTGTCTTATCCTGCAAAATAACATTATCATAAGGCTTTCCGTTTTTGGTCACTGCGGACTGCTTATGCTTACATAAATATATATCAAATAGTCTATCGCCATGTTTAAAATCTTTAATAAATTTCATAACTCTTATCACTTTCTATTCTTTAAAAATTATTGACTACTTAAAACTATCTGAAGGGTACTTTCCTTATACTCTCCCTGGCTCTGCCTCATAACTACTAAGGTTACTGCATCACCAGCATTCATCTGGTACAAATTATAAGTGAAGGTATACATGGAGCTGATATCCTTTTCCTCTATTTGCACAATTACATCCCCGGCCTGTAGACCTGCCTGCATGGCCGGAGAGTCCAGCTTTACACCGGTAATATAGGCTCCATATGGTATATTCTGGCTGTCATGAGCCTGCTGCGTCACATCGGTTCCCTTAACACCCAGATACGGCAAATGTTCCTGATTGGACATCATTTCTATGGGCTTCTTTAACTCCGTAATTCCTACTGCTGAGATTAAATTGCGGGTATCCTCGGAATTATAACTGTTACGCAAAATTCCCAATATCTGACCATCCATATTTACCAAAAAACCGTTTGGATTGCTACAGCCATAGATATCCGTCATAAGCAACCGATAGTTACTGTCCCAGCTGCTTACCTCTACCCCCACCGAAGTAATGAAGCCATAATTCACACTGCCTGAGATGCCATTTGGACTGCCCAGTGCCATTACAACGCTTCCCGAAAGGCTCTTATTATTAGAGGAGGCCATCTTGGCAACCTGAATTTCCTGCAAAATTTCCTCTGAAATATCATCCTTTGATACTGCTACAACCATCATGCCGGAATTGACATCCTGCCCTTTTGAATAAGCCTGAACTGTAAAAGCATCAAAAAATGTAACCATTATGGCATCTGCATTCATCAATTCCTTTTGCTCTACTAAAATCAGAAATTCCGTGCCATTATCCGCAATGACAGCTCCCGCCGTTACATCTGACTTAATACTGGTACTATCTAACCAGCTGACCTCACTGAACACACCCGTCACCTGTACCAGCCATTGTTTACAAGCATCCGTTCTTTCTTTTAATAAAGATGCCATATCCAAAAGCTGCGTTTCACTATCCACCGCTTCTTCTATCAGGATGATTTCCGGCTCCGGCTTATCTTCCAAAATCATATCCTCCGGCTGAACCTCCTGTGAGGTATGAGGAGCTGATTCCTCCGTAAAAGTCACCTCATTCGTAGGTGTTGGAAAAAGTCTCTCTTCTAAAATAGGAGATACTAAAATTATAGTTGCACACGCAATCAAACCAAAGAGCACTGCCAATAATGCTACCTCTATTGCCCTGCGGACAATGCGCCTTCGATTCATCGGTCTCTTTTTTATGGTTTCTTTTAAAAAATCACTTGTATTTACAGGATTATGACTTTCCATATGTACCCTCCACTTGTGCAAATCAGCACATACTTTTATTAAGTATACAAGATTTTTCAGTCTATAGCAAGATTTTCTAGCTCTTTCGTGATTTTAGTGATATACTTAAATATATATGTACTTTACAGGAGAATCCATGAACAAAAAAGGTTTACAAATTTTAGAATATTATAAAATCATTGCTATGTTAACAGAAAGAGCTTCTTCCGAGCCGGGCAAGGCACTTTGTGAGAAGCTATATCCTTCTACCGACCTGTCTGAAATCGAAGAAGCACAGCAGGAGACTCAGGATGCATTGTCCAGATTATTCACCAAAGGCAGTATTTCCTTTGGCGGCAATAAAGACTTGATGTTCGCCATTAAGAGTCTGGAAATCGGCAGTACTCTGTCAATCTCTGAGCTTCTGAAGATTGCCAATATGCTGGAAAATGTGGCCCGTGTAAAAAATTACGGCAGAGCAGAAAAGGACGATACTCCTCCGGATTCCTTGACCGGGTATTTTGATATCCTGCAACCACTGACTTCTTTGTCCGGTGAAATTCGCAGGTGTATTTTGTCGGAAGAAGACATTGCAGATGATGCTTCCCCAACACTGCGACATATCCGCAGGCAGATGCATATTGTGGGAGAACGGGTGCATACCCAGTTAAACAGTATGTTAAATGGTTCTATGCGCAGCATGCTTCAGGATGCCGTTATTACCATGCGTAATAATCGCTACTGCCTGCCCATTAAGGCGGAGTATAAAAGTCACGTTTCCGGTATGGTGCATGACCAGTCTGCCTCCGGCTCTACCTTCTTTATTGAGCCTGCAGCCATTGTAAGCTTAAACAATCAACTGCGGGAGCTGGAAATAGAGGAGCAGGAGGAAATTCAGGTTATTCTTTCTACCTTAAGTGCAGCTGCCGGCGAGCATACTATAGCTTTAATGGACAACCAACGTACCATGACGAAGCTAGACTTTATTTTTGCCAAAGCAAGGCTCGCAATGGATATGAATGCTACCCGTCCGGTCTTTAATACGGACCACTATATCCGTATCCGGGGAGGACGTCATCCTCTTTTGGATAAAAAAACAGTCGTACCAATTGATATACATTTAGGTAAAGATTTTGACCTTTTGATTGTAACCGGCCCTAATACCGGTGGAAAGACGGTTTCCTTAAAGACGGTAGGCTTATTTACCCTAATGGGACAGGCAGGCTTGCACATTCCTGCGCTGGATCGCTCAGAGCTGGGACTTTTTACCAAGGTGTATGCAGATATTGGTGATGAGCAGAGCATTGAGCAAAGTCTCAGTACCTTCTCCTCCCACATGGTTAATATCGTCACCATTCTCAAATATGCAGATGCAGACAGCTTATGCCTGTTTGATGAATTGGGCGCAGGTGCAGACCCTACGGAGGGTGCCGCACTGGCCATTGCTATTTTAAATCACCTCCATGACAGAGGTATCCGCACTATGGCAACCACCCATTACAGTGAGTTAAAGCTTTATGCCTTATCCACTCCTTTTGTAGAAAATGCCTGCTGCGAATTTGATGTAGCCAGCCTACGTCCTACCTACCGGCTTCTTATCGGTATTCCGGGCAAAAGCAACGCCTTTGCTATTTCCCAGAAGCTGGGGCTTTCCAAGGACATTATCGAGGCCGCCAAGGAGCAAATCAGTGCAGAGAAGGAATCCTTTGAGGATGTGATTTCTAATTTGGAGCACAGTCGTCTGGCCATTGAAAAAGAACAAAAGGAAATTGAAGCCTACAAGCAGGAAATCAAGGCCCTGAAGGAACAATTAGCATCCAAGAGAGACCGGCTGGACGACTCCCGTGACAAAATTTTACGGGAAGCCAACGAAAAGGCTCGTGCCATTTTACAAGAGGCCAAGGATATTGCAGATGAAACCATCCGTTCCATGACCAAGGCTCAAATGAATACCGTTGGCGACTTAGAAAAGCAACGTCAGAAGGTACGCGACCAGATTAATAAAAAGAATGAAAAACTGGCTTTGAAATCAACTGCTCAGTCTCCAAAGAAAACTTTAACCGAAAAGGACATCCGCATTGGTGACAGTATCAAGGTGTTGTCCTCCGGCTTTACCGGTACCATCAGCTCCCTTCCTGACAAAAAAGGCAATCTTTTTGTACAATGCGGTATTATCCGCTCTCAGGTAAATATCAAGGATTTGCAGCTTCTTCAGGAAGAACCTGTGAAAAAACCTGTATTAGAGCGAAGCTCTACCGGCAGCATTAAAATGTCCAAGTCCTTTGGCATTTCTCCGGAAATCAATTTGCTGGGCAGTACCGTGGACGAGGCGCTTTCCCAGCTGGACAAATACTTAGATGATGCTTACCTGGCTCATCTAGGAAGTGTACGTATTGTACATGGTAAAGGTACCGGTGCATTACGCAGTGCAGTCCACCAGTTTTTAAAACGTGTTTCTTATGTAAAAAGCTTCCGCCTAGGAGAGCACGGTGAAGGCGATGCCGGAGTTACCATCGCAGAATTCAAGTAGTAAAGGAGAACCTTATGGTAAGCAAACAAAAAATCTTAATTGTAGATGATGATGAAAATATTGCAGAGCTTATCAGCCTGTACTTAACCAAGGAATGTTTTGATACAAAAATTGTATATGATGGAGAAAGTGCGCTTTTGGCGCACAAATCCTTCCAGCCAGATTTGATTTTACTGGACATTATGTTACCCCGTAAAGATGGTTATCAGGTATGCCGAGAGCTGCGTACCTATTCAGACACTCCGATTGTAATGCTTTCTGCCAAAGGCGAAGTCTTTGATAAGGTATTAGGTCTGGAGTTAGGCGCAGACGATTATATAGAAAAGCCTTTTGATTCCAAGGAGTTGGTAGCCAGAGTCAAGGCTATATTACGTCGTGTAAGACCTGCTGCGCAGGAGACTCCTGCCAAGAATGTCAAAAAGGTTTCCTATCCTGATTTGGAAATCAGCCTGACTAACTACTCCGTTACTTACATGGGGCAAAAAATCGATATGCCTCCAAAGGAACTGGAATTATTATACTATATGGCCTCTTCACCAAACCGCGTATTTACCAGAGAGCAGCTGCTAGATCAAATCTGGGGCTATGAATATATTGGTGATACCCGTACCGTTGACGTACATATTAAGCGTCTTCGCGAAAAAATCAATGATCACGAGGCATGGCACATTGCTACTATTTGGGGTAAGGGATATAAATTCGAGGTTAAGTAATGAAACGCACTATTTATTTAAAGTTTTTAATAGGCTACGCAATTTTCGGAGTGTTTTCCTACCTGCTGATCGCTACTTATGTGCCTGACATGCTGACACGATTTTTTATACAGGAGGAATCCTCCTCACTTTATCAGGAGGCTGTACTGATTGCAGATACCTATGCTTCCAAGCTGTACACCGGTGATATTTCTTTGGATACCGTAAAAAATCAAATTGATGCATTGACTGTTTTTCTGGATGCAGACATCTGGATTTTAAATCCCAGCGGTCGCATGGTTTTGGATTCTGCGCAAGATCTTGATGTGGAAGAAGTGCTAATCATTGAAGGCTTTGACCCCGCCAGTTTTGCAGGCAGCTACTATACCATTGGTACTTTTTTTGATTATTACAAAAAGGATATGCTGAGTGTAATGGCTCCAATCATGTCCAATTACCAGATAAACGGTTATGTGGTCATTCATTCTGATTACAGCTCTGTCATAGACAGCTGTTACAGTCTCCAGGGTGCTATTTTCCTCTGCTTCGGTATCTTATTTTTGCTTTCTTTAATCATTTTGATTTTCTTTACAGGCTTTGTATACTTTCCGCTAAAGAAAATTACCAAAGCTACCGAGCAGTATGCCAGCGGTAACTATCATCATGAATTACAGCCCGACAGTAACGACGAAATCGGCTATCTTGCCAGTATTTTGTCCTATATGGCCAGTGAAATTGCCCGTACAGAGGATGACCAGAAAAAGTTCGTCGCCAACGTCAGTCACGATTTCCGTTCTCCCCTTACCTCGATCAGAGGTTATCTGGAAGCCATGCTAGACGGTACCATTCCACAAGAGCTCTATCCTAAATACCTGGGAATTGTTTTAAATGAAACAGAGCGATTAACCAAGCTTACCAATGGTCTTTTACAATTAAACAACCTGAACACCAAGGGCATGCTCTTAGAAAAGACTACCTTTGATATTAACAAGGTCATCCGTGATACCGCAGCTTCCTTTGAGGGTACCTGTTCACGCAAAAGCATCGAGCTTCAGCTTTTTCTTACAGGTGAAAGAATGCCTGTTCTGGCTGATATGGGTAAAATTCAGCAGGTTTTATATAATCTTCTGGATAATGCCATTAAATTCAGCCATCAGGATTCCAGTATAAAAATTGAAACAACAGAGAAAAAAAATAAGCTCTATGTCTCTGTCAAGGATTATGGCATCGGCATTCCAAAGGACGAAATCAAGCTGGTTTGGAATCGCTTTTATAAATCAGACGCCTCTCGCGGCAAGGACAAAAAAGGAACCGGTCTAGGTCTGTCCATTACCAAGGAAATTATACATTCTCACGGCGAGAACATTAATGTGGTTAGTACTTTAGATGCCGGAAGTGAATTTATTTTTACGTTACCGATTTGCGATGAGGATGAGGAAGAAGAGTTAACATAAAATCGTTATATTAATTACGGCACCTGATATCAGGTGCCGCTTTCATGTATAATATATATTGTAATGCCTTCTCTTATACTATCATTCCTTCCACTGCAGTCTGTGGAGCTCTCCTTCCAGCTGCATGGATGAGAAATTCTGTTGGCGAAGTGCCTCATATAAGCAAACAGCCACAGAATTAGATAAATTTAAAGATCTGATATCAGGCAGCATTGGAATGCGAATACAAGTTTCCTCATAATCCACCAGAATTTCCTCCGGAATACCTGCACTTTCCTTACCGAACATAATAAAATCATCCGGTCCAAAGCTTACTTCACTGTATACATGCTTTGCCTTTGTGGTCGCCATCCAGATTTTAGCACCCGGATTTTTCTCTAAAAACTCCTCGAAATTCATATAGCGATACAACTGCACATGTTGCCAGTAATCCATACCTGCACGTTTTACAGCTTTGTCATCTAATTTAAAGCCTAAGGGCTCAATTAAGTGAAGCTTGGTACCGGTAGCCACGCAGGTACGCCCTATATTCGCAGTATTCTGTGGTATTTCCGGTTGATGCAAAATAATGTTCATATATTTCTTGCTCCTTAACTATATCTTGTCAATTTCATCTGTTTTGGGTCTCTCCAAATACCTTAACTCCTCACTGCCATCCCAATGGGTTAAAATAACGCGGTCGTTATTATCGGTAAGCTTACCTATAACAGCGGCAGGAATGTCTGCTTCCCAAAGCTTCTCGGCCAGGCTCTCGCCATCCTCTGTAACCATCAGTAACGAACCGCCTGACAAAAGCTCATAAGGATTCAGTCCAAAGACCTCACATATTTCTATGGTTTCCTGTTTAATAGGTATTTTCTTTAAATCGACACGCAAGCCTGTTCCTGCCAGCTCTGCCAACTCCCATAGGGCTCGAAACATACCGCCACCGGAAACATCATGCAAAAGACGTGCACCTTCTTTTAAGGCTATACGTGCCTCCGGCACAATAGACATATACTGACTATACGTAGCAGCCTCACGAAGCATACGTCCGGGCAGGCGCTTCATCAGCTCCTCTTCCTTAGAAACAGCAAGCTT
Source organism: Lachnospiraceae bacterium (assembly GCA_045651105.1). Lineage (GTDB taxonomy): Bacteria > Bacillota > Clostridia > Lachnospirales > Lachnospiraceae > RGIG6307. The sequence continues at coordinate 11,829 of JAZRRW010000080.1, forward strand.
TGCCGTTCCCTGCAACCCTGCCCACTTGCTAACTACGATATCCATGCCGGGGTGCGGCATCTTACGTATACTCTTTACTGCCCCACCTGCGTCAAATGAAGTGCTATATTTACCGGTCTTTCCAAAGGCAGCCACCGTTGCAACAGTCTCTGTCACAAAATGGCTAACAGTCGTGTGACCACCTAGTATGGTAATATGATGAGCCAAAGCATACTCCTTAGCCTCATCCATCATATGCTTTAATTCTGATTCAAATACAGTTTCCGGCAGTATCAGTGCAATCTCCACGCCAAAAGCCTCTGCGCCACTGCAAATCAGGTTATTGCAAGCATTTATAATAGCTTCAACTACAACCATACGATGCCTGCCGATAGAAACGCCTGTAGCCGTGCCAATATAGTCCTGCTCTGTCTCCGAAACGGCAAAAAGGGCGCAATCCGCCCCTACCTTTGCCTCTGTAATAAGATGACATGCATTCTCTACAGCTTGATTATTCAATTGCACATATTTAAGAACAGAACGCTTTAATACACTTTCTGACACTTTACCTGAATTCATGTCAACCTCCCAAAGCAAACTCCTGCGTGCCGTTTGCTTATTTCACTAATATTGAATATCCTCTGCAGGCGGAGCCATAATAGCAGCAATCACATTTTTCACATGGTCAATATTACCAGTAGCTACTGCGGCATTCATCTGCTCCAAAACAGCAGGATCAGCGGTCTGCATGCCTACTGTAGCCATGCGGGCTACCGCACGGTAATTACTGCTGTTTACCAGCTCACGGCTCTGCTCTACGCCATTTACCTTAACAATCTTCCACAATTTAGCCTTGTAGCCTGTGTACGCGCTGGACACCTGAATCTCACCTACCGGAAGACTGCCGCTAACGTTTATAACATCCGGTCCCGGATTAATAACCTCCAACGTTTCAGATAAATACTCTACCGTTCTGTTTGCCGGACGGGTTTCCTTGCCATAAATATTTACTACTAAAAGATTATCCTTGGTAATATAAGACTCGATATAAATCGGTGTATTCTGGTCATTCTTAAAACGGAAATCCTTACCCGCAGTTTCCGCTAACGTAGCATCTGTAGAAATAGGTACATAACCAACAATCATAGAATGATTGTAACGCATAGTAACCTCCAGCTCTGCACGAAGTACCGCATTGTACAAGGTGGAAGACACCTGGCAGATACCGCCTCCTACATCATTTACCAGCTTGCCGCCACTATAAGACTTACCCATAGCATAACCATTATCTACCGTATATGGCGCTGCATACGCATCAAAGGAAAAATCCTCTCCGGGATACATGGTAATACCGTCAATCAAAACTGCTCCGTTAGAAATATTGGTCACCTTTTCTGCCGTGGCACCTGCAAACGTACTGGTAAAGGTACCAATTAAGTCTGTTACCTGCTCCAACTCTGCTACACTGCCCTTTGGCTGGGCTACCGTAACCTCAAGTGGTAAATATGCCTGTGTACGATCCCATTCTGTATTTAAGAAGTCTGCGACCTGCTTTGCAGAAGCTTCCACGTCTATTGCATAGCCGGTTCTGCCTTCTATAATTTCAAAAGCCTTATTCTTTCGGATTAAAGCCAGGTCCTTAACTTCCTGATCATACTCTGTAAAGTTATCTTCTAAATAAGCTGAAATTTTGTCCTGCTCGAAAGCAAGCTCAACCTCAAAATCAACAGGCTGCTTCTCTAAAGCCTTACGACTCTTATATCTATTTACTACATGACCGGTGTTACCCAGCTTCATCAGTTCATCCACAATCTCCTGATTGCTCCACTGACCACCTAATGCCGCGGCACTTGGCTGACGTTCTGCTACATCCTCATACTGTAAATAAATTAAACTGTCATTCTCAAGGATGTTATATACATAGGCTTCAATAGCAGACCTTGCCTGAGCCTTGTTCATACCGGCTAAATCCATGCCCTCCACATAAACACCGGCAGATACCACCGGCTCCTTTGCTGCCTGCACAGACAGCATCTGCTGCTTCATTCCGGCAACCATACCCAAAAGACATACTGCTCCCCAGAACAGTCTCTTGTATCGCTTCAATCTCTTCATAGACCCCTCTTTTAATCAAAACATATACGCTAATGTAGGCAGTATCATGGCTGCCACCAACAACACACAAACAACTGCAGAAATAATCCGCTTCGCCTTCTTACTATGTAAATTCTTCATAACTCATTCCTCCAATTGAAATTTGTGACCCCCTCATTGTCTTTAGAAAGGTATTATAGCAAATAATTCGGTTATTTGCAACTGCCAAAGAACGTTTTATTCCACAGGAAACCACTCTGCCAAATACTTAGAAATCACTGTTCCGATTTTATATCTGCCAGCTTCATTAGGGTGACACCCATCTGCTGTTAAAATAGCCTCTGTGTCTTCGTTTATACCTGATTCTCTGTATATATCAATACATTTTACATTTAAATCATAGCTTAACTGCTCAATTACTTCTACATAATCTATTAAAGTATATCCATTGTGAATCTCCGTTCCATTATCAAAGTATGATATAAAATTTGGTGTCATTAATACCACTTCACATGATGGATAAGCAGTCCGCAATTGCTGTACCACATACTCTATGGCTCCGGTGTATGCATAAACATCCCCCTTACTTGTTCCTAATAATTCCTTTCCGGACATATAATCATTTAATCCTATACTAATAAAGAATACTAACTTCTTTTGATCTATATTTTCTTTAGTGGCATGAAATTCGATAATACCATCTCTGGCAATAATTCCCTCCGGAATATATTCATATCTTCCTTCCAGAAAAGCATCTACAACGCCTGATATTGCCACATTATCTTCTACTTTTGTTGCTGATAATCCACCAAATCCACAATTTATAGACTGAGCTCCTGTCAGATATGCCACCACTCCGGGAATAGATGTAGTGTCGAAATAATTTCCAATAACACTGTCTCCAAAAAATACATAGGTATATTCTGACTGTCTTTGTGATTGCTCATATTCATACTGTTCTACCAGCTTTTTCAAATTTTCAACACAACTATTTACATTATCAGTTGTTAACTGGTAATTATAATCACATAACACCTTCCAACATAATAACGTTGCGATTTTCTCATTTAAATTATATGCATCTAAATAATTACTGGTATTACAAATAAGCCACTCTTCACTGCCGGGCAAAAATACATGCAAATTTGACACACCTGTATATTGAACAAAAAACTCTGCCGCTTGCTGATACCATTGTAAGAAACGAGGTGTTTCGTCATCCCGTTCAGACAACAAATACTCCATGCTGGGATATGCAAATACAACCTCAAACTTTGTTTCCGGATACATTTGTGCTAAGTCAACCAGCTTTTGGAATGCATCGGTATTTATATCTTCACCGGACAGAATAGGAAACCACGGAAAACCCTCCTTTGTTTTTTCCATATTTAACCCGATATATGCGGTTCGCATATTTGGACGAGTACTCATTGCATTCTCTAAAGCATCTACAAGCGCATTTGTATCCGGTGCTAAATCAGATACCTTAGCTACTACATCGAGTCTTCCTATGCGCATTGCAGTATCCTCTATGGTATCTATGGGATACATAGAAAGAAATACTGAATTCACATCATCACTACCAGTCAAGCCTAAAACTTTCTCAATATAATCTTCTTTTGTCTTTTTATCAAAATAAATGCGAATAACACCAAAAGTTACAACAGTAAAAGCGATTAATATTATTACACTTATTAGAGTAACTCGTAATTTCTTTTTCATAAACCATCCTCTATTCCAACGCTTTGTATTCCAAACGATACTTCTCAATAAACCGGCTCGCTTCCGAGCGGGTCATCTGCTCTAAATCTCTGTTTAAGGTAATGCCCAGCTTTGCGCAGTAACGAAGAATCTGCTCCTTCTGCGGTATACTGATGGGCTGCTGTCTTTTAACATTATATATCATCGGTACGGGAATAAATACCTTACAATCTTCCTTTTGTGCTTTTTCATAAAACAGTTCGCAAAGTTTTCCATACAACTCAGTGGTTGCTACAGCATCCCCTAATGCCCTGTGAGCAGTATGTACTATGCCAAAATGTTGACACAAAAACTCAAGTTTTCTGCTTTCTAGCTCCGGCAGGTATTTCCTTGCAATTCTAAGGGTATCGAGACCACTCTTATCAAAAGCATACCCTTCATTTACCATAGCCCTTTTTAAAAAAGAATAATCAAAACGTAAATTATGTCCCAAAAGTGGCAAATCACCACAAAATTCATGAAACTTTCCCATGACCTCTTTAGGTAATGGAGCGTCTGCAAGCATCTCATCCGTAATACCTGTGAGTGCAACGATGCGGGCAGACAGAGGTCTCCCCGGATTAACAAAGCTCTGGAATGTGGCCTGAATATTACCATCCATGACCTTAACGGCACCGATTTCTATTAACTTTTCTTCCTTAGGATCCAACCCTGTGGTCTCCACATCCACACAAACATAACTTGTAATCATATCCTTCTGTTTCAGCTCCACTTCTCATCATGCGGCTTACTTTGCATCAATCATGCCTCACTTTTTCTCTTTGTCTTCCCTGCGGTCTTCATGCGCGCCTTGTAATCCGGACATATATCCGTCATAAAGCACATCTCACACTTTGGATTTGGCGCCTTACAAATTTCCCTGCCAAAGCTGATAATATGAATATTCCACAAAATCCACTTGTCCTTTGCCAAAGCCTTCATTAATTCAAACTCTGCTTTCACCGGGTCATCGCTCTTGGTAATCCCCAGCTTTTTGCTGATACGCTTTACATGGGTATCCACAACTATGCTTGGCTCATGAAAAATATTTCCACGCACCACATTGGCAGTCTTGCGACCTACCCCGGTCAGGTTGGTCAATGCTTCCAAATCATTTGGCACCTCGCCACCATGCCGCTCAATCAACTGATTACAACAGGCAATAATATTCTTCGCTTTATTATGATAAAAGCCGGTAGAGTGAATGTCCCGCTCCAGTTCCTTTAAATCAGCTGCTGCAAAATCATAAACCGTCTGATACTTCCGAAACAGGTCCTTGGTCACAATATTAACTCTGGCATCGGTACACTGTGCAGACAGCATAGTCGCAATTAAAAGCTGCAAAGCATTTTCATGATGCAGATAACAAACATATTCTGTGCCGTATCTGGCTTCTAAACGCTCTACGACTTCTTTTGTATGCTTATTCATTCCTGTTCCTTTCTATTCTGTCATAAAAAGATTTCTATCTTGTAAAAATTATGAAGTTTCTAATATTATATGCACTGCGGCTTCCTTGGTCAGCAGACTGCGCCTCTGATAGTCAAACAGCACCTTAACCTCTGTTTCAAGAGGCTGAAAGCTCTTTGCACGTTCTACATCCCACACCGGATAGGAAAACCACTCCAAATGAGTCATTTTACTGATTTGCTTGGTATCGTATGCCTCATAGTGCGGCAGCAATCCTCTTATCTGCTCTTCCTGTGTAAAAAACTCATGAAAAGCAGCCTTATAAGGTACGATATCCTTGGCAAATTCCGGCCTGGACTTTACGTTCTCTCTTAAATACAAGTCGTAAGTCAGACTTTCCCGATACAACGCTTCCCGCTCCGGGTCCAAACTTACCGCAAAGGCCAAAAGCACCTGATACCGATAGCTTCTGGCCGGAGACATCACAAAATACCCCTGCTCTTCATAAAACTTGGCCAGAGATTCATATAAATAAAATGGATTGTCATATAACTGCTCTAATAAAGGCAATGTATGTGTGAACTGATTGCTGTTGTAATACAACTCCACCATTTCCTCTATCTGCTTTAATCGTAACACATTTTCATACGTAAGCCAATTGGTAAATAGTACCTCATAAGGCGGATTACTTAAATAGGTGAGTCCATAATCTGGCGCCTTCTCATGCATATAAGAGCCCTTTAGCACCTTTAAAAAGCCCAGCTGTAACTGCTCCGGCTTCATAGCGTACACATCCCCAAAAGAACGTGTAAAGCTCGCATAATCCTCATAAGGAAGTCCTGCAATTAAATCTAAATGCAAATGCACGTTGCGCCCATCGTGAATTTTTGCCACTACCTGCCGTAATTTATCAAGCTTCATCCCTCTGCGAATTTCCTTCAACGTGTCCGGATTGGTGGTCTGCACCCCAATTTCCAACTGCACCAGTCCCGGACGCATCCTCCCAAGAAGCTCCAGCTCCTCTTCATCCAGAATATCTGCCGCTACTTCAAAGTGAAAATTGGTGACACCATTGTCATTTTCTAAAATGTACCGCCAAATTGCTTTCGCATGCTCATGATTGCAATTGAAGGTTCTATCAATAAATTTTACCTGCGGCACCTTACGGTCCAGGAAAAACTGTAATTCCCTTTTTACCAGTTCCAAATCTCTCCGTCGAACCTTTTTGTCGATGGAAGATAAGCAGTAACTACATCGAAAAGGGCAGCCCCTGCTGGATTCATAGTAAATTATACGATTTTCAAAATCGTTTAAGGCATCTGCCTGTCCGGCAGAATACAAGAAAGGAATTCTGGATAAATCTACCAGGCCTCTTTCAGGAGTATATCCTGCAGGAAGGGCCAGCCCCGGAATATCCTCCAGGGCTTCAACTCCCTCCTGCAGGTAATATTTTACAATATCGAGAAAGGTTTCCTCTCCCTCGCCTATCATAATACCCTTGACAAAAGGATATTTCTTTAAAATATCATGACACTGAAAGCTAACCTCCGGACCGCCTAACCAAAGCTCTGTCTGTGGTAACAGCTTATGTATTTCCACCAAAAGCTCCTGCACCAAGGTATAGTTCCATATATAACAGGAAAACCCTATCACATCCGGCCTGCGACTGTAAATGTCAGTCAAAATACTGTCCAGACTATGATTAATGGTATATTCACCAATCTCTATATATGATGCATACTGCTCACCGGCATAGGCCCTCAGACTGTATACAGCCGGATTGGAATGAATGTACTTTGCATTAAGTGCTGCCAAAAGAATTTTCATGCTCTCAGTTCCTTAAAAATCTAAATTATCTGGCTAACCAGCCACCATCTACTGCTACGGTAAATCCGTGCACATAATTTGCCGCATCACTTGCAAGCCTGCCCCTGTGCACGATTTCCCACTTCATCTCCGCAATCTCCCAGTCGGTCTGATTGTCGATGTCCTGTACCTCCATTTCTGAAATCTCCAGAGGCAGAATATTTCCTATCATCAGCTTTTTATTTACCTTATAATTTGGCACACGGAAGCAATAAAACTGGCCCACATCATGATAGTGCTTCTCTAAATCCTGAGAGCGTGAATCCAAGTACTGCGGATACTTAAACACCAATCTGCCATCCTCGATAACCATAGCGCGTTGCGGCGGATAGGAAAATGCAACCACCGGAATCAAAGTGTCCGCATCTGACTGCTCTAACATTTCCATCGCCATCTTAATCCTGTCCGTGGTAATAAAAGGCGCAGTCGGATAAAGGCAGCAACAAATATCAAACTCCTGACCACGCTTCTCATACTCCCCAATCACCTCCAACAACACATCATTAGTGGTTGCATAGTCATTGGATGTAGCCTCAGAACGATAAAAAGGTACCTTCGCACCATACTCCTTTGCGATCTCTGCAATTTCCTCATCATCCGTAGAAACCATCACCTCATCAAACATACCGGTATTTTTCACCGCTTCTATAGAATATGCAATAATCGGTTTGCCACAAAAATCCTTGATATTCTTACGGGGTATTCTTTTACTGCCCCCTCTGGCAGTGATAATTGCTAAACGTTTCATACATATATCCTCTTTTCATTGCTATGTATGTAGTATACAACGAATTTGCTTTTCTAACAAGTTCAATTATTCGTTATTAATATCCTTATCCAAAAAGGTGCGCTTCCCCAGAAACGCACCTTCTCTAAACTATTCGATCACTTCTCCAGCTTCCCAAGGAATTCCTTCATTCTTGGATTCTCGGAGTTAAACACCTCATCCGGTGTACCTTCCTCCACGATTACGCCATGCTCCATGAAGATGATATGGTCTGCCACGTTATGGGCAAAATTCATTTCATGAGTAACAATTACCATGGTCATATGCTCTGCTGCCAAATCCTTGATAACCTTCAGTATTTCACCGGTAAGCTCAGGGTCCAATGCACTGGTCGGTTCATCGAAAAACAAAATCCTTGGATTTAAAGCCAACGCTCTGGCAATAGAAACGCGCTGCTGCTGTCCACCGGATAACTGGAAAGGATATTGCTTTTCCTTTTCCTCCAGACCCATCTTGCATAAAAGCTCTCTAGCAGACTGTTCCACCTCGGCCTTATCACGCTTTTGCACCTTAAGTGGTGCGTGACATATATTTTTCATAACAGAGAAATGCGGAAACAGATTAAAATTCTGAAAAACCAATCCGAAATAAGTCTGAATTTTCTTTAATACGTCAGGCTTGGCATACACTGCTTTACCTTCCTCATCACTCCAAACGGCCTTTTCTCCGCAATAAATCATTTCTCCGCCATCCATGGTCTCCAAAAGTGTAGCACAACGAAGTAGCGTAGATTTACCGGAACCACTTGGACCGATAATGGCTACCACCTGCCCCTCTTTTACCTTGAGAGAAATATCCTTTAATACTTCCACGTCTCCAAAGCTTTTGCGCACGTGGTTCATCTCCAATAAATACATACTTTCCTCCCAATTAGCGGTAATAGCTTAATTTCTTTTCAATATGGTCAAAGGTAACTGCCACTACCAGATTGAATATGTAATAGAAAATACCTGCTACAGCAAATGGCATCATATTAGCTTGCGCTGCGGCAATCTGCTTTGTTAATGTAAACATTTCAATAACAGAAAGTGTATATGCCAAAGAAGTATCTTTAACCAAGGTAATGGTTTCATTTGCTACCGGAGGCACGATACGTTTGATAACCTGTGGCATAACGATGTAAATAAAGGTCTGAACTTTATTATATCCTAAAAGCTTGGCTGCCTCATACTGTCCAACCGGTATGGCCTCTATACCTGCACGGTAAATCTCTGCAAAATACGCTGCATAATTAATGGCAAAACCAATCAGCACAGCTGTCATCTTATAGCTGGAGCTAATGGATATCTCAAATATATACCATGGTCCAAAGTAGATGACCAACAGCTGCAGCATCAAAGGTGTACCACGCATAACGGAAATGAACACCTTGGTAGGAAAACGTATAATAAAATACTTTGACATTCGACCAAAGGCTACAAACAGACCCAGTATCAGTGAGAAAAACAAGGTACAGAAGAATATCTGAACAGATACAAGCATACCATCTGTCAATCGGGTAAATATATGTCCGAAATATACTATAAATTCTATAATGGCATTTATACTAACACTGATAATACGTCCAAGTGCATTTGTATACTCAACTTCTATTATATTTGCACTTAATAAAACACCCAAAATGTCCATAATTCCTCACAAACTCATTATTTGCCCAGACAAACGCTGTCAGTTAAACCCCATTCCTCTGCAATCTTTGCAAAAGTGCCGTCCTTAACCATTTCATTAATAGTTGCCTGAACCTTATCTCTTAATTCTTCATTGCCAAGCTTAAAGCCAACACCATACTGCTCTGAGGAGATGGTCTGCTCTAAAATCACAAACTTATTGCCTCTGGACTCAATCTGATACTCAGCCACACCGATATCCATAGCAACTGCATCTGCAGCCCCTGCTTCCATGCTCATAAAAGCTGTGTTGTATTCAGGAACCTGCTGTAACTCCTTAAAGGATGCCGTTAAGGCAAGCATTGCCTCTGCTGCTGCTTTATCTTCTGCACTTGCATCTGCAGCAATTTCAGGCGTTAAAGCATGTAATGCACTGGAATCAGCCTGTACTAATACCACCTTGCCCTTTAAATCGTCAAAGGTCTTAATACCGCTGTCAGCAGCTACGACAAATACCTGAGAATTGTCAACATATGGCTCACTCCATGTATACTGGTCTTCACGTCCATTGATAGTGAAACCATTCCAGATACAATCAATAGCACCGGAATCCAACTCACCATTCTTGGAATCCCAATCAATAGGCTTCTTTACCAACTCCCAGCCGTTTCTCTTGCAAACTTCTGCTGCCAAATCCAAGTCGAAACCAACATACTCATTTGTGGCCTCATCTAAGTATCCATACGGTGGAAAGGTTGCGTCAAAGCCTACAACAAACTCCTCGCCGCTCTTCTGTCCACAGGCAGCCATAGATAACATCATAGCACCTGCAAGTACTAAAGCTAATAACTTCTTCATAATATATATCCTCCTTCATTTCCGCTTTTCTTTTATACGGAATTCTTTAGCTTTATTATAGTAGCACACTAAAGTAATTGTGTCAACCCCTTGCTTTTCTGGTAGTGGTATATCATACCAAATAATATGTTGTCAACATTTTTACTTTTTAAGGGTATACTAATACACTACTTTTAGGAGGTGGTATTATGTCTTTGTCTATTTATGATACACAAATTTTTAGTGACGAACTTAAAAAAGCCCGGTGCAAAAATCATTTAACACAGGCTGCTTGTGCAGAATTGCTGGATTATTCCCTATCTTTTCAAAAAGATTTAGAAAGAGGACGATGTGCCCCAAGTCTTGAAGTATTTTATCATATTTGCCGGACACTAAACATTTCTGCTGATAGTTGTATTTTCCCGGATAATTCTCAAGCTACTTCTGCATCCTTAAATGAGCTTAAATTATTGCTTTCCAAATGCGATGAAAAAGCTTTAAAGGTGCTTATAGCCACTGCAACAGCCCTTATTGACGCAGATAAAAATCATTCTTGAACAAAAGGACATTCTTATGAAATTATCTCAATCAAAATTTAAATTACTTTTAATTATTTTAACTATACTTGCAGCCTTTAAAATGCTACTGCAGAATTTCAGCCTAGACGAAGAATATCAGGTGATGATGTCTTATCGAAACATTATGGGCGACAATATGATTGGCACTATGTGGGAGCCTCACCAGACTTCCTCTTTTTTGTGCACCCTGTTTGCATGGCCTTACTTTAAAATATTCCGTACTTGGACCGGCATTGTAATCTACCTGCGCGTTATAGGGACACTTATTCATTTATGTATTACTTTATATTTATATAAGGTATTTTCCCACTTTATTGCGAAAGATTTTGCTTTTTATGTAGCACTTATTTTCTTTAACATTATACCAAAGCTTATTATGTTGCCGGAATTTGGCGGCATGCAGGTATGGTTTGGTGTACTTTGTTATCTAACTATTATAGATGCCGTGGAGGATATAACCCTTACAAAGCTGGGAACACCCGGTTTCCGTTCTTCCTGCAAACTTATTTTGGCGGCAATCTACCTTTGCCTTGAAGTACTAAGTTATCCTTCCTGTATTTTATTATTAGCGCCCTTCCTCGTTATGGTCTGGTACTTCAACCCCGAGAAACGGTTGTCTAAATGTTTGCTTTTTATAGGCACTTGCGGAGTAATAGGTAGTATATATGTGGGCTATTTCTGGCTTAAGCTGGGCGCGGAAGTATTTTTCCGTAATATTTCTGCTATCCTGAATTCGGACCTGACTCATACATTTGAGACCGATGCTAAGCTTACTTCTTTGGCAAATGACCTTGCGTACTATTTTGTGTCCTTTTCCGTATTGACCATAGTTGCTCTTTTTCTTGTACAGCTTCCTGTTTTCAAAAAATATTTTCCTAGCAAAAATGGAGTTGCTGTTATAGGCATTTTGCTGTTATTGTCCAATGCTTATCAATTATACAACTGGATTGTACGCAACACCGGCTACGAATACCTGCAAATTCATCTGGCGGTTAGCATGTGCCTCGGTCTATGGATATACTGCTTTAAGTTAAACAATAAAGACACCTTTACTCGTTATATATGGTTTGGTACCATAATCGGTTTTTTAAGCCTCGTATGCGTTATGATGCTTACAGACCTTCCGTTCATTACCTCCATTCCTCATGGCATGCTGGGCAGTATTTGTATGCTGGCACTATTTGTTTCTTTGGCACAAAATCACCCTCGCTTTTGCATTCTGATATTAAGCACTTTTTGCTTTACTACCTGCATCGGAAAGGGGTACACACTGCGTGGCGGCATGGAATACAACAATATACTGCAAAGTGAAAATATTTGCAAATATGGCCCGGCCATTGGCACCGTTAGTAACTACATGGGAGCCCATATTTATAATAGTGAATATGAGCTATGGCAAGATACTGTTTCAGAAGGCAGCAAGGTTTTGATAGTGACAGACAATGTACACAGTGTCAATACCATCCAGTACACCTTTAAAAATGCTGAGGTTTGTCATTACTCCATCGTAGACCCTACTGCATATGATGAACGACTGTTAAACTACTGGTCCTATTATCCTGAAAAGAAGCCTGATATCATCGTGATTGATTGCTGGTTTGGAAACATGCTTTTCACCCCTGATTCCTGGATTGTAAAGTACATTGAAAATAATTTTGGCTACACGGAAGTCATAGAAGGCGACTATGTAAGAATTTATAAAAAATAATTTCTTTGTCCAGTAAGTAACCATTCTCAAAACCTTCTGTGAGGCCCATACAGGCGTCGGACACATTATGCTTGATAATACCCAGCCACTTGTATTGATGCTGGCTTCTGGGGCCAAATAACGAGATTAACGGCGTGCCGATAACATAATGCTCTGCTAAATTAAAAATCACCTTGGACAATCAAACTAATATATCCAAGGTGATTTTATTTTGTTAAAAGTTATTCTTTACCTGTCCAGCAATAAGTACACAGCTTGCATGGCTCTAATCCAATCGCTTCAATCACACCCTCTAAGGATTGGAACTCCAAGGATGAGAAATGCAGCTTATCACAGATGGCCTGGCGAAATGCCTTACCACGCTCTGTAGTGAAATCACTGTATTCTTCAATATAATTCAGCCCTTCTTCGCCCTCCAGTTCAAAGATAATCTGTCTGGCCAGTAGGTCCATTTCACTGTTATTTCTGGAAAAATCCAGATACTTGCAACCATACATAATCGGCGGACAAGCAGAACGAATATGAACAGACTTGGCGCCATTCTCATAAAGAAACTCTACAGTCTCTCTAAGCTGCGTACCACGTACAATAGAGTCATCCACAAAAAGTAAATTCTTGTCCTTAATTAACTCATGCACCGGAATCTGCTTCATTTTCGCAACCTTTTTGCGCTCTGACTGCTTGGAAGACATAAAGCTTCTTGGCCAAGTCGGAGTATACTTGATAAATGGTCTGGCAAAAGGAATCTTGCTTTCATTGGCATAACCAATGGCATGAGGAGTACCGGAATCCGGCACACCACAAACATAATCGATGCCCTCCATTTTCCCGAGTTCTCTGTCATTCTTTGCCATAATTTCACCATTACGACAACGCATAACCTCTACATTCTTACCCTCATAGTTAGATGTACAATATCCATAATATGACCAAAGGAAGGAGCAAATTTTCATTTCTTCGCCAGGCTGTGCTAATTGGGTATAGCTATCGGCCGTAATTTCCACTATCTCGCCCGGTCCCAGCTCCTTGTAATCATCATATCCCAGCTTCTTGTATGCAAAGGACTCAAAAGATACACAATATCCATCTTCACCCTTGCCCACAAGCACAGGCAAACGCCCAACCTTATCCCTGGCGGCAATAATTGCACCATCGCTCTTTAAGATAAGTATACATGCTGTTCCTTCAATGGCATTTTGGACAAATTTAATACCATCCAGGAAATTACTCTGCTGACTGATCAGAGCAGCAACCAGTTCCGTGGAGTTAACCTTTCCTCCGGTCATTGCATCAAAATGACCACCACTAAAATTCAAATACTGGTCAATTAATGTATTGTAATTGTTTATAATACCTATAACACAAATTGCATATGTACCCAGCTTAGAACGAATCAACAATGGCTGTGGATCAGAATCGCTGATGCAGCCAATTGCAGATACACCTTTCATGTCATCGAAGATATGCTCAAATTTTGTTCTAAATGGTGTATTTTCAATATTATGAATTTTACGCTGTAAACCGATTGCAGGGTCATATGCGGCCAAACCCGCTCTTCTGGTTCCTAAGTGGGAGTGATAATCCACACCAAAGAACACATCAGTCATACAATCACGTTTGGTAGTAACACCAAAAAATCCTCCCATACTTCTCTCCTTAACCTTAGTAACTAATTATTATGCAAAAAAGAGTTCAGAAAGGGTCATCGGGTCAATATATTCACCATTCTTATATACACGCATATTTCCGGAAGCGATTTCATCAATTAACATAACATCGCCGTTTGCATCATAACCAAATTCAAACTTAATATCATAAAGAACTAAGCCCTTTTCCTTTAAGTCATCAGCTACAATCTGTGTAATTTTCTGAGTCATAACCTTAATATCATCATATTGCTCAGCTGTCATAACACCTAAATCTACCAGACCATCCTTTGTTACTAATGGATCGCCCTTCTCATCATTCTTAAAGGTTGTCTCCACATATGCAGGTAAATCAGCACCTTCTTCAATATAATCACTATAACGACGGAAAAAGCTTCCAACTGCTTTATGACGGCAGATTACTTCCAAGCCCTTACCGAATACCTTTGCAGGAAGAACTTCCATAGTGGTATCTTCAAGACTTGCATTAACATAATGAGTCTTAATGCCTGCAGCATTAACTTTTTCAAAGAAATAAATGGACATACGAAGATTTACATCACCAACACCATCAATAGTAAGACCTACGGAATTTTCACCCGGATCAAAAACACCATCTTTACCGGTACAATCATCTTTAAACTTTAAAAGATAATTTCCATTCTCAAGTGCAAATACATCTTTGGTTTTTCCTGTGTAAACTAATTTTTTTTCCATGAGTTTGTCTCCTTTAAAATGAATATATATCATTCGTTAATATGCTTTTATACCCTATACATAAAAAGGCACACCTTTACTCTGACAATGCGTGTCGTAGGTAAATCTCTATTAACATAATAAAAATACCACAAAAATTATATATGGACAAGAAGTTTTGAATTTTTTTTCGTACTTTAATAAGTACAATTTTGTTTTGCGAACAAAAACGGACATTTACAACTAGCAAAAGCCGTTACTTTCGGTTACTGAAAAATAACATAAAAATAGCGCAAACCCTTGAAAATAAAGGATTTGCGCGACATTTCAAAAATGAGCCACCGGGGACTATAATACTTTAAAATTCATTGTAAAAAAATATAACATTTTATAAGAACTTGAAACTTTTGTGGGAAGAATTTTCCCGTTTTGAGTCCAATACCTTACATACCAGCACTCTCCTTGCTCTCTCTAATTCCTTTTCACTTTTTCCATCCAGCACCACACTTAACTGATGCAAAATATCTTCTGACTTGTTACCAGAGAGAAGATAATCAGCAGATGTGTTCAGATACTGTGATATCAGATATAATTTTTCCGTACTGCATACAGAGCGTCCATTTATACTTTTGTTTGTCAGTTCAGAAAGGAATGGTGGAGCTCTGGTGCTCCATACGCTAAAGCGCACTGGCAAAATAGGAAAAAAAATAGAGGCAAACAGCATTTTCAGCCATTCGCCTCTGTCGTGAATACTTAATGTATTTAGTATGAAATTTTTTATTCCCCTCATTTCTAATTTGACTACTTCGTCTTCAGTAACACTTCACTATCAATCATATCCACCGCAACATCAAAGCAGATACTCTCACCCGGCTGTAATATGGTCAGTTCCCCATCTCTACGCATCTTGTCCCTGCCATCCGGATGTGCGTTACCCGGTTCTAAGCCCAGAGCATAATCTCTTACACCCATCATCTTCCACTGGGTGAAATAAGGTAACTGCTTCGGGTCAAAACGGATAACCAGCCCCAGGTTAATGTCCGGGTTAAAAATTCCGGCTTCTCCTTTTTCTGAAAACTTATGGAAATAGCATTGCTCCACAAACCCTTCCTGTGGCTCTAGCATCTTGTTCCATGTAGCCAATCCTTCTGCTGCTCTTTCATTACGTGGAATGACTTCATCAGACGCAATGTGAACTTCTGCATGCTCGCTCAGAAGAGGATATCCCATATTCATATGATATAAAAACATAATCGGGCTTTCTGTATCTCCACGGTTCACTATTTTGTCATGAATTTCAATACGGTTACTATCCAAATAACATACAATGTCTCTATACAAGGTCAGCTTGTGTGAAAAAAGCATCTCATCACGTATTACTGCATGAATGATTAACTTTCCTTCCGCCTCTTCCCACCAGATTTGCTCTGCCGGAATCGTACCTACCGTTCCGTGAAGAGGAAGCTTCTCACCATTATCTTCACAAGGAATACCGATGTTAGTTAAACCACAAGTAGTAAGAAAACCTGCTGTAAATGTTTTAAAGTATCTCTCTTCATCATAATAGGCAGGTGCCACATAACCTGAAGGGGAGAAAAATCCCATATTAATTCCTTTAAAGGAAAGCCTGTAAATATCTGCACAGCGGTCAACTGCAACGGTGAAATCCAAACCTTTGCCGTTACGAACCTGTAAAAGACGCATTCCATCGCCCTTTCCGCCTACTAAACGATGTTCCTCAATACCATACACCTGTGAATCATGTCCAATATACTTGTTCATCTTTTAAAAACCTCCTAAATACACCTTGATGCGGCAACGTATATAACGCAGCCGCACCTCCAGGCAAAATCTTTTTATTCTAAAACCAACTCCGGATTCTCCGCAAAATGCTTCAACATTACAATTGGCTCTGTAGTAGAAGTGTTAGTAATCACCACACCTTCCTTGGAAGCCTTTTCTGTTACGAAATATTCATCATGGGTAAGCTCACCATAGCGAATTAAGGTAGGGGTTTCCAGTGCCCAGTCGCCCATGGTTCCGTGACCCTGCAACAAGATAATACCATATGCTGCCTGATCCTTTACGGTAATGCTCTGGCCTGGATTGATAGTAAGTCTCTTTGCACTTACTTCCTTACACTTGTAGCAAATCCACTCTTCGCAGCCTGCTTCATTCTCCCAGATTACCTTCGGTGCCATAAAGCGGTTTTTGTGGAAATCAGGGTCCACATTTGCTTCCCAGTCAATTACATCCATCAAATAGTCGTAATTACCCTTTTCCTCTTCCGGACAGTTCTTCCACAGTAAATCCTCAGAAACACAATGTCCGCCATAAAGAACAGACTGATACATTGCATAAACATCACTTGCAAACTGTGGCTCGTATGTACAAAGGCTGGCAGGTGCATGTAGCACTCCAGGAGGAACATCCCAACCGGTATCCAACGTAATCTTGTATGCACGGGACAAGTCGAGAAGTTTGTTGTCACCCTTTGCGAAGTTCATCAAAGTTTCCTTCATCTCTTCCTTTGTAGTATCAGGATTTAAACCAAAGAAAGTGAAAGGGAATTCACCACCGTGGTTATTACACTGTGATGGGAAGAAATACATTTCCGGTTTACCATCTGCTCCTACTCTCTTTGCATGCTCATCACGATGATGGATATGGTGTGGCAATGGACCTGCATTGTCAAAGAACTTGGAGAACATTGGCCATTTATGATACTTGTTCCAAAGCTCCTCACCGATAATTTCACCCTTTAATTCCTCTACCGCATCACGAAGCAGCATACGCTCCTTACCGTCTGCAGATACCACGTAGCTAAGACCTTCATCCTCCGGTGTACCCGGTCCATTCTCTGCCCAAGTGGTAGATGCAAACCAACGCTCATCCACGCCGCCTCTTTCCAGACCAAATACATAATAATCGTCCGGATGCAGCTTGATTCTCTTGCCCGGACGGCAGAAAGAACGTGGCACCCAGGTTGGTGCAAGACGTAAAATACCCTTGCCTTCTTCTAATAATTTTTTTGCTAATGACATAACTTATATGCTCCTTTCTGATAAGTATATTTTTACCGCCTTTTTGGCGGAAAACTGCTCTTTTGTCTTGATTTTATCATACAGACAGTCTATAATAATACTCATAAATCAACCGAAAAATAGCATTTTTAACCGGAGATAGCACATTATGTACATCAACACCAACAAAAAGGAATTACTGCAGCTTGCCAAATATTTTTATAATATTACGCACACCCTTATCAGTATTTATGATGAAAAGCAAACTCTGCTTTGCACCTACCCTGATACCATGTGTGAATTCTGCACGGAAGTACGCAAAAACCCTGAACTCACGCAGAAATGCATACAAAATGATGAGGCGGCTTTTCAGGTTTGTAAAGTCACCAGAAAGACCCACATTTATCAATGTCATATGGGTCTTATTGAAGTTGCCACACCTATCATATACAATAACGTCATTTTAGGCTATATGCTCTTTGGACAAATCACCGATACCAGAGATAAAACAGCACTTTTATCCAATATCGAAGGTGCAATCCAACAGTACAACCTGAATAGGGACACACTGCGCTCCTGCATCACTAAAATACACTATAGAACCGAAGAATATATTGAATCCATCGCCAAACTACTGGAAATGTGCGCCAACTACATCTGGCTCAACAGCATTATAAGCATCAAAAAACAAGGCATTGCCTCCAGTATTGATTTGTATATAAAAGAGCATATCCGGGATACATTGACTGTGACGCAGCTATGCCGTCAGTTCAGCATAGGACGCACCACCCTTTATGAAATCTCTAAAAATAATTTTGGCTGCAGCATCAATGAATATATCCAGTACCAGAGAAATGAGCTTGCAAAGGATTTACTGATGCAAAAAGATATGTCTGTGACTGAAGTTGCCGAAGCGGTAGGAATTAGAGATACTAATTATTTTATCAGATTCTTTAAGAAGAGGAACGGGTGCACTCCGAAAGCGTGGCAGAAAGAAAGGAGCAGTGATTAACGGAAACTCAAGAAACACTTGAAAGTTTTTTTACCATAATATATAATTAAGAAGGAGGTGATCTATAATGCTTTACCAAAAATTACTTATGGGTGAACGTCCCTATAATTTAAATATCAGTAGCATGAAAGGTTTTGAAGAGCACAGACACAGCGAGATAGAAATAAACTTTTGTCTTAAAGGTCATTATGACATACTTATTGACAAGAATTTATACGAGATAAATGAAGGTGAATTTGTGTTTATCGGTTCAATGACCCCTCACGAGATACCCGTTTTGCCAAACATAGATTGTCAAAATCTTTCTATGAAAATTGGTCCAATGCTTCTTTCCGAATATTTCGAAGTGCTTTCAGGTAAAGCACCTGAAAATCCTGTATTTAGTTTCAAGGAAGAACCCTATCTTAATGAATTGGTTGATGAAACTGCTTCACTGTGCCAAAATCCACAGGATTTTTCTGAACTTATGATAAGAGGTAATATTTTTAAAATTTATGCCATTATTATGAAACAAATTGTTTCTGCTGATACTAATCCCCATACCTCAAAACCTTTACACAATGTAATCAATATCGAAAATGCCCTTCAACTTATACATACACGTTATAGTGATAATTTGACCATTGATGAAGCGGCAAGAATATGCGGATACAGTCAAAGCAGTTTTTGTAAGATTTTTAAAAATATAACAGGTGAAACCTTCCACAACATGCTTAACAATCAACGAATTAAGGTTGCCGGTAATCTGCTCAAAGAAACCAATTTGTCAGTGGAATCTGTGGCCTTACAAGCCGGCTTTTCAGACTCGAAGAGCTTTTGCAGAGTCTTCAAGAACATTATTGGTGTTACTCCCGGTGCATATAGAAATGAAAAAGATTCATAGAGAGCAGGAAAGTAAAAACTCCTTCGTTTAGTTGATAACAGTTCTGTTACCCGTAAACAAAGGAGTTTTATACTTTATAGGATTGCTTTTCAAATTTCTTTAATTATGATTTATTGCATTTTTCATAATCTCGATTTTCTTATCAAGCGTTTCTTTATTGTCATCCGGATTTATATCTATATAAACAACCTTTGACAATATATCCAGAGTTTCAGGACACATATCCTCTTTATAATCCGGGATAATATCCTTATTAGCTTCCATTTTAAATGGATCCATCAGAGGATTAAACGCACCTCTCTTTTCCAAAATAGGTGTCCAATGTTTATAGACATGCTTTCCTGTATCTATAGGCATATTACCACGCAAGCCTTCAACAGCAGCCAGGAAACGTCTTGCGTCTTCTTCTTTTTCAAACTGGATAGCCAATGTTGTTCCGCAGTCACCCTCAATATCATTTGACGGAATAAATTTTAAAATGCCTTCCAGTTTATCCATCATATATTTTTTATTTTTTCTAAGATCCTCTAAAATGCCATCAAGACGAGAAAGCTGCACATTCATAACAGCAGCGCAAAGCTCGTTGGCGCGGTATTCGTTTCCGCAAAAACCTTCTGTTGTAAAGCCTTGCATCTGGTCTCCGAAAAACTTAACCGCACTACTATCATGGTAAATAAGAGCACGTTCAAAAAATGCTCGGTTTTTGGTCAGTAATGCTCCACCCTCGCCGGAAGAAACAATTTTGAAGAAATTAAAGCTCAAAGCACCTGCATCACCAATTGTTCCAAGCCTTTTTCCATTAAAGCTGCCACCATCTGCCTGACAAGCATCTTCTAAAACAAGAAGGTTATGCTGCTTTGCAATTTCCATAATTGCATCCATATTACAAGGGAAACCTTTAATATGAACCGGTATGATAGCTTTTGTATGCTTTGATATTTTCTTTTTAATATCTTCCGGTGAGATTGTAAGAGTGTCGTCTACCTCAGCAATTACAGGTATTGCGCCTGCCGCTACTACCGCCATGGCTGTCGCAATGTATGTATACCCAGGAACGATAACCTCATCTCCAGGCCCAATTCCCATTGCTACCAGCGCCGTTGTAAGCGCCGCATGACCACTTGTCATAAAAATAGAATATTCGCAATTGAAAATTTTATTTAATTTTTGTTCAACCTGCAGTGACTCCTGCAATCCATTATTAACTTTAAACAACTCTTTTGAATGGATAACCTTCGTCAATTCCGCAATTTCTTCTTCACCAATTCTATACATAATTTATACCTCGCTTTCAATTATATGGACTAATTCAACCCCATCAAAAGTTCCATTACATACATTTCAAGCTTTTCGTAATCTCTTTCTTCTACGCACTTTTTCTGGAAGTCATAGTCAAATTTTTCTGCTTTTGCTTCCAGTGCTTTAGCGATTTTCAAGCTGTTAATAAGATGCTGATAGCTTCCATCCTGCTTCTCTGTTCTCATCACCTTAACATCAAGACCAATATATTCACCGTTTGCACCGAAGTTGTTTTCCATAAGTACCTTCATCTGGTTAAATGCTGCACGCAGATTTTCCACACCAAAGCTCTTGTCCTGATCGTATTTCATTCCGTTCTGATCATTCAAGTGTACACCCCAAAGCTTATTCATTGCAAGTGCAAAACCTATTTCGCTTGCCGGATCAAGACCTGCAAGCATTGCATGTGCAGATTCCAAAAGTCCACCTACTCTTGAAGGGTCTTTACTTGCTGCTGAAATTGCCATTGCATGACCAAGTGTCGGACATACGCTTCTGTCAATAGGCTCATTTGGCTTTGTTTCTATCATGATTTTAATATCTTTATCATAATCAAGCATTTTGTTTATAGCTTCAATGAGTCTCTTTGTAGATTCAACAGGGCTCTTACTTTCATAGCAAAGTGTACCCTCTCTCGCAAGCCACAAAACTATTTTATCACAGCCTAAAACCTTTGCAATATCAATAGAACGATATGCTCTCCACATTGCATATTCTCTATCTTCTGCGCTGTTAGAACAGAAACCGCCATCTGTTGTATGTGGATCAAACCAAAGTCTTGGTGCTACAAATTCTGCAGCCAAATCGTACTTATCAAGAAGTGCCTTTACCTTTGCTGCTTCTACTTTGATTTCCTCTTCTGTGTAATTGTTAATGTTAGGAACTGCATCGTCATCGTGGAATTGAACTGCATCAAATCCGATTTCCTTAAATTTCTTTAATTTTTCTTCAAAGGGTATTGTTTCCCTTACAGCCGGACCATATGCATCCGCTCCCTCATGTACATTCCATGGTCCTACTGAATACTTAAATCTGCTCACTTTTTTACCTCCGTTACTTATTCATAACTTTATTTTACTTCAATCCAGCATCTTTCTTTGCTGCTTTTTACAATTGCTTCCGTTAAACGAACTATATTTGCAGCCTCTTCCAGAGTCGCAAAATCCGGTTTTGCCTTAAAATCACCTTTTGCTATATATTCATAGAAGCTGTATATATTTCCTTTAAACGCATCATTCCATCCTTCCGGATGACCCATTGCAAGAGAAGTATATCTTCTTGCTTCAGGTGAAATGTTATTTGGATTTCTAATTACCAGTCGGTTGTCTTCATCTCTGTAACCTACCCACAAACGGTCATTTTCTTCCTGATTCCATCTCAAGGAAGCCTTTGAACCATTTATTTCAACACCGAAATAACATCCGTGTCCTGCACTCACCTCAGATACATGGTATACACCACTTGCACCCTTGTCAGTTTTAAACAGTACGGCACCGTAATCTTCGTTTTCAACCCTCTTTTCCTCATATTCACCCGCTGATGAGCTTGTGAATGTTTGAGTCTGTTTTAACGGTTTCTTTCTTACAGGTATCATCGTAACAAGATCCGCCATAACCTCGGTTATTTTATGACCTGTCACATGCTGTACCAAATCCATAAGATGTGACCCTATATCAGCAATACAACAGGAATTTCCTGCTGTCTCCGGTTCGAGACGCCAGCTATAATCTGTATCATATAAAAGCCAGTCCTGTAAATAATTTCCGCTTATTATACGTACATCGCCAATTTCACCCTTATCAATTCTCCCTCTCATATCCTGTACAAGAGGATTCATTCGATAGTTGAAATTTACAGCTGCAACC
Source organism: Lachnospiraceae bacterium (assembly GCA_045651105.1). Taxonomy (GTDB): domain Bacteria; phylum Bacillota; class Clostridia; order Lachnospirales; family Lachnospiraceae; genus RGIG6307. The sequence goes on from JAZRRW010000080.1 coordinate 34,859, forward strand.
ACTTCCGGATGCTTTGCGTGAAGTTCTATTAAGCTCTTTGCTTCTTCATAGTTTTTGGAAAGAGGCTTCTCACTGAAAAGATGCTTTCCTGATTCAATGATTTTTTTATTTATTTCTGTATGCAAAAAGTTAGGTGTGCAATTATGAATTGCGTCAACCTTAGGGTCGTTAAGCAGTTCGTCAACAGAGCTACAGCACTTCTCGATACCATAAATCTCTGCTTTTGTTTTTGCCAGCTCCACGTTGGCATCAGCAACAGCATACAAATTACAATATCCGATACGGCGTACAGCCTCTATGTGACTTTCACCTATGTATCCCATACCCACAATGCCAACATTCAATTTCTTCATCGCTTCGACTCCTTAATAATTGTTTTTCAGATATTCAAAGTTATTTTTTGCACTGATTGCATTGCTTATAGGTGCTCTGTCAAGTTCCTCGCAAAGGTATCCGTTATAACCATGTTCTTTAAGAATTCCAAATATTGTTTTAAAATCAACACAGCCTTGACCTAATTCGCGGAAGTTCTTATAAATTTCCATTCCTGCTGATGCTATACCGTCTGATTCAACCTCAGGGCTAGCAATATCTTTAAAGTGTGTGAAATTAATACGATCAACATATCTGCGGATAATTTCTACCGGGTCACAAAGACCAACTACCAAATGAGCAGTGTCCGGTACAAAGGAAAGCACCTTAGGATCGGAATTCTTCATTGCATAGTCAATTTCATCTTCGTACAATACCCATGTATTATTATGAGGGTGCAGATTTGTTTTTAACCCAAATTTTTGTGATTTCTCTGCAAATTTCATAATTGCTTCAAGCTGCGCTGCTAATTTCGGCTCGTCCATCACTTCCGGTCTAACTCTGGTTGGCTGAAGGCTCAGGCACTTTACTCCGAGGTTTGCGATGAAATCAAACTCCTTATCTAAGGTTGCAAAAAATGCATCCATTTCATCCATACTAGGCATATGGAAATAAAAACTTACCGGATTAAGATCATATCTTTTAAGAACTTCCTGATATGCCTTTAAATCCATATCAAATGCATAAATAGCCTTTTTAACACTTTCGAAATGTTTGTATCCAATTTCTGATACTTCCTTTGCTGCCTGTTCCATTTGTTCTCTTGTATCTGTTCCCCACGGCCAAATAGACGCCGTAATTCTTGAGATATCCATATTCATCTTCCTTTCTTTATATACATTAAATATTTTCTACATGCTTCCGCATTTGTAGATTACATGTTCATTTTACAAACAAACACTCATCTCCTCAACCTCAATACTTGTCAAAAAATTCGCAAAAATTACTCTCTTACTTATCTTTTCTGGCTTTCTCCCGTTCTTCTTGCCCCATGGAACGCCACAAGGATGGAGTCACGTTAAAATACGCCTTAAACTTTTTACTCGCATTAGTCGTATCAATATAACCCACCTTCCGGAAAACATCTTTAATGCTTATATCTGTGTGCACCAAAAGTTCCTTGGCTTTTTCCATGCGAAGCTTTGTCACATAGTCAATATAGCTCACCCCTACATACTTTTTAAAAAGCTTGCTCATCTGCGACTTCGAAGTACCGGCATAATTCGCCACTTTATCCAAACTCAAATCGTAGCTTGCATAATTCGCCTCCACAAACTGTAAGATTTTATCAAAGTTATTTTCTGGCTGCTCAGTTTTCTGGCTACAATATTTCTGCAAAATAACACACATCTCTGTTTCAAACTCTACTACATTGTCCAGATTAACTGTGGCAAGTTCAAGTAACATTTCCCGATTTTCTTCCTCTGCATACATAGAATTCATTTCCAGCATCATAGACTGCAAAAGCATATAACATAAAAAACGCAGATCATCTTTTTTCGCTCCTATCTGCTGCAATGATGCCTTCAGAATCTGACAAGACTGTTCATAATCTCTGTCAGAAACAGCCTCCCTGAATGCTTTTAAACATTCATTGCCAAACCGTGCATACACCATTCCACTACTCTTTGTCCATTCTTCCCAGCAAAGGTTATACGTTTTTTTGTCCGCAATGTTTTCTAATATGCTAAGCACCTCCAGATACGCATAATTTGTCATGGATATCTGATTGTACACCTGACTCATAACCATCTGATTACATCGAATATCTGCTCCACCCAGTGCAGCTTGAAGATTATCTGCCAGATTTCGTCGCATCTTCATATCGAAGTCGAAACATGGTAATTCACAAAGGATAAACAAAAATTTTCGTTCCTCCTCATTCATGACATAGTGAATATCACCTTGAAAAAGTGCATCCAAACGCTCTAATTGCTCGTGAGAATCTACCTTTAAACCAAATACGAAAAAATATTCCTCAGAAAGTGTAGTTCCACAAACCTCCAACAACGACTGCACTTCTTTATAATCCGTAATTAACCCATGGAACAGCAGTATAGAAACCTGCTGAAATAAGGCCTCGCGATAAGACTGCGCATTCTTTCTCATTGAAACATTTTCTTTAATGAACTCGTCTAGTATTAACTGGATGTGATCAAATTCATTCTGGTTCCATTTCTTTTTCGCTTTATGGGATATGTTTTTGTTAGCAATATTGTTAAGCAACGTTTTCAATAGTGAAAAACGCCTTAAACTTAATCCGAAAGAAAGCACCGTGGATAAACTAAGACCCACCATTAATAGAATGATATTGATGTTTCTCAACCTATAAAACTCGGCAAGCTGTTCTTCCACATTACACCACGCCGAAACCTCAAAGCCCAGTTCACCGCCTGTCCCTACCCAAGGTGCATCCTCATAATCTGTTAACAGTTCGCCAGCCTGCTCACGAGTCACAAATTGCAAGCCTTCTTTCGTATGATAAAAATAACACTCATCATCCTCGCTAGCAAGCCGCAAAAGCAGGTTCTCGCTGTTCAAACAAGTTCTGAGCATCTTTTCCAACTCAGAAAAGTTGATAACCACTTCCATGGAACGCATGTAACCATACCTGTCCTCTCCAATTGGGATGTGATATAAAAGATACCCACCACTAGACCCTCCCTCCAAAATCCGCACTGCAAATTCGGTGGTGGAAATAACCTCCAGAGCATCCTCTATACCATCTGATGAGCAGGAAAGTGTATTTTTAAAAAACGTATACGGACTTACCAGACCATTTGATGCATATAAATAATCTTTGCCATAATACAAAAGAATTTCGTTCGCACTATTATCAAATAGTCGTAAGGATTGCAGCATATGCACGGCATTGCCTGCCGCGCTACTGTTAAATAGCACCTGATTGGAAGAAAATTCCCTATTTTCAAACAATATGACACCCTTGGTTCTGTAATCCCAGTAGTTTTCACTTATGAATGCTTCCACTGCTGCTATCTGTCCGGACATTTTTTCATTTTCCTCCTGACGAGCCTGATCCAGAAAATTCTGCGTGATCAGAATGCTGGTTCCCAGCAAAGGCAATAATACACATAAATAAGTTAATAGAAATTGTAGAATAGAACGTCGTTTATTCATTATCGATTTTCTCCCTGCAAAACATATAGACTCTCGGAATATTTAAGCCTTTGTTTATGCGGCTTCTGAGAGTCCTTTTTATTTTCTCCACTTTTACCAGAAAACAATCCAAGACTTATTAATATTCCTCCTCGTGATAGCGAGTAATGAATTCTACAACCGAAAGACGGCAGATACCGTTCATCCATGATGTGGTACTGCCGTCTATATGTACAAGATTTACTCTTGCACATTTTCTCATCTAGAAATATTGTACTGCTAAATACAAGAGACTTCCAAACTTATTCTAAATTTGCAGCCATACGATCCCATGCAGCCTGCTCGATCTCTTTCAGACGATCCCAACCCATTTTGTTTGCAGTGGAAACATAATCTGCCCAAGCTTTATCATCATTTACGTCTACCTCGCCTCTGATGAAGCTTACCTTTGATGTCTTTAAGTAATTCGTTAAGTCGGTGACCATGGTAGCACGCTCTTCTGTTTCTTCTGCCGTGTAGGTCAATGGAGTAGGTGCTGTAATCACATTATCAATCTCACCAAGCAAAAGCAGCAATTGTGCTTGCCAAGCAACGTCAAGATCTTCACCCTTTGTCATCTTTTCCAACGTAGCAGTATCTACATCATTCATGTACGCCATCTGATACTCATAAAGCAGTGCCATACCCTGAGAAATAATAACTTTCTGATTAAGCCATTCGGATAAGGAGCTATAATTAGTTAAATCTACAAACTTTGTGTGATCAAACTTCATATTACCATAACCATCATCAACAAGCTCAAAGTGTTCACCTTCTACACCAATGTTGGACAGATATGCACCTTCTTCTGTACATAAGAAGTCGATAAGACGGCATATAGCCTCCGGATATTCGGTATTTGCACTTACGAAGATACGTGCTCTAGTAGTAATACCATTAGCCAAGATATAAGTAGTTTCCGGCTCCATATCAGAGGTCAATGCCGGAATAACACCGAAGTCTGCCGGATGATTAGCAATGGTGCTGGTCTTGAAGTTCAAACCGTAACCTGCCCAGAAAACAAAGTCACCTGCATCTGCTTTTGACTGATATTCATCACTAGTGTAAATAAATCCGTTCTCATCTAATAATTTTTCATCATAGAGCTTATTTAACCACTTTAAATACTCTCTGTTGTTGTCTGTGATATCGCCAAGCACAACATCGCCATTATCATCGGTTACCAACATGTAAGAATTATCGTTAAAGTGGATACCAAAGGAGTTACGAAGGATAATGTCTGCACGATAAGCCGGCGCTGCATCAAAGGTAACAGAAAACGGAATCTTGTCCGGATATGCAGCCTTTACAGCCTTTAATGGTTCATAGAAATCATCGATACTCTCGATTGGATCGGGATAAACCGCTTCTACTAATTCTTTGTTGTAGTAAATCTGACCACTTGCTCTACCATATTTACTTGGGTTAACACGGTTCAGACCATAGATAGCACCACTTGGCGCATACTGATATGC
>JAZRRW010000081.1:0-6268 GCA_045651105.1 Lachnospiraceae bacterium
CATCAGGTGCAGCAGACTTTACTACTGTCGGTGTGCCATCACCAAAGTACTTGTTGCAGATTTCATCTAAGGTACCATTCTCCTTGATTTCCTTAATGAAAGCATTTGTTTTCTCCAAAAGCTCAGGCTGTGTCTTATCCACACCGAAAGCATAGTCTTCATCTGTAAGCTCGATTTCAATAACCTTTGCTGTAGTTGCCTTTGCACCACATCCAGCCAGTGCGGACATAGCCATTACCATGGATAATGCTAATACTAAAAACTTTTTCATGATATTTCCTCCTAATTCTATGTATATTTATTGTATACACTTGCATAATATAACACTTTGGATAAAAAAAATCAATATCCTTGGGAAAAGAAAGTGAATAAATCTACGATTTTTGCAAAAAATATCTATACTAACGTGGGGCACTTGTACAAATACCCCTTCCAACATCACATTCCATGGAGAAACCACATGAACAAAAAAGAACGAGAAAAACAAAACCAGCAGAAAAACCACAATGAATTTAACAGCATTACCCAAAAGGTAAAGCCTGAAAATCAGAACCAGGAGCACAATGTGAGGAAAGAAGGCATTCAGCCGATTAATCAGAAACGGTAATTGCATAATTTTAAAAACAAAAGGTACTAATCTGCTGAATACCAGCTAAATCAGTACCTTTTTAACCTGCGGATAACAGGACTTGAACCTGCACATCTCTCGATATGAGAACCTAAATCTCACGTGTCTGCCAATTCCACCACATCCGCATAGTCCAATGGACTTATTCAATATAACAAATTTCGCGCATATTGTCAAATAATTTTTTCCTACTGTTCCACTCCAATCTTGGAAATTATTTTTTTATTTATCTTAAACAAGAACACGGTGGACAGCGTCACGGAAAACAGTTCCGCAATCGGGAAGGACAACCAAACCAGATTGATATTTCCTGTCAAAGAGAACAGGTATGCCACCGGCAGCAGTACTACCAACTGTCTCACAATGGAGACAACCATGCTGTACACACCATTGCCCAGAGCCTGGAACACGGATCCCATAATAATACAATATCCTGCAAACACAAAGCTTAAGCTAATCAGACGAAGGGCTACCACACCAATAGAAAGCATATGGTCGGAAGCATTAAATATCCCTAAAAGCTGAGCCGGGAAAATCTGCATTACTGCCAGTCCTGTCAACATAATACAAACTGCCAGAATAACACTGGACTTAATGGTCTTAACAACTCGTTCCCTTTTCCCTGCGCCATAATTGTAAGCAATAATAGGAATCATACCGTTATTCAATCCAAATACCGGCATAAAGATAAAACTTTGCAGCTTGTAGTAAGCTCCAAAAACTGCGGTAGCTGTAGAAGTAAAGCCGATTAAAATCTGATTCATACCATAATTCATTACAGAACCTACCGCCTGCATAATAATGGATGGCACACCAATTATATATATGGTTTTAATAATGCCCAGGTCCGGTTTGAAGCCTGTGAATGAAATATGAATATCATGATTCTTTTTGATATTTAAAATACAACCGAGTGCAGCCGCAATAATCTGACCGATAACAGTAGCAATCGCAGCACCCTTTACGCCCATGGCCGGCAGTCCAAACATACCGAAAATTAAAATCGGGTCCAATATAATATTGATAATAGCACCAACTCCCTGTGTAACCATAGAATACACGGTACGACCTGTGGATTGCAGCAGTCGCTCAAAAATGAACTGCATGTACATACCAAAGCTTGCACAGCATACTACAGTCAAATAATCATGACCTGCCTGCAATATTTCAGCATCCTTGGTCTGAGACATATAGAATGGGTCTACTACAAACAAACCGACAAAGAAAAATACTATAAAACTTGCTACGGATAAAAAGATACCATTCTTTGCCGCACTATTGGCCTTATCAAAGTCTTTCTCGCCCAATGCCTTACTAAGCACGGCATTCACGCCAACGCCCAAACCAGAGCCAAGTGCTATCATTAATTGCTGGATTGGGAACGCCAAAGAAACTGCTGTCAATGCATCTTCGCTGATGTATGATACAAACATACTATCTACAATATTGTATAATGCCTGCACCAACATGGAAACCATCATTGGCAGTGCCATGCTTATCAATAATTTGTTAACAGGCATGGTACCCATTTTATTTTCCTTAACGTTCATAAATCCTCCTATTTTGAAATATTGTAAATATTCAGAACCCCATTCGCAAAATCGCATCTTCGATGCTTATTAATGCTTTGTAATCTTAAAACTAGCCTTTGGCTTGTTGTGACTACGTGCACTGGTTCTGCCTTCCGGCTTGATTTCGCCTGCAGCAATCAGTGAACGCTTGGTCAGTGTAGGACCAACTAACTCATATACCAACACAGATAATAATACAACGTTACGTATTACACCTCCATCAGACAAGCTTGTAGCAGTCATGGCCATACCTAGCGCAACACCTGCCTGTGGAAGCAAAGTAATGCCCAAATGCTTGGTAATACGTTCATTACAGTGTGTCATAGCACAGCTTACATAGGAGCCGCTGATCTTACCTGCAGAACGGAATATAATGTAAACTACACCAATTAAGAGTACTGCCGGATTTGTCAAAATCTGCAAATCCAGTTCCGCACCTGATAGTACGAAGAACAAGATACTTACCGGTGCTGTCCATCTGTCCACACGGTCCATCAACTCCTCAGAAGTCGGACAAATATTACAGAAAACGGTACCCATCATCATACAAACTAACAGCAATGAGAAGCAGCAATTTACTCCACCCAGCTCAAATTCGCACATAGAAATGCCTACCGTCAGTAAAACAAATGCAATGGACACTGACATACGCTTGCTGCGTGAGTGGAAATATCTTTCCAGCCAGTGCAGGCAAAGACCTGCCAATGCACCCAAGCCCAAAGATAATACAATCTCTAAAACAGGCTCTAACACTACATTTATCACGCTGACACTGCCTCTTTCCAAAGCACCGGCAATACCAAAAGAAGCAGAGAATAATATTAAACCTACTGCATCATCAATAGCAACCACCATCAAGAGAAGCCTGGTCAAAGGGCCATCCGCTTTGTACTGACGAACAACCATCAAGGTTGCTGCCGGTGCCGTTGCAGCTGCTATGGCACCCAGTGTAATGGCTGCCGGAATTGAAATCAAGTCCGGGCAAATCATATGTAATGCGATCAAAGCCACATCCACCAAGGCAGTCGTAATCACTGCCTGTAAAATACCGATTACGATAGCCTGCCTACCCATGCTCTTTAACTGAGCAAGTCTAAATTCATTACCGATAGCAAAGGCAATAAAGCCAAGGGCCACCTGACTGATAATTTTCAGTCCTTCTACTTCTTCCAGAGACTGAAAACCAAAACCGGCAACACCCAGTTTACCTAAACAAAACGGTCCCAATATAAGACCTGCTATTAAATACACTGTTACCGCCGGCAACTGGAACACCTTTGCCAAACGTGACATTAAGAGCCCTGCAATCAAGGCAATTGCTAAACAAATTAAAATTTCGTTCATAATATACACCTCACCTCAGAAAAACAAAATTCGGGTACATTATACTCCTGAAAACATCAAATTACAACCATAATAATTAACAGTAATTTACGTAATTTTTAATTTTTTTTGGACAATTTTCGGGTGGCCTGCTGAGCAGATGGTGTAACAGCCAATCCTTCCTGACTTGTTTCCTTTAAACAGGCCGGTATCAGCTTGCCTATTCTACGCATGGAATCAATCACCTCGTCCGGAACAATGGCACTTCTGATGCCCGCTATCGCCATCTGGGAAGATATAACTGCATTCACGGCACCGGATACATTACGCTTAATACAAGGCACCTCTACCAGACCTCCCACAGGGTCACAGGTAAGCCCCAGCATGTTTTTTAATGCAAGAGCCGCTGCATGTATAATAGCCTCATTATCGCCGCCCTCCAGATAGGTAATCGCCCCGGCTGCCATGGCACTGGCAGAACCAATCTCGGCCTGACAGCCCCCTTCTGCACCAGATATGCTGGCGCTGGTTGCAATCACTTCACCGATACCTGCCGCCACAAAAAGCGCCTCTACCATTTGGTCCTCGCTAACCTGACGCTGCTCCTCATAAGATAAAAGTACCGCCGGAATAACCCCACAGGAACCGGCCGTGGGCGCTGCCACAATACGCTTCATACAAGCATTGGACTCACCCATTTTTACCGCCTTTTCCATGACACTGGTAAGGAAATCACCAACCAGACGATTTTCCTTACGTCGAAATGCTTCCAGCTTAGCTCCGTCCCCACCGGCCAGACCACTGGCAGAACGTAAGTCTGCATCATAATCCACATCCGCCAGGCGCATAGCCTGATACATACCACGCATGGTTTCATAGGATACATCCTTTTCCACGCCTCTTTCTTTCATATCATCCAAAAGTACAGCTTCCCAAAAAGGAACCTGCTTTGCTTCACTGACTTCTAATATTTCCTTTAATGTAGAAAAACTCATATTTGCCTCTTTCAATTAAATCTGTTATTCCGTGCTTCCTAGCCCTCCTGGCTATAATAGGTGACACGCTTCACACCTTCCATTTGCTCAAGGCCACCGATGGCAGCCTCCCATACCTCATGGTCACACTCAATAATCATCACCGCATCCTCACCGCGCACGGAACGGCTGAGCTTCATGGTGGCAATATTAATCCCCCGCTTTGCCAGCTCGCTGGTTACCTGTGCCACACGTCCCGGCAAATCCTTATTTTGAATAATAAGGGTCGGATAATCTCCGGAAAAATTAGCCGCATGACCGTCGATGCTGGCAATATTAATGACAGAACCTCCCAAGGACTCTCCTACCACTTCCATATATCTGCCATCTGCACCGGTCAGCTTTAACAACACGGAATTGGGATGGGCATCCTTTAAATCAGTTTCTCCAAAGGAAACTTCCATATGCACTTCCTTCGCAATTTCCATACTGTGAGGTATACGCTTATCATCAGGCTTCATGCCCAAAAGTCCGGCTACCAGTGCCAGATTGGTGCCATGTCCCTTTCCGGTGGCCAAAAAGGAACCTTGAAGCAAAATATCCGCCTTCACAATCGCCTGTCCCATCAGCTTTCTGGAAACGTATCCAATTTTACAAGCCCCTGCTGTATGAGAGCTGGAGGGTCCTACCATAACAGGACCTATAATATCAAATATGTTCATTGAAATTCCTCTTTATGTGAAATTAAAATATATAGTTATTATAACATCTGAAGATGTAATTTACTACTACAAATATACTAAAAAGCGCAAACCCCAATAAGGATTTGCGCAACATCTCATAAATGAGCCACCGGGGACTCGAACCCCGGACAACTTGATTAAAAGTCAAGTGCTCTACCGCCTGAGCTAGTGGCCCGAAGACTTAAAACAGGGCTAGCTGGATTCGAACCAGCGAATGCAGCAGTCAAAGTGCTGTGCCTTACCGCTTGGCGATAGCCCTATGATGACACCAAGCGTGTCACTCTGACACTTTCGCATGATAGTGAAGGTGGATAAAGGGATTCGAACCCTTGGCCTCCAGAGCCACAATCTGGCGCGCTAACCAACTGCGCTATACCCACCATATAAAGAATACTCTCATGCGTTGAGAGTATTCAATGTGCCCAAAGGGATTCGAACCCCCGACCCACGGCTTAGAAGGCCGTTGCTCTATCCAGCTGAGCTATGGACACATGCCTGTAAAGCAATGAGCGCTTCACAACAAAAATGATTATACATAACTGACAGCCATTTGTCAACTAATTTTTTAAGTTTTTTAAGCATTTCCTAAACTTTTCTATTTAAATACACTTAACTGCCAGTGCAACAGCTTCTATGATATGCCCAAAGCCTGCTTTGCCAGCTTATCTGCCATCTCATTGTACTTGTCACCTGTGTGCGCTGCCACCTTCACAAACACTACCTGTAGACTATCGCATATACTGTCATAGTAGGCCTTGTAGGCTTTCGTACCATCTTTGTTGGCCTTCCACTCACCCTTACACCACTTGGCAATTCCTTCGTAATCATGATAAATATAGAGCTTTGAGAACCCATGTGCCACAGCATATCTCATTGCCGCCTCTGCGCCTTTGATTTCGCCTGCCACATTACGCATCGTTGCCAGTTCCTCATCTTCAAACCTTTGGCAGAAGCTTTGCTCTATAGCACCATGAATTAGCACCATGCCATAGGAAAAACTGCCATCAGCCAAAGTCGGAGGCCAAGCGG
>JAZRRW010000082.1:0-35455 GCA_045651105.1 Lachnospiraceae bacterium
GTGCTTACCGGCTGAACTGTAGTCTGCTTACCCGTTGCCGGACTTACCACTGGTCCGGACTGCTTTACCGGAACTGTACGTGTGGCTGCCTGCACCGGCTGCTTTCTGGCACGAGCCTGCTTCTCACGCAATTCATCTATAAAGGTCTCTGCATCCTGCCATCTCATATAGAAGAAGGTAGCAGCTACTGCAGTTAAAATTACCAGAATTAATAATATTACAACAATAATTTTGTAAACACCTACATTACCCTTATCCGCCTGCTGTGGGGTAAGCAACGTGGAAATTTCCTTTTCTTCACCGGTGCTGTTATTTAAAAGATACCAAACGGTAGTGCCTTCTGCATTTACCTGACTGGTGATGCTGTATGGAGCATCCGGCACACTAGGGGTAGGCTCTGTAACAGGGTCATCTACCGGAACCTGCTGCTGCATAGCAACCTCTTCCACCTTCACCAAATCAGAACGCACAAAACCTCTTACCATGGTACCATGATCATCAAAATCAACTTCGTACCATACATAACCGTCACCGGCATTTACATCACTTAAAACCTTAAAGGTATCATTTGGATTCATGCTGGCAATCTGCTCGCTGGAGGTAGTCGCCTGCGCACGTACACGAATGGCACTTGTGGCTGTCACGGTACCCACACGCTCCGTAACGGTAATCGTCTGCATGGTCTGCCCCGTTCCCGCAGTACCAGTCTGAGCCCCCGTACTGCTTCCATCGGAAATGGTAATCGTATTGGCCGGAACATAACCTGTGGTGTTATCAATAAATAATTGATACCATGTAGTGCCATCTGCAACAGTCAGCTCATTATTTACCGTAACAGTCTGCCCCTTGGTAAGCTCCATAATCTGATTGGAGCCGGCATCCGCATTTTGCCTGAGTGTAACTGCCTCGTTCACAGTGCCCTGCTTCTGTATAAATGCCCTTACAGGAAGGGTTACACCGGCAAAAAGTAATCCCACCATTAAAATAAGTGATAATAATTGTAATTTTTTCTGTATATTTCTCAAAGCCCGCACACCTCTCTGTTAATTTTTTCTTTTGTAATCATTTTACTATATATTTTTTGATTTGTATAGTTTTTTTGACGAAATTTGTCAAAAGAATATTTAGGATTTTCTTAAGGTCCTGAAAATCTATTTTTTATTGACCTGTTTTCTCAATAGTGGTATAATATGGGATATTCGAGAGGACATACATTATGAGTAATAATATTAAAGACAAATTAAAAAAAGAAGATATATTAACCATACCAAATTTTTTAAGCTTTTTCAGAATTCTGCTTATTCCGGTGATGGCAGTGCTTTACAGTATTTATGACAGCCATATTGCTGCAGTGGTAGTCATTGCTTTGTCGGGACTGACAGACATTCTGGATGGCAAAATTGCGCGCAAATTTAATATGGTTTCCGATTTCGGCAAGTTTATTGACCCTGTGGCAGACAAGCTGACACAGTTAGCCATGATACTTTGCCTGCTGGCCAAATATGCCGGTATGCAGGGGCTGGTCATCCTTATGGTGCTAAAGGAAAGCTTTCTCTTTGCTTTCAGCTACGTTACCTTCAAGAAAACCGGTGTGGTCAACAGTGCCAGATGGTACGGCAAAGTCACCACTGCAATCCTTTACGCAGTAATGGTTGTGCTGTTCCTATTTCCAAATATCCCGGTTGTTGCTTCTGACACATTGATATTCCTGTGCGGTGCCATGATATTTGTTTCTATGGTACTTTACAGCAGATTGTTTTTCATGTCACTTAAGGGAAATGTGAATACAGTTTAAAATATGAAATGGATTTTATAAAAAGGGCTATACTAAACCATAAATTGCTTTTGTATAGCCCTTTTCTCAAGCACTTTTTACCTTCCCCTTACCATAGCTGCAACACCCAGCACTGCCACAAAAAGCACACCTGCGCAAGGCCAGATAATCCAGCTCATATGCCAGTTAAAGGTATAGAAGCTGTAGCCCAGATAAATAGCGGTAACTGTGCACCAGTAAACTTTGCTCAGATTTTCATTGCGCTTATTCTCCTGCTTTTTCTCACGGGTATAGTCCCCCTCCTCCAAAAGCCTTTGGTAACTACCCCAAATCATGCCGGACCATACAAATAAAAATACACCCAAGATGATTTGATTGTAGCATAAAATTCGGTTGACATCTACCATGTGTGATTGGAAATATGTCAACCGACGGTTGCAAATTGATTACAAGCAACATTTCCTATCGATTTCCTATCGAAAGCCTCACGTTCTATTGACAAAAAATCCCCAAAATGATACCATTTAGATATTGTTTAGACACAGTCAGCCACTTACTGTCAGGCTGTAAAAGCACACGAAACAGAGGTACATATTTATGAAGCACAATAATTTCGAATTTGACAACTATTTTAAAAACTACCCGGATGCCCAGGGTTATTTCGGTAAATACGGCGGCGCCTACATTTCCGAGGATTTAAAGCGGGCAATGCAGGACATCACAGAGTCGTACTTTACGATTTGTAAGTCCAGCAAGTTCATCAGCGAGCTTCGCAGAATCCGCAAGGACTTTCAGGGCAGACCGACGCCTATTTCCCATCTGGAGCGTCTTAGCAGTTCTCTAGGCAATGTGCAGCTTTATGTAAAGCGTGAGGATTTAAATCATACCGGTGCCCACAAGCTGAATCATTGCATGGGCGAAGCACTGCTTGCCAAGTATATGGGCAAGAAAAAGGTAATTGCCGAGACCGGTGCCGGTCAACATGGTGTAGCACTTGCTACTGCTGCTGCTTATTTCGGTCTGGAATGTGACATTTACATGGGAAGTGTGGATATTAAGAAGCAGGCTCCGAATGTAGCCCGTATGAAGCTTCTTGGTGCAAACGTAGTAGAGGTGACTCATGGACTGGCTACCCTGAAGGAAGCAGTGGACGCTGCCTTTGATGCATACACCAGAGAATACAAGGATGCTATTTACTGTATTGGCTCCGTTATGGGTCCACATCCTTTCCCAATGATGGTGCGTGATTTCCAGAGCGTAGTTGGTATTGAAGCCAGAGAACAGTTTCTGGAAATGACCGGTGAGCTGCCGGATGCTATTGTAGCATGCGTAGGCGGCGGTTCCAACGCCATGGGCCTTTTTGCCGGCTTCCTCAATGACCCGGTGGATATTTACGGTGTAGAGCCTTTAGGCAAAGGTCCTGCACTTGGTGACCATGCAGCCAGCCTGAATTACGGCACAGAAGGCATTATGCACGGCTTCAACAGTATTATGTTGAAGGATGAAAACGGTGAGCCGGCTCCGGTTTACTCCGTAGCCAGCGGCTTGGATTATCCGTCCTCCGGTCCTGAGCATGCATTCCTGCATGACATTGGTCGCGTGAAATACGACGTGGTAAATGACGAAGAGACTCTGGATGCTTTCTATACCCTTTCCAGAATGGAGGGTATTATCCCTGCCATCGAAAGCTCTCATGCTGTTGCATACGCCATGAAGTTGGCCAAGGAGATGGGCAAAGGCTCTATCCTGATTAACCTGTCCGGCAGAGGCGATAAGGATATGGATTATATTATTGAAAAATATGGTATCAGGTAAAAATTTGCCTGATTAGTACCTAAAATTTGAGGGCTGCTACACAAAGTAGAATTACTACTAAATGTAACAGCCCTTTTCATGCGCAAGGTTTCTTAATCAATTCACTATGGGTTAACGTTGTTTCAGTTTTTCAATTTCAGCCTTTAGCCGTTCAATTTCGAAGTCCTTTTCGGCTAATGCAAAGTCCTTTTCTGCCAGTGCAGAGTCCTTTTCCGCTAGCGCAGAGTCCTTTTCCGCCAGCGCAGAGTCCTTTTCCGCCAGCGTAGAGTCCTTTTCATTCAAAACAGTCTCCATCGCTGTCAGCTTCTTTTCGTATTGCATTTCAACAATGTCGATGTCCAGTAATAAAGATTCATCAACCATATCGTTCAATACCTCCATCTCGGCATAATGTGCATAGATGTAGTCATAGAGCTGTTTGGTAAGCCGCTGAAGTCTATAAGCATCATTCATGCTGATATTACCATATCTATAATTGCTATCTATACTACCTAGTATATCATGCTGAATGAGATTTTGCAATGCCTTCAGATTTTCGGGACTTCGGCTTTTCTGTAAAAGCTTACGCAGCTTTAACAGTTGAAAAGGTATAAGTATAATAAGCTTCTTTTGATCAAGCTCGTCCAGAGAGGTCTCGAGATACTTTAACACAGGAACCTTGTAATCAAAGTAACCCTGAGTTCCGAAATCGAGACGTAATGTATATGTATCTGGGATATCTTTTGTAGCGTAGAGATAGATTATTTTTGGTTCAGGGAAGTGCAGTACGTAATACTCCTGGGTAGATGCACGCATGCGATCAGCATGGTGATATCCATATTCAAAGACTCGAAAAACAATGTCTCCGTCCTTTTCCAGCTGAGCTTCAATGTGGTAGCTGTACCTGCCGTTGACGGTAATAATAGTATCGGCCAACGTGCGGCGCAGCTCCGTGTCCATAAATTCAGTCCAGTTATAAGTAATCGTACTGTCCTCCGGATAAGTAGTGCCAAAGAGTCCATTAATTAAATTAATAACAGCTTTGGCGGATAAGGTCAGAATCTTCTTAAAAACCTTATCAAAAATGTGTACAATTTGTTCTGCCATAATCAATCCTTTGCTAATGATAATAGCGAATTGATTAGAAATCTTGCTAGTGATATTATAGTAACACAAAACGCGATATTTGTCTACCACCAAATTGATGTTTTATAAAAACAAAATACGAGGCACATTATCAAAAATGCACCTCACAAAATCATCTCAAAAACATCCTAATCAACTTATCAAACACCCTCGTATATGGCTGGTATCTCATCGGCAAATCCATCCATGTTTTCTTATCCACGATACTCTTGGTATGGGAAAATGCCATAAATCCTTCTCTTCCATGATAAGCACCCATGCCGCTTTCACCCACACCGCCGAAGCCCATTTCACTGGTAGCCAGATGAATAATGGTGTCGTTGATACAGCCACCGCCATATCTTAAACGTTCTGTTACTGCGCGGACATGTTCTTTGTCCTCTGTGAAAAGATAGAGAGCCAGTGGTTTTTCCTTATCTGCAAGAGTTTCAAAAACTTCTTCAAACCTGTCAAAGGTCAGAATCGGCAATATCGGTCCAAAGATTTCCTCCTGCATCACGGCGTCGTCCCAGGTCACATTGTCCATGACAGTAGGAGCAATTTGTAAGGTTTCTTTGTTGACTCCGCCACCACAGACCACCTTTGCCTTATCCATCAACCCACACAAACGTTCAAAATGCTTTTCATTGACAATCTTACCGTAATTGGGATTTTCCAAAGGCTTCTCCCCAAACTGCCTTTTTATCTCAGCACGGATTTCCTTTACAAGCTCCTCCTTTACAGAAACTTCGCAAAGCACATAATCCGGAGCCACACAGGTCTGTCCGCAATTCAAGTATTTACCAAAAACAATTCTCTTGGCTGCCAGCTTCAGCTTGGCTGTACTATCCACGATACAAGGACTCTTGCCACCCAGCTCCAGCACCGCCGGTGTCAAATGCTCTGCCGCATGACGAAGCACCTCACGGCCTACATTCTGACTGCCCGTAAAGAAAATAAAGTCAAACTTCTGCTCTAACAGTGCTGCATTTTCCTTTCTGCCGCCGGTTATCACTGCCACATATTCTTCCGGAAAGCACTCAGAAAGAAGCTTCTGTACTATCTCACTGGTAGCCGGAGAGTAGGCGCTAGGCTTCACAATAGCAGTATTGCCGGCCGCAATGGCATTTAGCAAAGGGTCAATGGTCAAGAGAAACGGATAATTCCAAGGACTCATAATCAATGTATTGCCGTATGGCGTAGGCTGCTTATAACTTACTGCCGCAAACTGCGCCAACGGCGTATGCACATACTGTCTGGCTGCAAATCGCTTCACATGACGAAGCATATAACTGATTTCACTGAGTGCCATGCCAATTTCACACATGTAACTTTCGGAAGCACTCTTACCCAGGTCTTTTTGTAATGCGAGAATAATTTCATTTTCGTACTTTTTTATTGTAGTTGCCAGCCTCTTTAACATAGTAATGCGGAAAGACACCGGAAATGTTGCCCCGCTCCGAAAGTATTTGCGTTGCTTTTCTAAGATTTGGTCGATATTTTTCGTGTTCATTGTCTGACTCTCCTATCTGCTACTCCATCAATCTGTTATAAGTATGACAATCTCTGCTACATACCTCTAATCTGCATCTACTAATCATTACTTACTTTACCCACGCATGTTTACTTTAGGCTAAAAACGCCATCACTCTTTCCACCACAAACACTGCTCCACAGGCAAACAGTGCAACCGTCAGTAGACTTTTCTCTTTATAGGCCAGATACAGTGCCACAATAAAGCCTATCGCTCCGCTAATCACACTGGAGGTGGCACTTAAAATCGCCGGGAAGGTCATAGCTGCCAGGCAAGCATACGGCACATAATATAGAAAAGACTTCACAAAAGGACTGGTAATTTCCTTGCGCCAAATAGCCAAAGGAAGCATACGAATGAGGTACGTTACCACTGCCATCACCAGAATATAAATATACACATTATGTTGCATGCTTTTCTACCTCCTCTTTCTCCTCAATCGGGAAGAAATAAGCCGCAAGGCCTGCTACCAACAGCGTCGTGATAATAATCACAAAGCCGGAAGACACTTTATTTAAAATCGGTACCACAGCAAATAGACTACTTACTATCATTGCTCCAATGACTACTTTTAATACTGCAGCATTTGATTTGGCCGGTGGAATAATGATGGCAAGAAACATGCCGTAAATAGCCACCCCCAAAGCACTGGTCACAAAATCCGGCAGAACGTTACCCAGAACTGCACCCGCCAAAGTACCGATGGTCCAGCCCGGAATAGCCACGCTCATAGCACCGTAATTGTAATATGGGCTGACTCTGCCTTCCTGGGCAGCACTGACACCGAAAATCTCGTCTGTCACGCCAAAAGCCACCGCAAATCTATGCAACGGACTTCTGCCCTTTTCTAACTTCTGTGACAGTGAAAAGCTCATCAGACAATACCGTAAATTAATAATCAGCTGGGTCATGGCAATCTCCCAGTAAGAGCCTGCTGCCAGAATAATATTTAATCCTGCAAATTGCCCCGCACTGGTCAGATTGGTCAAAGAAATTAATACCGCCTGACCAATGGTCAGTCCTCCGGTTACTGCCGCCATACCAAAGGTAAAAGACACCGCAAAATATCCCAGGGCGATAGGGATACCATCCACTACGCCCTGTTTAAAGCTTTCCTTTTTCAATGTATTACGCCTCATCAATGGCAGCACCGATATCATTTCTCTTGTACTTGCCTTCGAACTGAATCCACTCTGTTGCCGCATAAGCCTTCGCTCTGGCTTCCTTTAAGTCAGCGCCCTTGGCCGTAATGCCCAACACACGACCTCCATTTGTTACGATACCTGCGTCAGTGAGCTTAGTACCTGCATGGAAGCAGAATACGTCATCCTTGCCTTCAAAGGCTTCGAAGCCCGTCATCAGCTTGCCCTTTTCGTAAGCAACAGGGTAGCCTGCGCTTGCCAACACTACACAAACTGCTGCATTATCTTCGAACTGTAAATCTATCTGATCCAAAGTACCGTCGATACAAGCCTCCATTACTTCGATAATATCGTTCTTCATACGAGGAAGCACTACCTGCGCCTCTGGGTCACCAAAACGTGCATTGTACTCCAGAACGCGAGGACCATTCGGTGTAAGCATCAGACCGAAGAAGATAATGCCCTTAAACTCTCTGCCTTCTGCTGCCATAGCATCTACGGTAGCCTGATAAATATATTTCTTACAGAAATCATCCACCTCTGCGGTATAGAACGGACTTGGAGAGAAGGTACCCATACCACCGGTGTTTAATCCGGTGTCACCATCACCTGCACGCTTGTGATCCTGCGCACTGGTCATAGTCTTAATGGTCTTACCGTCTACAAAGGACAAAACAGACACCTCACGACCTGTCATAAACTCTTCAATAACCATACGATTGCCGGCAGTACCAAACTGCTTGTCCAGCATAATGCTCTTTACGCCTTCCTTTGCCTCTTCCAGAGTATTGCAAATAAGAACACCCTTGCCAAGTGCCAGACCATCTGCCTTTAAAACGATAGGCATATTGGCTGTTTCTAAGTAAGCCAAAGCATCCTCTGCATTGTCAAAATTCTCATATGCTGCCGTAGGAATATGGTATTTCTTCATTAAATCCTTGCTGAAAGCTTTGCTGCCTTCCAGGATAGCTGCATTTTTGCGAGGACCAAAGGCACGAATGCCTGCTGCCTCAAATGCATCTACCAGGCCGCCAACCAATGGGTCATCCATTCCCACGATTGCTAAATCGATCTGCTTTTCTACTGCGAAAGCAACTAACTTGTCAAATTCCATGGCTCCGATTGCCACACATTCTGCCACCATACCGATACCTGCATTGCCCGGTGCACAGTAAATCTTAGAAACCTTTGGGCTCTTTGCAACTGTCATGGCAATGGCATGCTCACGACCGCCACCGCCTACGATTAATATTTTCATAAAAACCTCCGTATGTACATAAAGCTCAGCCATGCCGTAAGCCATGGCTGAACTGTTTATTATATCCTTTTATTTGCAATGTCGTCAATTGCCTGCGGCAATAAAAGCCACTCTGCCTCTTCCATTACACGACGCTGTAAAATCTCCGGTGTATCGCCCGGCTGCACACACACTGCCTTCTGCGCAATAATCGGACCAGTATCCATGCCGCCGTCTACAAAGTGTACGGTAGCACCTGTCACCTTTACACCGCGTTCTAAAGCCTTCTCATGAACCTTTAATCCATAATAGCCCACACCACAAAAAGAAGGAATAAGAGACGGGTGAATATTGATAATCCTGCCTGGGAAGGCTGCCACCATAGCCTCCGGAATCTTTACCAGGAAACCTGCCAATACGATTAAGTCCGGATTTAACGCTACCATCTTGGCCGTAAAGGCTTCATTAAAGGCTTCTCTGGATGCAAAGTCTTTCGGAGAAAGGAGAATCCCCTCAATGCCGTGCTTTGCCGCTCTGTCCAAAGCTTTAGCGCCTGCATTGTTGCTGATAACTGCCATAATCTCGGTATTGGTTACCTTGCCGGCCTCGATAGCATCAATAATAGCCTGCAGATTCGTGCCACCACCGGATACGCAAACAACTATTTTTAGCATAAAGTTACTCCCTTTTCGCCTGCTTCTACATGACCAACAATATATGGTGTTTCACCTGCTGCCTTTATCGCTTCCATGGTCTTGTCAACGTCTGCCGGATCAATTGCAAGGACCATACCAAGACCCATATTGTAGGTATTGTACATCATATCCTCTGCAATGTCTCCGGTCTTCTGTAATAATTTGAAAATAGGAAGAACAGGGTAGCTGTCTTTCTTAATCACTGCGTGAACACCGTCATGAAGCATACGCGGAATATTTTCCTGGAAACCACCACCTGTAATGTGGCTGCAGCCCTTCACGGTCACGCCCGCTTCCTTGATAGACTTCATGGTCTTTACATAAATCTTGGTCGGAGCAAGCAAAGCTTCACCAAGTGTAGTACCTAATTCTTCATAATATGTATCTAAGCTTTCCTTGGTAATCTCAAAAACCTTACGAACCAAGGAGAAACCATTGCTATGTACACCACTGGAAGCAATACCGATTAAGGTATCACCAGGTGCAATGTTTTCACCGGTAATAATGTCCTTGGCATCTACTACGCCAACTGCGAAACCGGCTAAGTCATAATCTTCCTCAGGCATCATACCAGGATGCTCTGCTGTTTCACCGCCAACTAAAGCAGCACCACTCTGTAAGCAGCCGT
This sequence comes from Lachnospiraceae bacterium, assembly GCA_045651105.1. GTDB lineage: Bacteria > Bacillota > Clostridia > Lachnospirales > Lachnospiraceae > RGIG6307. The sequence goes on from JAZRRW010000082.1 coordinate 9,930, forward strand.
CTGCCACACCCTTTACGATAGTTGCAATCTTTTCAGGAATATTCTTGCCGCATGCAATGTAATCTAAAAAGAATAATGGTTCACCGCCGGAGCAGGCTACGTCATTTACACACATAGCAACCGCATCAATACCAATGGTATCGTGCTTGTCCATTACGATAGCCAGCTTAACCTTGGTGCCGCAGCCATCTGTACCGGATAATAAAACCGGATTCTCCATTTTCTTAATACCTTCTAAAGAAAAAGCTCCTGCAAATCCGCCAATACCGCCCAACACCTCAGGTCTCATGGTCTTTTTGACATGCTCCTTCATTAATTCCACTGACTTGTAACCAGCTTCAATATCTACGCCAGCTTTCTTGTAATCCATTCTTTTGTCCTCCGAATTTATTTATAATTTTTGTAACCAACTTCCTGTAATCTGGCATCCTTCGCCTGAACAGCTTCCTTTAAAGACTGAGAATAGTCTTTTAATTTCTGTAATAAAGCTTCATCAGACGTAGCCAGAATCTTTGCTGCAAGTAATCCTGCATTAGCACCACCGTTAATGGCAACCGTAGCAACCGGAATACCGCTTGGCATCTGTACGATAGAGTACAAGGAATCCCTGCCTCCCAAGCTGGTGGTGTGCATTGGAATACCGATAACCGGCATAGGGAAAATTGCTGCACACATACCCGGCAGATGTGCTGCCATACCTGCACCTGCAATAATCACCTTGAAGCCCTTTGCCTCTGCACCCTTCGCATATTCAAAAAATACATCCGGCTCTCTGTGCGCGGAAATAATGGTCATTTCATAAGAAATGCCAAGCTCCTCTAAAATGTCTGCGGCCTTGGCCATAACAGGCATATCAGAATCACTGCCCATTACAATACCTACCTGTGCCATACTTAAAATCCTCCTCAAAATTATATCTTTTGTACTTTGGTTCATTCAAACCATCCTGTTCCATCCAGGTAATCTTTATATACCTGCAAACGGTTCATTCAATGCCTCACAGCCAGGCAATACAAATCTGCCCTGCTCAATAATGGATATCCTGTTGCCATCTGCACAAACTGCCACAATACTGCCCAGTTCATCATAAGGAATGGTAATATCTGTGTGACAGTTAAAGTACGCCTTGCTGCGGTCCGTATGCCTGAGTAAGCTCACCTCATTATCCCTTGCAATTACTTCCTTGCCATCAGGATTAAACATTTTGACCTCTTCCTGATGGGAATAACAAGTATCACCTACTGCAAAGTGCGGTCCCATTTTCTCTGCAATCAAAATCGGAAGCTTGTGACCTATCTGATACTTCCCAGCCATCACATAAGCAGTGGTATTGGTGCCTATAGCGAACTCACCCATTGGCAAAGTATCATGTCTGAAAAGCACATTATCCTTGATATACTTCTCATTATCCTCAGCCTTGGCAAAATTTGTACAACTATACTTCTCTATCATACCATTTTTAAACGTTATACGCAAGTTCTGATATTCTAATTCATTCAAAAATACGCGACTTACATGCAAAATTCCATCTGTACCTGCAAGCACCGGCGAAGTAAAGACCTCCCCTACCGGAATATTGACATCCGCCACACAATTTTCAAAGTTAGTTTCCCTGGATTTATCCTGAAGCGTATGCAGTTGAACGCGCAGGTCGGTCTCATTGACACCCAGCCCTTTGATTTCTACATAGTCCGCTTCATCCAGAGCATCAATTATGGTCTGCTGTATCCCTTTGTAAAGCTCATAATCCAACGTATTAATCCGGATAATTTCGTCAAAGATCTCTTCAAATGGCTCTCCAACCTCCGGCAGCGGAAAGGCAATAATGGTAAAGCTGCGCTCTTCCCCCTTAATATACTGGTTGGTAATTTCACCGGACTGACTTCTGTACTCTACAAAAAGCTTCCGTGCCTCCTCGCCCATAGACACACACTCCGGCTTATTAACCGGTGCAAATGGGTTCTCACCAAATACTTCCACTACAGCCGGACCAGCCTGACCGGCAGCCTCATCTTTTAGCTCCTCAAAGGCATTTTTTAACACATCAATCTTGCGCTGCAATAACTGCCTGTCCCAGAAAAGTCCCATATCATCCCTGTGGTCAAACGGATACTGACGATTAAAAGGTGCTCCCTCTACGCGGTCTCTCAGTACCGTAGGCTCAAGTCCCAGTGCCCGAAGCTCCTTTACTGCCTCACGAAGCATGCGTTCAAAGCCCACATGATAATACAGCATGGCCGTTTTCTTCTTTGACAAATCCTTACCTGCCATTTCAAAGCCCTTACGATAGCCTTCCACATAAGTGTGTGCCATAAGCTTGATTTTGTCCGACCGCTGAGCATTTAAAAATGCTGCAATACGCATTTCGTTGTCAGAAATATATACCCCATAACGATACAGATAACGCAAATCATCCAGGTCGCTGTTCATAATAATGTCGACGTATAAATTGTTCTCCGGACATACCTGCCCCTGTACCCTGTCTAATGTCTCAATATCAGAATAATCACTGATAAACCAGTACACAATCTGACGAATGGACTCATACGCAGGCAGCTTACCGCTTTCTTCCATCTCATACACAAAGGAACCATAAACTTCCAAAAACAGCTCCAGACGCACCGTAAACAGCTCCAGCTTCTGCTCATAAGCATAGCCGATTGTGTTGCGAAGCTGGGTATATAAGCAGGACAACAGTCTGCCGTACTCCTCACCAAGCTCCTGTACCGCAAAAGCGGGATTTAAAAAGCTGGTCTCATACCTCTCCGGAAGTACCTGTGCGTAAAGCGCCTTGTTTGCTGACTGAAGCTCCCCCATGGTCATTTTTGCTACATCAAGCTCTCCCTCTGCCAGCTGCATATATTGCCTGCACGCAATCTGCAAGAAGTCCGTCACTTCTTTAAAATAGCGGCCATAAGCATCCACCGGAAAATGCTCCTTCGTACACTCCTCAATTCTTTGTGCCGCCAATTCAAATCTTTCCATCATAAAAAAATATACTCCTTCTGTGACCTCTGACACCTGTGCCTACAGCATCCCCAGATATAAAATCCCGGCCATGGACAACACAGCAATACTATTAGTCACAAGACCAATCCAGCCCATAAGGTGAGGCTGATAATGGTCGATAATACATAGAATAGATAATATTAACCCTGTTACAGCAAATAAGCTTGCAAGAAATCCCGCAAATGCATATGAAACACTGGCTTCTCCACCATGTATAAATGTCATATATACCAGCACCAGTACGGTACACACGCTGATAATACCCAGATGAACTCCAAAGGTAGTAGCAAGCTTGGTTTCCTTCACTGTAAATTTGGATTTCCCCTTGGCTCCTTTAGCCCTCTTTGCCATACTTACACCTCAAATGGGCACCTCTAAAAATTAGAGAATGCCCAAAACTGTTAAAATAATAATTTTTTTCTGTCTGCTAAAAGCCTGCTGCCGCCTACAATCAATAAAACACCGCTGGCAAGGCCAATCACAATGCTGACAATTCCTAATGCAATATTTAACGCACCTGTCCAGGTCATGGTTTTGTGTACTCTCTCTTCCATATAACACACCTCGTCCTTATTTTCTGCAGCCATACTGCTCATAATAAGCATCGATGCTGGCCTTCATGGCATCATCAATTATAATTTCTCCATTATATGGTCTATTATGCAAATATTCCGTAACTTCCGCCATATCTACGATAGCATTGGCCTCAAAACCATAGCGCTCCTTAATCTCCTCTAAAGCGCTCTTTTCACCGCCAAGACCTACTTCCATACGATTTAAAGAAACCATCAAACCAATGATTTCCACATCAGCAGCACCATGTACCTTTGGAACGGTTTCCTCCATAGACTTGCCGGAGGTAGTTACGTCCTCAATCATCACCACTCTGTCACCATCCTGCAGCTTACTGCCAAGGAAACTGCCCTTATCTGCACCATGGTCCTTTTCTTCCTTACGATCAGAGCAATAACGAACCTCCTTGCCATATAACTCACTGAATGCAATGGCTGTTACAACACTAATAGGAATACCCTTGTAAGCCGGTCCAAACAAAACATCAAAATCATCTCCGTATTTATCATAAATCGCCTTTGCATAATATTCACCCAGCTTCTTTAACTGTGAGCCGGTTACATAACCGCCCGCATTCATAAAAAACGGACTCTTTCTGCCACTCTTCAATGTAAAATCTCCGAATTTTAAAACCTTGCTGTCAACCATAAATTCAATAAATTCCTGCTTATACTGTTCCATACCTATGTCCTCCAATGTAAATCGGTAAAATAATCCATATTTAGTGTTATTGTAGCATATTGAAGGAGGGGTTGCAAGGGGAGAATTCATGTTATTGCAGGACTGGCCCCGGATAGTTGGCGCTCATGTTTACTGTCCATACCAAAAAAGGCCTACCGTTTCCGGTAAGCCCAATATTTATTAATCACATAATTTAAAGGAATAGTAATAATCAGATTAATGCCTGCTGCCAGAATCTCTGATAAAATCTTAGCCTCTAGTACAATCCCGGCTTTGCCAAGAAGTCCCGGTATACCCAGATTACCAAGCATGGTCAGCACCGGTCCCATATAAAGCTCAAGCTTTACAATTTCCAGCCAGAAAATCAGAAGTCCTGCGCTAAGGAGCATGCTGAAACCATATGTAGCATAAGTCTTCAGGAGTACTCGCCACCAGACTCTGTGCTCTCCTTCCTCTACCTTAAAAACATATTTGTTGCTCCAGTAATAGGCATTCAATATGCTTATCAGATTGCCGATAATATTGGCTGCCAGATAGTGCACTCCAAAGAACAAAAGCACCACATAAACACCTTCACAAATGATGGTATTGGACAGGCCTACCAGGCAAAACTTTATAAATTGTAAAAATGCTGTAATTTTATCTTTCAATGTATTCCTCTTACATATTTAAATATTTTTGGCAACCTTGGCTACTGCTTTGGAAACAATGCCTCCTGCAATGGCAGTTGCAATACATTCCACTATGCCATTCACTCCAACAAATAACGCCGCAAACAAAAGCACGCCTGCACCGGTGTCATTCAGGCTCTGGATATAATCCGTTTTCCAGAAAAATAACAGCAACAGGGTTGTAAAAAATAACGTATTTAACAATGCTGTTACCAGTCCACCCGCGAAATAACAAAGGGTATTTTGCTTGTCAGCCTTCAAAAAAGCTTTAAACAGTACACCTGCCAGGTAACCCATCAGAATACGTGTGGGCACGCATACCAAAAAGGTATACACCGGATTAATACTTAAAAGCATGGCTCCAAAAGCACTCATACCAAAGCACTGGTAAAAGCTGGTGAGTCCGAATACCGCGCCTAAAACTGCACCTGCTCCGGGTCCAATGACCATAGCACCAATTGCTACCGGAATTGGAATCAAAGAGATTTCAATCATAGGTGTCTTTAAGTATCCGAGTGGGGTAAATGCCATAATTAAAACAATGGCGATAAGTATGGCCATCTGTGCCATCTTAATTGTTTTTGTACTACGCATACAAAACTCCTCCTAAAATATAAATGTTGTATTGTTCAGCACCTGAACAGATACAATTCGCAAATCCATGAAAATCTGCTCCGCAGATGGGATTTGCTCACTCCTGTCTCACGTTCTTACGGCCTCATCAGCAAGTGCTTCGGCCTGTACTGAACAATTACTAAATGTTACTGTTTCTATCTGACATAAAATACAGTACGGAAATATTTTAGCATGCTCCCACGAAGATTGCAAGCCCTAAACCGCCTTACAGTCCTCCACCGGCGCTAACGCCGCGCCGATTGCGGTGCCAAAGCCTGCATATTCCGGAATAACAAAGTATACGCCCTCACCGGCCAAATCCGCACATTCCTTGGTAATATAATCGCACTCTGCAAAATTAGCCAGAGAACCGATTAAAATAAACTCCTTTACCCCTTTGTCCTGTGCAATCAAAGTGCCGGTATGGCAAAGGTTCTCAATGACCATATGGACGATACCTGCTGCAATATCGTCTTTGCTGACCATTTCCTCTACCTTACCAAAATTGGCAGCGGTTACGTTTAAATTCAGTCCCGGCAACGGCTGCTTGGAAATATCACCAATACGCAAGTCAATCTGGCTGATATCTCCGCGCAAAGACATTTCCTGAATGGCATCAATATCCCGGGTATTCAGCAAAAGCTTGGACAGGCCCACAATGGTGCCCCCGCCAATAGCGATACCGCCCAGGTGGGTAAGCTTATCGCCCTCCACCAGCACATAGGACGTACCGGTGCCCATGCTGACTACCACAGACTTTTCCTCCTTGGAAAAGAAACGGCCACCCACACCATTTGCCACAAATTCATCCACCTTGTAGGTTGGGATGCCATAAATCGGCTTTACCACACCGGAGCTTCCCACACCGGTCAGACGAATTTCTGCAATGTCGCTCAGCTCCAACTCATTATCGGTCAAAAACTGGCCAAAGGCACCAAACAAAGATGCAATTGGATTGCTGGCCATTACCTGTACACACTTTAATAATTCCTTTCCATAAAAACCGGAAATTTTGGTGGTGCTGCCCCCAATATCAATGCCTACGATTGTATTCATCGCTTACGCCTCCACAATTTTACCTGCTACTGCACTGGCTGCTGCCGTCTTCGGACTTGCCAGGAAAATTTCTACCTTGGAAGTACCCATTCTGCCAAGGAAATTACGGTTGTTGGTAGCTACTACGCGCTCACCGTCAGTCAAAATACCGCCGGCCCTGCCGCAGCAAAGTCCGCAGCCCGGATGGGTTATCATAGCACCTGCTGCTGCCAGGATTTCCATGGTACCATTAGCTACCGCCTCTTTATAAACCTTACGGCTGGCAGGGGTCACAATCAGCTTCACAAACGGTGCCACATGCTTGCCCTTTAAAATCTCAGCCGCTGCCATCAGATCCTCCAGACGACCATTGGTGCAGGAGCCGATAAATACCTGATCAATCTCGGTGCCCGCAAGCTCGCTGACAGGCTTAATATTGTCTACCTGGGAAGGACATGCCAGTACCGGCACCAAATCCTCCGCCTTGTAATTGATAACCTGACAATATGCAGCGTCAGCATCCCCCACTAAGGAAGTCTCTGCTTCTGTCAGCTCTATTTCACAATACTCCGCGGTCTTTTCATCCGGAGTAAACAAAGCACACTTGGCACCTGCTTCAATAGCCATATTTGCTATAGTCATACGGCTGGCTACGGTCATCTCTTCTACTGTATCTCCGGCAAATTCCAGTGCCTTGTAAGTAGCACCGTCCGCTCCCAAATCTCCAATCAGTCTAAGAATAATGTCCTTACTGGTTACATTAACAGGAAGCTTACCCGTAATATTTACTCTAATGGTCTCAGGCACTCTTACCCACATCGTACCCGTGCCCAGAATGCTGGCCATCTCTGTATATCCGATACCGGAAGAAAATGCACCTACACATCCATATGTAGTAGTATGGCTGTCTGTACCAAAAACAATGTGTCCCGGCTTTACATAACCTGCTTCGGTCATCAGTTGATGACAAATACCGTCACTGCGGTGCACATTTTTCATACCATACTTTTCTGCAAAGGCATTGCCTGCCTTAAAATGTCTGGTATCATCTATCTGGCTGGCCGGTACCAGATGGTCATAAATCAATACTACTTTATCAGCATCCCACAGCTTGGTAAAGCCCATTTCCTCGAACTTATCCGCCACAAAAGGAATAAAAATGTCATGTATCATGACTCTGTCTACATTCACTGTCACAATTTGCCCCGGCTTTACACTATCTGCGCCTATATTTCTGGCGATAATTTTCTCTATAATCGTTGAACCCATGTCTCACACCTCTAATCCAGTCCGTTTAATTTGCGCATAGCCTTTACCAGACCGCCTGCAGCAATAATGTCTACTAAATTCTGCGGCAGAGAAGTAATTTCATACTGCCTGCCCTCATGCTCAATATGCTCATTGACAGTAACGGTAATGGTATCGCCTTCCTTTACTGCAGCCTGCAGCCCGTCATTTTCAATCAACAACAAACCATTGTTAATAGAATTACGGAAGAAAATACGTGCAAAGGACTTGGCAATGACGCAGCGTACGCCAAGGGCCTTGATGATTTCCGGAGCCTGCTCTCTGCTGGAGCCGCAGCCAAAATTCTTGCCTGCTACAATCATATCTCCCGGCTGAATCTGTGCTGCCAGCTCAGGACGCAGAGGACTAAATGCATATGGTGTCATGTCCTGCACGGTCTTTAATGCTAAATATTCGGTAGGAATGATGATGTCAGTATCGATATCGTCACCCAATACCCAGATTTTTCCTGTAAATTGTTCCATAATGTTCACTTTCCTACATTAATTATAAAATTTTCACTGTCTATTTAATCCAGCATATCCGCTGTAGTAATCTCACCCTTCACCGCACTGGCTGCAACGGTGGCTGCACTTGCCAGATACACAAAACTATTAGGATGACCTGCACGCCCCTTAAAGTTACGGGTACCGGTACTGATTAAGGTCTCTCCCTCACCGATAACACCCTGACAGCTACCCCAGCAGACACTACAGTTGGCATTCATCACAATAGCACCTGCCTCCATGAAAATATCCATCAGTCCTTCCTTCAAGGCCTCCTGATATACCGTCTGACTAGCCGGTACAACTAAAAGTCTTACAAGCGGATGCACCTTTCTGCCCTTTAAAATATCAGCAGCTACACGCAAATCCTCAATACGGCCATTGTTACAGGAGCCGATAAAAGCTTCGTCAATCTTTACTCCTGCGCATTCCACCGCAGGTACTACACTATCTACAAAGTGCGGCTTTGCTACGATAGGCTTAATGGTGCTTAAGTCAATATCATAAACCTGAGCATACTGAGCACCCTCATCACTCTTAAATACATGCTTTGGCGTACGTCCGTGAGCCTCCAGATAATCCAGAGCCACCTGGTCCACCTCCATCAATGCGGTCTTGGCACCTGCCTCCACACAAAGGTTACAAATAGAAATTCTGTCAGCCATGGTAAGTGTAGCCAAGCCCTCACCACCAAATTCCATCGCCATATAATTAGCACCGTTGGCGCTAATCTGACCGATAATCGTCAAAATCAAATCTCTGGCATATACGCCCTCCGGTAACTTACCTGTTAAATTAAAACGCAAAGTCTCCGGTACCAGTACCCAGGACTTGCCTGTTACCATGGCATACAAATAATCCGTACAGCCTACACCGGTACCGAAAGCACCCAGCGCACCATAGGCGCAAGTATGACTATCCGCACCAAAAATCAATTCACCCGGACGCACATGGTTCTCCATCATAATCTGATGACATACCCCGGCACCCTCATAAAAGGTAATACCATGCTCCTTGGCAAAATCACGCATTTTCTTGTGGCTGGCCGCCGTCTTTGGACTGTCACAAGGTACGTTATGATCTACAATCCACACCAGCTTGGAAACATCCGCAATACGTGGATTTTTAAGCTTATTGTGGTACATATCAATGGTCAGATGAGTGGTACCATCATTGCTCATTAACTGGTCCACCTCAACAGTATGTATATCCCCCGGCTGCACATAGTCTACACCGGCTGCAGCCGCAATAATTTTCTCAGCAATTGTCATTGGCTTCATATTATACTTCCTCCTTATTTAAGGACGCAATTAATCCGCCCTGGTCTAAAATCCCCTGCATATATGGCGGAAGCTTGGTACACTGATACGCCACGCCATTTACCGTAGCAATACCTTCCGTCATATCCAGACTCATTTCCTCACCATCTGCCACATGGTCATAAAGCTCCTTACACACAATAACCGGCAGACCGATATTAATAGCATTACGATAAAAAATACGTGCAAAGGACTTGGCAATAACTGCCTGCACACCCAAAGCCTTTAATACACTTGGTGCCTGCTCCCTGCTGGAACCGCAGCCAAAATTCTCATCAGCCACCACAAAATCTCCGTGGCATACCTTCTTTGCAAAATCAGAATCCAAAGATTCAAAAGTATGTGCCTTCATCTCTTCAATCGTCGGATATAATAAATACTGGGATGCGATAATCTGGTCTGTATCTACATCCTTATGAAAACGAAAAATCTTTCCCATGGTCACTCCTCTATGTATTCTATGTTCTGCGGGGTGAAACCACAAATATACTTTTGCACGCCCCATTTATTTACTATACCATATCTTACCTGCTTTGCCCAGTTATCAAACCAAATTTTTTAAAATATCACCAAAAAATATAAAATTTGCCACTATTTCTTATGCAAAAAAATATTGCACATATGCCGTGAATATTGTATTATATAAAGGGTTTTATATCACACTATGATATAAAACAATTTTTGAAAGGAAGTGTACAATTAAGTATGGAAAGAAGAGTTGGTACAATTTCAAGGGGTATTCGTTGCCCTATTATTCGTGAAGGAGACGATTTGGTTTCCATCACAGTAGAAAGTGTTTTAGGTGCTGCTGAAAGCGAAGGCTTTGCTCTCAGAGACAGAGATATTATCGCATTGACAGAATCTATCGTTGCCCGTGCTCAGGGTAACTACGTATCTGTTGAAGATATCGCAGCTGATGTTAGAGCTAAATTAGGCGGTGAGACAGTAGGTGTTATTTTCCCTATTTTATCTCGTAACCGTTTTGCTATTAACTTAAAAGGTATTGCTATGGGCTGTAAAAAGGTTGTCCTGATGCTCAGCTATCCTAGCGATGAAGTAGGTAATGCTTTGCTTACCTGGGACCAGTTAGACGAAGCAGGCATTAATCCTTACTCTGATGTACTCACATTGGAGAGATACCGCGAGTTATTTGGAGCAAATGTTCATGAGTTTACAGGTGTTGACTATGTTGATTATTACTCCAGCATTATCAAAGAGGCCGGTGCTGATGTAGAAGTTATCTTTGCAAACAATGCAAAGGCTATTCTCGACTACACAGACTGCATTATCAACTGTGACATCCATACAAGAGTACGTACCAAGAGAATCTTAAGAGCTGCAGGTGCTAAAGTTGTTTGCGGCTTGGATGACCTTATGACTGCGCCTATTAATGGCAGCGGCTTTAACGAAAAGTACGGTTTGCTTGGTTCCAACAAGTCCACCGAGGACAAAATCAAACTGTTCCCTCAGGAATGCAAGGAGCTGGTGGTTGCTATTCAGGATGAAATTATGAAGTGTACCGGTAAGCATGTAGAGGTTATGGTTTACGGCGACGGTGCTTTCAAAGACCCACAGGGCAAGATCTGGGAGCTGGCTGATCCGGTTGTATCTCCTGCTTTCACAGACGGTCTTGTTGGTACACCAAACGAATTGAAGCTTAAGTATCTGGCAGACAATGACTTTGCAAACTTAAGCGGTGCTGAATTAAAGGAAGCTATTTCCAAGAGCATCAAGGAAAAGGACGGCAACTTAGTGGGCAACATGGCTTCTCAGGGTACTACCCCTAGACAGCTGACCGATTTGATCGGTTCCTTATGTGACCTGACCAGCGGTTCCGGTGACAAGGGTACTCCGATTATCTTTATCCAGGGTTACTTTGACAATTATACTGTAGAATAAATATGAAATGCTTTAAGGGCTGATGCTCCGATAGATGAATATCTATTGGAATATCAGCCCTTGTTAATCTCTATTCTTCCCTCGCCCAGTCAAAGGCGCATTTCACAGCCTTGCCCCAGCCCTTCAGTCTCTTTACTCTCTCCTCCTCTGTAATGGCAGGCTCGAAGGTTCTGTCAATTTCCCAGTTCTGCCTGATTTCATCCAGACTCTGCCAATAACCCACGGCCAGACCTGCCAGGTAAGCTGCACCCATGGCGGTAGTTTCCACACATCGTGGACGATTTACCGGTGCGTCAATCATATCAGCCTGGGTCTGCATCAGGAAGTTATTTGCGCTGGCACCACCATCTACCTTTAGTGCACTCAAGGCAATGCCGGAATCCGCCTTCATGGCCTGCAGCACATCCTGAGTCTGATAACAGATAGCATCCAGGGTAGCGCGAATAATGTGATACTTGTTCACACCGCGGGTCAAACCTACAATGGTGCCCCTTGCATACTGGTCCCAATGAGGCGCTCCTAAGCCCGTAAATGCCGGCACTACATAGCAGCCGTTGGTGTCCTTGACCTTTTGGGCCATGTACTCACTGTCTGCAGAAGAATCAATAAAACGCATCTCATCACGCAGCCACTGCACTGCCGCACCTGCCACAAAAATAGAACCCTCCAGGGCATAATTCACCCGACCGTTCAAGCCCCAAGCAATGGTAGTAACCAATCCATTCTTTGAATACACCGGCGTCTCACCGGTGTTCATCAACATAAAGCATCCGGTACCGTATGTATTCTTGGCCTCGCCTGCTTCAAAACATGTCTGCCCGAAAAGCCCCGCCTGCTGGTCACCTGCTGCACCACCAATTGGAATCGGACCACCAAAATACTGCGCTGCCGTCTCTCCATAAACACAGCTGGAAGGCTGCACCTCCGGAAGCATGCACTTAGGAATATCAAGCTCTGCCAAAATCTCCTCATCCCACTCCAAGGTCTTAATGTTAAAAAGCATGGTACGGGAAGCATTGGAATAATCCGTTACATGCACCTTGCCCTGTGTCAGCTTCCAAATCAGCCAGGTCTCCACTGTGCCAAATAACAACTCGCCTCTCTCGGCACGCTCTCTGGCGCCCTCTACATGATCCAAAATCCACTTCACCTTGGTACCGGAAAAATATGCATCAATAACCAGACCGGTCTTTTCGCGGAATACCTCCGTCAGTCCCTTTTCCTTCAGGGAATCACAGTACTCGCTGGTACGACGACACTGCCACACAATAGCCGGATAAATCGGCACACCGGTAGCTTTATCCCACACTATGGCAGTTTCCCGCTGATTGGTAATGCCAATGGCCGCAATATCCTTGGCCTCCGCCCCAAGATTTGCCATTGCCTTCACCGCCACCTCCAATTGGGTCGCCCAGATTTCCTCCGGGTCATGCTCCACCCAGCCCGGCTTCGGAAAATACTGGGTAAATTCCTTCTGTGCCACACTGCACATTTCCCCCTGCTCATTAAATAATATACAACGGTTGCTGGTCGTTCCTGCGTCCAGTGACATGATGTATTTTGCCATGATATGTACCCTCCTTTTGCTTTACGTTCTAGGTATATTATATATTTTCAACTACTTTTATACAATCGTTTTCACACATTTTCTAAGGGACTTTTGTGATAGTGGTAAAAAAGCGGCCCCAAAACAGGCCGCTTCCATACATCCTTATACTCTATTTCAATACATCCTATTCTCCCCCAAACTGTTCACAAAATTTTGCATATCCGCCCTGGTGTGCATCTGGCGGCTCTTCTCCACCACCTGCTCCTTTTCTGCGTCACTCATAGCAGCAAAGGCTTCCATGGATTTAGCATTGGCTGCCAATGACAACCCAAAGCCGATTGGCATGTTGCCTCCTTGTCCGATATTCCATTTATTATTTTCACCACTTAATTTTTCTCTATCCTTCATATTCACATCACTCCTATCATTTTTCCAATCCAATATATTAGCCCCAGTAACCAGCTGGCAAACACGCCATACAAAATTACCGGTCCGGCAATGGTAAATATTTTACAGCCCACGCCGAATACCCAGCCTTGCGCCCTGTATTCAATAGCCGGTGCAGCTACGGAATTAGCAAAGCCTGTAATCGGCACTAATGCGCCGGCGCCACCCCATTTTACAATGTTTGGGAAAATGCCCCAGCCGGTCAATAATACACTGCTTAAAATTAATACCAATGAGCAGATGCTGCCTGCCATTTGCTTGTCAAAACCCTGCCCAAGTGCCAGATTGGTAATTGCCTGGCCGATGACGCAGATGATACCTCCGCAAATAAAAGCATTGAACATCTGCTTGCCCAGACTGTGTGTAGGGGTAATTTTTTTAATATACTCCCCATATTCCTGTTGGTCTTTCTTTTCCATATTATTTTGTCCTCCTTCATTATGGTACGGTCTCATACAACCGTAAATAAAAGTATAGGTAACCACCTACTGTTTTCCCCAATGCCACTGCCAAAATAATCCATGGCAAACCCTTTCCGATATGCAGCCTTCTAAAAAAGATAGGAAAAGCATCCAGCATTTCTGCAATGGCCAGCGCCAAAGAGCCTACAAATATTCCGGAAAACACACCATACAAAATCTGTAACATCAGCCCCAGAATGCCAAGACCACTGTTATCTGCATAGATTCCAAAAAGGGATACAAAAGTACCACTCATGGTGCCCCAGATAATCATATTTTCAAATAGCAAAATATGTTTTGCCTCATGCACTCTTCCTGCAAATCTGGGCATTAATCCCACTGCCACCAGTACAGTCAATACACCGGACGCTGCCAACAAACCAAAGCATAGCCCGATTACCCCCAGCAAAATCAAACTACTCACTTTCTTCCACGCCTCTTCTCTCTGCATTTTCTACAATAGCCTGATTTACATCCTTTTCATAATTGTGCATTGCTACAGCTACCGGTGTCGGATCATTCGTAAACTTTTTCTTACCAATATGATTAAAAAATACAGTAATGCCAAGGAACAGGCCCAGACAATAAGAAATTTCCAAAACACCTACCCCCTCCGGTGCCGTTCCTCTCGCAATATGGTATATTTCCTCAAATACCGAGCGTATGCCGATATCATTGTGAAATGCCATAATGGTAAAAGCGGTACCGAAAAATGCAATCAGGCTTACCATAGCGATTTTCAAGACCTCCAGCTTAGTAGCCTTCTCCCACTCCACAATCACATCGATTTCTCCGATACTTTCCATCACAGCACCGGGCATAGCCTTTTCGATTTGCTCCATAATATAAAGAACGCTTAATACCTTGCGCTCTCCTTCTTTTTTTAAGTTTGTTATGGCTATTGCCTTTGCTTTATTGGCCAAATTTTTATCTGCACAATACACCTCCGCCACATCCTTTATTGTCACTTCTTCCTGCTTCACCTTGGAATGACTGCTGCATTTCAGAAAAATAGTCTTATCCATAAACTACGGCCTTTCTAACTTCTGCTTTTCAACTCAATTTACATTCTTATCCTTTACAATTTTTCTAAATTCATACATAATATTCCTGCATTGCAAACTGGTATGGTCAAATTTATTGTTTTTGGCACTTTCTATAATGCCGATTTTGTATATACTTATAGTATCAGCTGACAAATTTTACCTCGCCAAACACGGCGTATCATTATTACTACATAAGGAGACTTCGCACTATGAAAAATAATCAATTATACAAACTTACTGTAACCGGCCTGATGGCAGCACTTTGTTATGTAGCCTTTACCTATATTCAGATACCCATTCCGGTACCGGGCGGCGATACTGTTGCTTTACATATCGGTAATGCCTTTTGCGTACTGGCAGCACTTTTACTGGGTGGCGTTTATGGTGGTCTGGCAGGTTCCATCGGTATGACTATTGCCGATTTATTGAACCCGGCTTACGTGACCAGTGCGCCCAAAACATTTATTCTAAAGTTCTTAATCGGTTTAATTGCAGGATTTGTTGCACACAAAATTGCCCGCATTACCGAGGAGCACTCCAAAAAGTACATATTTAAATGGAGCCTGATTGCCAGCATCTGTGGTCTTGGCTTTAATGTCATTGCAGACCCGATTTTCGGCTACTTCTACAAAAACTACATTCTGGGTGTACCAAGCCCTGCAGCAAAAATCATGTCCACCTGGGCAGGCGGTGTTACTGCCATCAATGCAGTGGTGGGCACGATTGTGGTAGTCATTGTATATAATGCCCTGCGCCCTATTTTAAAGAAAGCCGGACTGTTTACATCTGTATAATAATCTGCTACAATAAATTCTGTAACAGTTCAGCCATAGACTGTATGATGAGCACATCATGCTTGCATGAATGAGCTCGTCGTGCAGTCTATGAGCGGAGCACCCGATTATGAGCAAAGTTAGCTGCAAAGCAGCGTGAAAGCACCGTAGGTGCCTTTGCGAATGGCGCGAGCTGAACTACATTAAAAAGGAGGGGAATATGAAACTACCTAAATTAGCCTTAATTCATGCCATATCCGGCTTTGGCCACAGCACCATGTCCGTAATTTTACCCGTTGTATCTGCTATGGGTGTACAGGGCTGTCCTTTGCCAACGGCTGTTTTCTCCAACCACACCGGCTTTTCTGACTGGTACAAGCTGGATTTTACAGAGCATATGATGCCTTATTTAAATGCCTGGGAAACCTTGGATATTCCATTGGATGGTATCTACAGCGGTTATCTGGGCTCCGGTGCACAGGGGCAGGCAGTACTACGTCTGGTAAAAGCTCATCCGGGAGCTACCTTTTTCCTGGACCCTGTGATGGGAGACCACGGTTGCCTTTACAATGCTATCACGCCTGAGCACGTGGCTGCCATGAAGGAATTGACTGCTCATGCACAGTATATTTTACCTAATATTACCGAGGCATGCATTCTGACGGACACACCTTATAAAGAGGATTTTAGCAAGGATGAAATATTTGAAATTATAGAAAAGCTTCACGCCATGGGACCTGACCATATTGTTATCACCGGCATTAAGGAACGTGGCATGCTTGTAAATTACATTTCAGAAACTTCAGAAGATTGCTGTAGTATCAGAACCATTGCTACCACCATGGCAGGTGCTTCCCGTCCGGGAACGGGAGATATTTTTGGCTCCGTGGTAGTTGCAAGCATTTTAAAAGGACAGCCTTTAGACCAAGGGGTCCTGAAAGCTGCCCATTTTGTATGTGCTTGTATTAAAGCCTCTGATGAACACGGCCTTCCGGTGAAAGAAGGCACCTGTTTTGAATTACTGCTGCCTGATTTGATGCAGATGGGGTGATAACTTTCTCTTACCGAATCGCACAGCTTGCATTTGAGCCGCTACTCAGCTGGTCAAATGCAGGCTATGCCTCGGCAAGCTTCTTACCATGTGTTAATAAATTATTATTTTTACGTGTCTTTCCTTAAAATCCTCAAATACTCCTCATATGCAAACACTCGATTTCTGGCTACATTCGTAGTTTCCTGTAAGATTCCAAGTTCTACAAGCTTCATGACAGCAGTTGATACCGTATTGTAGCTAAGTTCTAATTCCTTAGCTGTTCTTTTGATATCAATAATTGGATACTGTTCAATATAATCAAACACAGCTCGCAAATTATCTTTGCTACGATTATTTTTAGGTAATCTTGCGACATTTTTGTCATGCAACTCTGAAAGTTGACTAATAGTTTCTAAAGAATCTGATGCAGCATTACTTACAGCCTCTAAGAAAAATCTAATCCATTGTTCAAAATTACCATTTCTTCGCACTTCACTTATTCGGTCATAATATTCTATCTGATTTTTTTTCAGAAAATAGGATATATAAATGACCGGTTTACTAAGCAATCCTTGTTCCATTAAGTATAATAAAATCAGCAATCTTCCTATTCGTCCATTTCCATCCAAAAACGGATGAATTGTTTCAAATTGATAATGAATTAGCGCGGCACGAATCAAAGCATCATATTCATTATTTTCATTTATATATTTTTCCAAATCTGACATTGCTTCTTTCATGTCTTGAACATTTGGAGGAATATATCTTGCTTCTCTCAGCGAACAATTTGCCGGACCAATCCAATTCTGTGAACATCTAAATTCACCCGGCGTTTTATCTTGTCCCCGCACACCTTCCATCAATGCTGCATGTATCTCTCTGATTAATCTACAACATAATGGTAAACTCTCTAAGCGTTTTAATGCATAATGAGTCGCCTTTACATAATTAACAACATCTGAAACATCTAAATTAGCATTTACATCTACTTCTGGATCAAGCACATCATCAAGTGTACATTGTGTACCTTCAATTTGCGAAGAAATCAAAGCTTCTTTTCTAACATACATTGATATAAATAAATCTGCATTTGAAATTAATTTTGATGCCATATCTAGTTTTACAAGTTGACGATTTGCATCAACCAAAAGTTTTACCATTTCTGCGTCTATTACTATTTCCGGTACAGGCGGTAATGGATTCGGTCTAAAAGATTGATAAGTTGCATTACCTGATAAATTATCAATAAGCTTTCCTGCTCGGTTCATGTATTTTCACCTCTTTTTGCAATAACTAGCTTTAGTATAACCTTTTTATTTCAAAAAGTCACTAGGTTTCTGAAATAAAACACATTTTAAATTAACTTTTATTTCAACTTCTAAACAGGTTACTACTTCTGGAAACTGATTTCCACAGTGCCCATTGAGCACTCCACATCAATTTCCTTGGCTGCCTGATTTGGAATTTCCAGCTCTTTGGCTATCCCTTCAACGATTTCTGTGCCTACGGCTACCTTGCCGCCGGCACAGCTTATGTCGTAATTATAATCCTCATAAGCATCCTCCAGCTTTAGATTCACACTGCCTGCAGAGAGCTTAACTTGGGTCTCTGTGCCCAAAATGCCTCCGATATTCACGGCACCGGCACTCATAGATATGTCTGTTTCTCCGGCCACAGTACTCTGTACACCATTTACGGTACCTGCCGTCATCTCAATGTCCAGTTTTCCGGCTACCAAACTTTCCCAACCAATCACTCCTGCACTCATGTCTATCTCAACATCTGCTGCGTTCAAGCTTCCAAGAGAAATTTCACTTGCACTTGCTTCTACCTTAATATCGTATCCACCACTTTGTAAATAGGAGGATGGTATCATAATATCAATTTTGCTGTTGTTTGTAACCTTGCTCTCGTTGTTGGCCTTAATATATAAAGTTCCCTCCTTCAGATAGCTTTGATATTTTGCGGTCTTCTCTACCTGAACCAGAATATCACTACTATTTGTGACGGATGTGTCACCCTCATCATATGCTACAAAATTTACCTTCACACCAGCACATTTCAAGGAAATTTCCCGAACCTCTGCCACAGCAAAGTTGTCTGTTCTGGCTTCTACGCCCTGATTTAAAATCTCGTTATCATCAAAGAAATGCTGTTCATCCAATTCAAAAAATGGATTTATGTCTAAATCAATGTCATCACCAAAGCTCCACTCTCCGTTCAGCACCTGATCCTTCAATTCATTTAATCCTCCAAAAGAAACACCTGCGCTGGATGCTGCAGCACCTGCTATAACACAAACAACGCCAATAATCAAGCATACCTTTAAAAACTTACCCATAACGCTCCTCCTTCTTAATTAAACAGCTTAGAACATATATCCGCAATCCATGTGCAAATCTTTGGCAATACCTTAAACACAAGCCATATAGCCATTACAATTCCGATAAGCCCTAATCCTACCATTAATAGTCCCAGTCCTACCATAATTAGTGCTGAAAATGGTGAGACAATTAATTTCACTATTGCAACAATTATAGTAGCAATAGCTGCAATTACCAATGCAATTCCTGCAATTCCAACACCAAATACAATGGCTATAACAGCAATTATCAATGCAATAATTACGCTAATGATAGTTCCGCAAATAGGCACGATAACCGGTGCAGCACACAAACATAATATAATAAAAATTATCCACTGGCCTGCGGAAAGCTTACCTTTTCCGGAAGACTTGGTGACATTCTTTTCATTATATGTATATTGACTGTATAAGTCCTTCTGAATACTTTTTGCAAGTTCCTCCGGTGACCCCAGTGAACGAAGCACCTCATCCACATCCTTACCTGCATCCTCTAAATAATCTCGATAAAACTGCAGTGCTTCCTCTCTGTCCTCTGCCGGAATACCATATAAAAGCTGCTCTAATTTCTGCAAATACTCCTCTTTTCTCATACACACTCTCCCTACTTTTTCATAAACATTCCGGAAATCTTGGCCGAATATTCTTGCCATTCCTCTTCATAAAGCCTTAGCTGCACTCTACCTCTCTCTGTCAGCTTATAATATCGTCTGTTTCTCCCCGCAAATTCCATATCATACACTTCCAGACATTCATCCTTTTGCAAGCGTCGAAGCACTGGATACAATGTAGATTCAGAAATATCGATAGCCTCCCTTACTTCCTGTGTAATCTTGTAACCATATGTTCCATTCACATCACGGGATACAACTGCCAGCACAATAGCATCTAACAATGCAGCACCTGTGTTAAATACCATACGTACCTCCTTTATTTGATTCAATATAATACTTTCTTGGCAATAATATTATATGACATATAATATTGCTAGTCAAGCAAAACTCCAAAATATCTGTTTTGAGTCAAATTGACACAGTTATCCACATGATTCAACCCGTTTCTCTGACGTCAGTGTCATAAAAATATACAAATTGCATGACTTTTTCCACACTATCCACACTGTTATCCACATCATTTTTACCTTTTGAGTCTGTCATTTAATTATGATACATATGTCATTTTATATATCATTTTAAAAAAATAAATATTTTGATAGCATATTTTGCAGTTATCCGTTATAATAAAGATGTTATCCAAATTATCCACATTTTACGAAAGGATTTATTATGATTTATTTAGGTTCGCATGTCGGTATGGGCGGCAAAGAAATGTTTCTGGGTTCTGTAAAGGAAGCGCTCTCCTATGGAGCCAATACCTTTATGGTATACACCGGCGCTCCGCAGAACACACGCCGTAAGGATGTCAACCAGTTACGTATCGACGAAGCTCATGCCCTTATGAAAGAAGCTGGCATTACGCAATTTATTGTACATGCCCCATATATTATCAACCTTGCAAATACTGTCAAGCCGGAGACTTTTGAGCTTGCTGTAGAATTTTTGAAGCTGGAGATTGAGCGTACCGCTGCTATGGGCAGCAACATCCTGGTTCTCCACCCGGGCTCTCACGTAGAAGCTGGCTTGGAAGCCGGCACAGCCCAGATAATCAAAGGCCTAAACATGGTTCTCACTGCGGATACCCCTGTATACATTGCCCTTGAGACTATGGCTGGAAAAGGCAGTGAAATCGGACGTACCTTTGAAGAATTAAAGGCTATTTATGACGGTGTGGAACACCCTGAAAAGCTTCGTGTCTGCATGGATACCTGCCATATGTCGGATGCCGGATACCCTGTTGCAACTGATTTTGACGGAGTTCTTGCAGAATTTCACCGTGTTATCGGTCTTGACCAGCTTGCTGCCATCCACATTAACGACAGCAAAAACCCGGAAGGCGCCCACAAGGACCGTCATGCCAATCTGGGAGACGGTCACATTGGCTTTGATACACTGAAATATATTGTTCACCATCCATTACTTGCAGATATTCCAAAGATTTTGGAGACACCGTATATTGACGACCCGGACAAAGAAGGCAACAAGTTGCCACCCTACAAAGAAGAAATTGCAAGATTACTTGCATAATATAATACTAATCACTAAAAAGGAGACTTAAATTTATGAAAAAGATCGAAACAGCCAATGCACCTGCTGCTATTGGCCCATATTCCCAAGGCTACATCGTAAACGGCCTGTTATTTACCTCAGGACAGATTCCTTTAAATCCTGCCACCGGCGAAATCGTTGGCACCACTATTGAAGAGCAGACCCATCAGGTTATGAAGAACCTTGGCGCCCTTTTAGAGGCTGCAGGCATCTCCTACGATAAGGTAGTGAAAACCACCTGCTTCCTTGCCGATATGAACGACTTTGCTCCGTTTAATGCTGTTTACGCGGAATATATGACCGAGAAACCGGCCAGAAGCTGCGTTGCTGTAAAGACACTGCCAAAGAACGTTCTTTGTGAAGTAGAATTGATTGCAGAGGTGTAAATCTGTATCACTTAAAACGGCTGCCCGGAGACACCTCCAACGCAGCCGTTTTCATTTCTATAATATCTTCTCCATGCCAACCTTCTGCGGCACAAGTCCACATTTTTCATAGAATTTCATGGCACTTTCGTTGCACGCCCAGACATTCAGGGTCACATTGTAGCATCCCTGCTCCTTGGCAAAGAGCAGCACATAATCATACAACTGCCTGCCGATATGCATACCGCGAAGTTTTTCATCCACGCACAGATCATCAATATATAAAGTCTTGATATCCGTCAGTATATTATTATTTAAATGCTGCTGAAACAGGCAAAACGCGTAGCCTATAACCTTTTCCTGCTCATCCACTGCTACGAAAATCGGCTTGCTATCATCTGCTATAATGAGTGTCAGCTCTTCGTCTGTATATTTCTTGGCTCCTGACTTAAATAAGTCCGGTCTGCCGTTATGATGCACCATCAGCACCTGCTCCAAAAGCTTGTTGATTCCATTCATATCGGTAATTTTTGCTCTTCTGATGTTCATAATTTTCTATTCCTTTCTCCTACAGTCCCTCTGACCATAATACGTTCTCATTAATTTATTTACAAGAAGATACAATGTCATATTCCCAATAATATTTAACATAGCGTCACTAAATTCGGGATAATCCAACAAATGAACCCTTTTCACCTTTATTTTACCATTTTAAGTGCATGACTGCTTTATATAACTTTCATTCAGTTTGTTGCCTTTCTTAAAAACACTCCTTCAGCACTGCCAGAATATCCTCTTCCTCCATTTGCTTATACCCGCCACCTTTTACGGTAGACTTGGCAATAAGTGGCAGCATTTCCTCTGTCGCACCCAGTTCCCGCAGTGTGGAAGGAATGCCCAGCTCTTTTATGAAAGCTGCAAGGGCATCAATGCCGGCAAGGGCAATTTCCTCTTTGTTTTTACCCTCTGTGTCAACCTTCCAGACCTTCGTAGCAAAGCGAACAAATTTATCCAGACCATATTTGTAAATATATTTGTAGTACGGGATAGAAATTACCGCCAGGCCAAGTCCGTGAGGACAATCCGTATAAGCCCCCAGCTGATGCTCTATCATATGCACTTCCCAGTCCTGCTCCTTGGAAAGACCGGTAATGGTATTTAAGCCCAGCGTCGCACACCACATAATATTGCTTCTTGCTTCATAATCCGTAGGATTTTGCACAGCTACTCTGGCACTGTTAATCAATGACGCAAGCACACCCTCTATCACATAATCGGTAGTATTATCGTCACTGCCTGAGAAATACTGCTCCAGAAGATGTGAAAAAATGTCAAAAATACCGCTTACCATCTGGTGCTTCGGTACTGTGTATGTGTACTCCGGATTTAAAATGGAAAACTTTGGATAAACATTTGCCGGATATACTCTGCCTGTTTTAAGCATTACCTGCTCATTGGTAATGACAGAACCACCGTTCATTTCAGAGGCAGTACCTGCCATGGTCAAAAGCGTACCAACAGGCACAATTTCATTATCAACAGGCTCCTGGTTCATCCAATACCTCTGCCACGGATCCCCCTTTGCATAAGCAGAAACAGAAATTGCCTTGGCGCAATCCACCACAGAACCGCCACCTACAGCCAATATCAAGTCAACATTATTTTCACGAACAAGCTTTGCGCCCTCTAGTACCTGACTGTACCTTGGATTGGAATTAATTCCCGCCAGCTCCACCACATTTTTATCACAGGCTTTCAAAATCGCCATCACTTCATCATACAAGCCGATTTTCTTGATAGAATTCTTGCCGTAAAGCAAAAGAACATTTTTGCCATAAGCAGCCAGTTCTCCTTCCAAATTAGAAAGAGCCGTCTTTCCAAAATAAATTTTTGTTGGGTTATAATAATTAAAATCAAAAATCATAATATTGCCTCCTTAAAACAACGTCATCTGTTCATATTTTTCAGGAAATTCGCGCAAAAACTTAAAACATTCATTTATATCATGTACAATGCCCGCCTTCTCACATTTATCCCTAAAGAGTTCCATCAACTGTGTATGCCTGTCGCTTTGCACTTCGTAGGAATAACCATATTTACGGTGGTACCTTTCCTTCATACCCGGAAAGTGTTTGTCCAATGCCGCATAAAAATACTCACGGTCCCCCTCCCGCAAGGTTACTCCCATTCCAAAATTAATGATACCATATACCTTTACCTGAATGCAATAGTCTAAAATGCCCTCTATATTTTCCTTTGTATCATTTATAAAAGGCAAAATTGGCGACAGCCAGACGATGGTGGGTATACCATTTTCATGAAATACCTGCAATGCCTTTACCCTCTCCCTCGTAGTGCATACATTAGGCTCCAGTATCCGACACAAATCCTCATCATAGGTGGTCAAGGTCATCTGCACCACACATTTAGCTTTTTCATTGATACTTTTGAGCAAATCCAAATCCTTAAGTATTCTATCAGACTTCGTCTGAATAGCCAGACCATACCCATAATAATCTATAATTTCAAGGCACCTTCTGGTTAACCTCACCGTCTCTTCACAATGCATATACGGATCACACATTGCACCGGTACCAATCATGCACCTTTGCCGCTTGGCTCGAAGAGCCTTCTCCAATAACTCCGGTGCATTTTGCTTCACTTCTATATCCTCAAAGGCATGTTTAAAACCATAGCACTTACTCCTGCTGTCACAGTAAATGCAGCCATGGGTACATCCCCTATATAAATTCATGCCATTGTTGGCAGATAAGATTCCTTTTGCAGTTACAAAATGCATAGTACTTCTCCTATGACGAAATTATTTGATATGTTTTCTTACCTTATGAAGCAACACATCAATCCCTGTTCCAACCGCAATATAAGCCATCCAAAACGCCGCATATCTTTTGAAGGAACCGAATGGCAATGGATATGGAGCAGCTCCTTTAAAACCTAACAAACTATTATACACAAGTGACATTGGCATGAAAATCAGTAACCAAACATTTATTGTCCAAAATGCCAGCTTTGCTTTAGCTCTTGTTGCCACATCAGACACTGCCATACCAATACCGAAAATCATGCAGCCTATGACCATTAAAATTAATCCAACAGCCGTTGCCGTTGCAATTTGCTGTTCATACCATATCATTGCCGGAACAATCACCCCTATAAAATTAAAGGCCGTTCCTACAATGCTAAAAATCATTGCATTGGGCTCTTCTTGGTCGAATGAAGCTTCAGCTGGCACCACATCTATCCCCTTTAATATGTAATCTGTTGTAACCTCAAAATAGTCACTCAACAAAATAATTTTTTCGATATCCGGCAATGACTGCTCACTCTCCCATTTTGAGACTGCCTGACGTGAAACCCCGATTTTCTCTGCAAACTCTTCCTGTGAAATTCCTTTAGACTTTCTCAACTGTTGTATTCTATTTGCTACGTTCATTCTAACACACCTTTCTTTCCTTTAAGTAGTGTTATTATATCATATATACCAGTTGCAATGCTATCAGTTTGCGTAGGAACTTTGTCAACCAGAGGTTGCTTTTCGGAAAATTTCGGTTTGGCTTTCTGATTCCAAATTTATGAAGGCTGCCTTTTTAGTCCTTGTATATGTGGAGAGTGTTATAAAATGCCTTTTAAGACACGCTTTCGCTCTAGAAATACGCAGCGGTACTAAGCTCGACTTCGGCATCCATGCCTCGTCTCGCTAAGGACCGGC
>JAZRRW010000083.1:0-4490 GCA_045651105.1 Lachnospiraceae bacterium
ACCTCCACGTGTTCTGTAGTGTGTCAGTCTTATTAAGAAGATAATATCAGAAGGAAAATAAATTTAAAAGAGCGAAAGAACTTAAAGTGTTTCATGACCCCATCGGTGCCTTTCGCAGAAAGGCGGAATATAAATATGAAAAAACAGAAATTAGGACGATATATCGTCCTAATTTCATGTTTTTTTATGCTAATATTTAATTAAAGACTTTACACCGACAATCAAACCACCTATAATTAAGTTATACAATTTATAAAAGGCGGTAAAAATCATGAATGGAGTAGAATATCCGATGACAGACAAACAATATGAAGGAATGCTGAAAGACACAATTGCCTGCCTCGACAGAGTGGCAAGGAATACAAAAGATACCAATGCATTAACTACATTGTTAGAAGAACGAAAGCAGTTAGAGTCCAAACTAGGCTATTCCGTGCCGGACAACAATCTTTATATTTCTGTTATAAAATCAGAATAAAGCCAAATGTAACCTGTAAACCAAGGTGTAAAGTCTTTCATTAAGTTATTTTACTGATAAACCTTGACATAATTACCAATCCCTACTAAAATAAAAATGATTGGCTCCAAGGTGATGGTCACCGGGAGAGTTTTTTGAAATAATTATTATATTAGAAACAGAGGTTAAAATTATGGCAGTACCATATAATCACCGCGAGGTGGAGCAGAAATGGCAGAAGTATTGGGCTGAGAATGAGACGTTTAAAACAGACGTGTGGGATTTCAGCAAGCCAAAGTATTATGCATTGGATATGTTTCCGTATCCATCAGGAGTAGGCCTGCATGCAGGTCATCCGGAGGGCTATACAGCTACAGATATCATGTCCCGTATGAAGCGTATGCAGGGCTATAATGTTTTGCATCCGATGGGTTATGACTCTTTTGGTTTGCCGGCAGAGCAGTATGCAGTAAATACCGGTAATCATCCAAATGGATTTACCCAGAGCAATATCGAGACATTTTCCAAACAGTTAAAGGAATTAGGATTTGACTATGACTGGTCTAAGATGTTAGCCACCAGCGATCCTGAGTTTTATAAGTGGACACAGTGGATTTTCAAGCAGTTATTTTTAGATGGTTACGCAAAGTATGTGGATATGCCGGTTAACTGGTGTGAAGAGCTAGGTACCGTTTTGTCTAATGACGAGGTAATCGATGGCAAGTCAGAACGAGGAGGTTTCCCTGTTGTTCGTAAAAACATGAAGCAGTGGGTTATCAATCAGCCTGCCTTTGCTGAGAAGCTGTTGGAGGGCTTAGAGGAGATTGACTGGCCGGAATCTACCAAGGATATTCAGAGACACTGGATTGGCAAATCAGAAGGTGTTGAGGTTGATTTTGAAATTGTAGGCGGCGGCAAGTTCTCTATTTACACAACCTGCATTGAGACCATTTATGGTATTACCTTTATGGTACTGGCTCCGGACGGACAAATTGTGAAGGATTTAATGCCTAGAGTACAGAATCCGGAAGAGGTACAGGCTTATATCGATGAGACCCTTAAGAAAAACGATATGGACCGTACCGAGTTAAATAAGACCAAGTCCGGCTGTATTTTAAAGGGCTTGTATGCAATTAATCCGGTAAATGGCAAGGAGGTTCCTTTGTTTATCGGTGACTTCGTATTGGCAAGCTATGGTACCGGTGCTGTTATGGCAGTGCCTTCTCATGACCAGAGAGACTTTGAATATGCCATTGCACATGATATTCCTATGATACAGGTTATTGACGGCGGTGATGTCAGCGAGCATGCCTTTGAAAAGGGCTCTTATCTGGGCAAGGGCTGTAAGCTTATTAATTCTGAGGAATTTACAGGGCTTACCGTAGAAGAGGCAAAGGAAGCCATTACAGACAAGCTGGTAAGGCGCGGTGTTGCCAGAAAGACGGTAAATTATCATTTCCGTGAATGGATTTTTGCACGTCAGCGTTACTGGGGTGAGCCGGTTCCTGTGGTTTATACAGAGGATGGCGAAATACATGTGTTACCGGATGAAGAGCTGCCATTAATTTTGCCGGAATTAGAAGACTACAAGGGCAAAAACGGCAAGGCACCTTTGGAAAATGCAGTAGAATGGAAGCAGTACGACAGCAATGGCATCAAGGGTGTTCGTGAGACCTCTACCATGCCGGGCAGCGCAGGAAGCAGCTGGTACTATATGAGATATATTGACCCGCATAATGACAAGGAATTTGCAAATCAGGAGCTTTTGAAGCACTGGCTGCCGGTTGACCTTTATGTAGGTGGTCCTGAGCATGCGGTAGGCCACCTGATGTATTCCAGAATCTGGAACCGTTTCCTGTATGACAAGGGCTTGTCTCCTGTTAAGGAACCATTCCAAAAGTTAGTGCACCAGGGCATGATTCTTGGTGAAAATGGTATCAAGATGGGTAAGCGTTTCCCTGAATTTGTTATCAATCCTAGTGATATTGTAAGAGATTACGGTGCAGATACTCTTCGTTTATACGAAATGTTTATGGGTCCTTTGGAGGTTTCCAAGCCATGGAACCCACAGGGTGTAGATGGAGCCAGACGTTTCATTAACCGTGTATGGAACTTCTTTACAGAGCCTGCTAATATTACGGAGGGCGAAGATGACGGCTTAAAGAAGGTATATCATCAGACCGTTAAGAAGGTTACCGAGGACTTTGAGCAGCTTGGATTTAATACAGCCATCAGCCAGATGATGATTTTTGTAAATGCAGTTTACAAAGCAGGTAAGTGTCCGAGAGAGTATGCAGAAGGCTTTATCAAGATGTTCTCCTGTATCTGCCCTCATGTAGGCGAAGAGGCATGGGCAAGCCTTGGACATGACCGGACTCTGGCATACGAGCCATGGCCGACCTATGACGAAGCTGCTATTCAGGAAGATACCGTGGAAATCGCTGTTCAGATTAACGGCAAGATGAGAGGTACCGTTTCTTTACCTGTGGATGTGGACAAGGACACTGCCATTGCGGCAGGAAAGGCACTGGTAGCTGACAAGCTGACAGGCACCATTGTAAAGGAAATCTACGTTCCGGGACGTATTATTAATATTGTGCAGAAGTAAGATTTTATAGAGTAACTAAGCTGTGGCACTTTTTGATGGTGTCACAGCTTTTTGGTACATGATTCATTTCTTAGCTTTTTTTGCTGCCATATCCAGTACCTTATCAATCTGCTGTTTTTCTTCCTCAGAGGAGGAACGTTTGATAGCGGCAATTACCAGTTGCATTTCTTCAGCAGTAAATTTGACATTACCCTTGACTTTGCTATGCATAGCCATAAGGAAGGGCATCAGTTCATTTTTGCTTTTTCCTTTTACCTTCTCAAACATAGAGGACAGAAAGTCCAGTTTTTCCTGTGGAATATGTGCGATAGTCGGGTCTGACATCCAGGCTGGTTTGTTCATACTATGTGTCTCCTTTACTATTTACAAATTCATGTCCTGCATGGACTGAAACATTTCAAACATTTGCATCTGCTCAGGGTTTAAAAAGCCGGAGAGCATGGATAAATCGGGGCTGCCATCTTCGTTGTTTGCCATCATGGACTGCATAGCTTTTACCATTTCTATTGTCCGCATTATTTCTCTGATATGCTTCATGGGCTCTAACATCTGGTGGATAGAGCGCAGCTTACTTTGATACCTGGAGGAAACAAATGGAAGTAAGGCTTCTAATAGCCGGTCGATATTTTCGAATTGGGTCTGTAACTTGTCAACATCTTCCATAAATACACCTCCCTTGGTTTACTATATGATAGAAAATCTTATGTATTCCAAAAGCAGGCGTTTAAAATGGGCGGCTTTTACACCGCCCACTTATCAGACTAATTAGCAGCAACCACATCCATTGTTGCAACCGCAGCCGTTGTTATTGCCACAGAAGCAGGAGAGCAGGATAATCCAGATAATCCAATCACAGCAGCCATTGTTGTTGCCGCCCAGGATACCATTGCCGCAACCATTACCGCAGTCATTGTTGTTGCCGCAGAAGAAGAACAATAAGATAATAATCCAAATACAACTATTGTTATTGCCGCCAAACAGACCGTTACCACAACCATTATTGCATCCACATCCACAATTGTTGTCTCTTCTGTTATTGCCACATCCGCAGTTAGATAAATCGCTCATAAGAACCTCCAAATTTTAAGTGTTATGCTATAAGTTATGTAGTGATTTAACAAATGGTGCTAATAAATTTTTTATAAATTTGGAAGAAAACATTGACAATACAAAAATAATTGTATACAATAATACATTGCAAAAGGATTGTATTTTAGAAATACAATTGCAGGAACTAAGAAGTTCTGTAATAACAAAGAATGTATCAGAATTTCTATGGAGGATTAAAGTGAATGGTCGAGATGTGACTAAAGAGGCAAGGGATAAGTATTCCTTAAGAGGTCGTGTGTTTCATCAAATCAGAGATGATATTCTGAGTGGTAAGTACAAGGAAAGAGAAGAATTAAAGGAAGTGGCCATCGGCGA
>JAZRRW010000084.1:0-21559 GCA_045651105.1 Lachnospiraceae bacterium
ACAAGGGCCAGAGACCAAAAGGAGGTAAACGACAATGACAAAGTATGAATTATGTTTTGTTGTCAGTGCAAAGATCGAAGATGAAGAAAGAGCAGCAGCTGTAGAAAGAGCTAAATCTCTTATCGTAAGATTCGGTGGTACAGTTTCTAACGTTGATGAATGGGGTAAGAAGAAATTAGCTTACGAAATTCAGAAGATGAGAGAAGGTTACTACTACTTCATCCAGTTTGAAGCACCAACAAGTGCTCCAGCTGAAATCGAGAGCCGTGTTCGTATTATGGACAGCGTACTCAGATACTTAATCGTTAAGCAGGAAGCTTAATAGAAAGAGAGTTTTTTATGAACAAAGTAATTCTTATGGGACGTCTGGTGAGAGATCCGGAAGTTCGTTATTCTCAGGGTGAAAATGCAACTGCGGTTGCCAGATATACTTTGGCTGTAGATCGTAGATTTAATCGTAATAATGGAGAGGACAGTGCAGACTTTATTGGTTGTGTGGCTTTTGGCCGTTCTGCAGAGTTTGCTGAGAGATATCTTCATAAGGGTACCAAGCTTGTTGTTACAGGCCGTATTCAGACCGGCAGTTATACCAACAAGGATGGTGTGCGCGTTTACACAACTGATGTCGTAGTAGAGGATCAGGAGTTTGCTGAAAGCAAAAATGCTTCAGGTCAGAGTGAAGGTGGTTACAGTGCACCTGCTCGTCCTACAAACACCTCTATCAGCGATGGCTTTATGAACATTCCTGATGGTATCGACGAAGAATTACCGTTTAATTAATTTGCAATGACAAGGAGGCAATAACAATGGCTTACAATAAGACAGAAAAAGCTGATGCTCCAATGAAGAGAAAAGGCGGTATGCGCAGAAGAAAGAAAGTATGTGTTTTCTGCGGTAAAGATAATGTAATCGATTACAAGGATACAGCTAAGTTAAAGAGATACGTATCCGAAAGAGGTAAAATTCTTCCTAGAAGAATTACCGGCAACTGCGCTAAGCATCAGAGAGCTCTTACAACAGCTATCAAGAGAGCACGTCACGTTGCTCTTATGCCATACGTAGCTGAATAAGGCATTATATAAGATGGATTGAGGGTATTCCCTGATTTGATAGGGACTACCCTCTTTTTAAATATTTTGCTTGTCATAATAGTGATTTTTAGTTAAAATATAAAGAGAAGTTTTAAAAACGAAGGAGAATGCTATGAACAAAAAAGACGAATTTAAGCCTTATATTCCGGCAGAAAAGATTACTCCCGAATTTACCGTGACATCTATTGTTATGGGTATTATTCTTGCTGTAGTATTTGGTGCTGCTAATGCTTACCTGGGACTTAGAGTAGGTATGACTGTATCCGCATCCATTCCGGCGGCTGTTATTGCCATGGGTGTCATTCGAGTAGTAATGCGTAAAAATTCTATTCTCGAAAGTAATATTGTGCAGACAGTAGGTTCCGCAGGCGAATCTGTAGCTGCAGGTGCCATCTTTACATTGCCTGCATTGTTTATTTGGGCGTCAGAGGGCAGAATGGACGCACCAAGCATGTTGGAAATCACTTTGATTGCATTGTTGGGTGGACTTTTAGGTGTATTTTTTATGGTTCCTTTAAGAAATGCATTGATTGTAAAGGAACATGGAATCCTGCCTTATCCGGAAGGAACCGCTTGTGCTGAGGTACTTTTAGCAGGCGAAAAGGGTGGAGCAAATGCAGGTACCGTAT
This sequence comes from Lachnospiraceae bacterium, assembly GCA_045651105.1. Classification (GTDB taxonomy): domain Bacteria; phylum Bacillota; class Clostridia; order Lachnospirales; family Lachnospiraceae; genus RGIG6307. The sequence goes on from JAZRRW010000084.1 coordinate 1,721, forward strand.
TTGCAGGTATGGGATTTGCTGCTTTATTTAAGTTTATTATTGATGGTTTAAAGCTGGTACCAAGCGAAGTATCCATCAGAGTAAAGAATTTCCACGGAGAAATCGGAACTCAGATTTATCCGGCAGTTATGAGTGTGGGTTATATCTGCGGTCCACGTATTTCTTCCTATATGTTTGCCGGTGGTGTACTGAGCTGGATGGTTCTCATTCCGTTGATTGTATTATTCGGTGAGCAGATTGTACTTTATCCCGGTACAGAAACCATTGGAGCAATATTTGCAGCAGATGGTGCTAGCGGCATATGGAGTAATTATATTCGTTATATCGGTGCCGGTGCACTGGCAGCAGGCGGTATTATCAGTTTGATTAAGTCACTGCCTCTTATTGTTCGTACCTTCCGTGACGCTATCAAGAGCATGAAGGGCGGTACAGGTGCGGAAAAGGTTACACGTACTTCCACAGATATCAATTTAGGTGTAGTGTTGGCTAGTATAGCAGTGCTTACCGTGCTTATCTGGCTGGTACCTGCAATTCCGGTCAGCTTATTGGGTGCAGTTATCATTGTTATTTTTGGCTTTTTCTTTGCTACCGTATCTTCTCGTATGGTAGGTCTGGTAGGAAGTAGTAATAATCCGGTATCCGGTATGGCTATTGCCACACTTTTGATTGCAACTGTTATCTTAAAGACTACAGGTGATGGTGGTGTACATGGTATGCAAGGTGCCATTGCAATCGGTTCCATTATTTGTATTGTAGCTGCTATTTCCGGTGATACCTCACAGGATTTAAAGACAGGCTTCTTGCTTGGAGCTACACCAAAGAAGCAGCAGATTGGTGAAGTTATCGGTGTGGTAGCATCTGCTCTTGCAATCGGTGCAACTTTGTTCTTACTGGATCAGGCATGGGGCTTTGGTTCTGAAGAACTCGGTGCTCCTCAGGCTATGTTAATGAAGATGATTATTGAAGGTGTTATGGAAAGCAATCTTCCTTGGGGACTGGTTTTTGTAGGTGTTTGTATAGCTATTGTAGTTGAAATTTTGGGTATTCCTGTTCTTCCGTTTGCAATCGGTGTTTATCTACCGGTACAGTTAAATGCCTGCATTATGGTAGGTGGTCTGGTTCGTCTGGTATTTGACAAGATGAAGCGTAAGGAAGAGGAGAAGAATCAGATTGTAAATGACGGTATTCTGTTCTGCTCCGGTATGATTGCCGGCGAAGGCTTGGTAGGAATTCTTTTAGCTGTTTTTGCAATCTTTGGTTTAGACCAGATTATCAACCTTTCCCAGTACCTGGAGCTTCCTGAAATAGTAAGCAATCTTGGTAGTCTGGTGGTATTTGGACTGGTAATTCTGTCACTGCTTAAGTTTTCTGTTTGGAAGAAGAAAAAATAATTTATGAAAAAAGAAAAAGAAAATTATTTGGAACGCAGACCTATGCGGCCGGAACGGATAAGCTGGTCGGCGGACGAAAAAGGGATTGTAACACTTGATATAGAAAATGTGGGCTTTTTTAATCGTCTGGCACAGAAGTTTTTTAAGAGACCTCCCGTTTCTCATATTCATCTGGATGAAATGGGCAGCTTTGTATGGCCTCTTATGGATGGTGAAAAGGACATTGCTGTACTGGGGGTTCTGGTAAAGGAGCATTTTGGAGATGCAGCGGAGCCCTTGTATGAGCGTTTGGCCAAGTACTTTCAAATATTGGACAGCTATTCCTTTGTTGAATGGAAAGAATAAATAAATTTCAGAAGGCAACTGTTGCAAGGAGATTTTAGAAATCAGAATTGTGGCAGTTGTCTTTTGGTTATGGTAAAAATTTTGTTTTCAGTAAAAAACTTGAGAAGCATGCATAATTAATGATATAAAGGGAAAAACTACACTCCAAAGGCATAGATGTGCTGTGCATAGAGGAGAGAAAAATATATGGAAAAAGCGGAAGAGCAGATTAAAAATGATGTAAAAGACCGCGATAATATATATGTGGTAGAAATCGAAATGACGGGTTTTGCCAGAGAAGATATCAGGGCTTCCTTTCATGATGGTTATCTTGTAGTGACCGCCTGTAAATCAGAAGGCAGTGAGAAAGCAGAGGAATTTAAAAAGGCATTTTATGTAGGGAAAACAGTTGCGCAGGAAAATATAAGAGCAGCATTTAACAATGGCACACTAAAATTTATGATACCCAAGGATGAGAAAAGGGAAAAACAGGAACCCACGGACATTGAAATTATGTAAGATTTTGTAATTTGTTCTAAAATATATCAACATATGGTTGAAAAGTTGATGCCAAATGAGCTATAATCATATAAAATGGGTTAATGGGCATATTTGTGATAAATTTCTTATGAGTTTTACAGGAGCTATTATGACGACTAAAAAAAATAAAAATTTGCGGATTGTTGTACACATTATGGTAGCAATATGTGGTATTGCATGCTTGTGGCTTTACTATAACCAGTCTATTTCAGAACTGCCGGATGTTGCTAATATTCCATATCAGTCAGACCTGCCTTTACATATTAGTATGATTATTGAGGATGGCTGGTATTATAGTTTTACGGCTTATGCTTACAAGGCACTGCATGTGCTGTTTGGCGGCACTACCATAGGGATTGCACTGATGCTTGCGGTTATCAGTACTGCAACGATTTATGTGACGGAGAAAGCGGTTTGTTATCTGGGAAAGTTTAAGGAAAACAGCTGGTACACGTTGCTTTTGGCTTTATGTACCAATTTGGTTATGCCTATTTATATACAAAGCGTAGGTGCACATCGCTATGTCAGCTACCAGTCAGCCAATGTGTGGCACAATTCTACCTACATTTGTATGAAGCTTTTTGCGTTAATGACATTTTTGTATTACTGGAAGCTGGAGGCGAAGTATCGTGAAGGTATTACGCTTAGGGAATGGCTTACCTTTGCTGTACTCAATGTTATCACGACAGGTATTAAGCCGAGCTTTTTGCTTGCCTTTTCACCGATTATGGGTATTTTCTTGCTGGTGGACTTATTTAAAAGGGTGCCGTTCAAACGTATTTTTATTTTTGGTGCGGCGATGTTACCAAGCGGACTGGTTGTTTTGTGGCAGAATGCGGTGCTTTTTGGTTCCGATACCGGTAATGGCATGACCATAAATCCATGGTATACTTTTTCGCTACATGCGGACAGACCTAAGGTGGCTGTAATTTTGTCGGCGGCGTTCTGCGGTTTTGTGGTACTTGTTACACTGAAAGATATCATAAAAGAGAAAAAGTATTTGTTTATCGTATTGATGACGATTCTTGGCTTTTTAGAGGCTTTGTGTCTGGTGGAGAGTGGCAAACGTTCCGTGGATGGTAATTTTTTATGGGGATATAGCTTTTGTTTGTTTGTGCTTTTTCTGTATACCGCTGTCAAATGCTTTAACGGTTATTCACGTAAAACCTTGCTTCAAAAAATAATTTACGCTGCTATGACAATAGTGTATGGCTGGCATTTATATTGTGGTATTTTGTATTTTGTACGTTTGGTGTGTGGAGAAAGCTTTTGGATGCAGGTGTAGAGGTCTGGTATGAATTTTGTGATTGAAGATGCTTTGAAGGAGCATATGAAAAAAACAGGGAAGACCAATATTGTGGTAGAGGTAGTTTCAGCTGATAACTCAGATATCGAAATTACAGAGCTGCACGTATATTTGGCTGATGATAAAAGGGCTACTTTCTTAAAGTCAGAGAAGCATTACCGTGGAAAGGAAACGGAAATGGGGGAAGTGTTGTTGCCGGTCTTTCGGCTGCAATATGATGAAACGGTACGGTTTTTCCAGAAGAGGTTTCTTTGCTTTAAGAGTGTAGGATATGAAGGCATTAAAATTTAGGAAGGATAGAGAAAATGAGTAAAAACAGGACATTTGATTTGATTGCATTGGGAGAGATTATGCTTCGGTTGTCTACCAATGAGAACGAGAGATTGCAGCGTCATGACAATCTTCGTAAAAGAACCGGCGGGGCAGAGTTAAATACGGCCGCAGGCGCAGCAGCACTTGGTCTAAAGACGGCAGTGATTTCCAAGCTTCCGGACAATGATTTGACCACATTTGCCAGAAACCGTATTCGTTTCGGCAATGTCAATGACCAGTATATTGTGTTTGACAGAAGTGCTGACGCGCGCATGGGTGTGTATTTTTATGAGTATGGTGCTTACCCGCGTAAGCCACGTATCATTTATGATAGAAAAAACAGTTCTATCAATAAAATTTCCGTGGATGATTTTGATGACGATATTTATACACAGGCCAGATGTTTTCATACCAGTGGCATAACACTTGCACTTAGCAAGAACTGTCGCGATACTGCTATTGAAATGATGAAGCGTTTTAAAGCCCAGGGAACATTAATTTCCTTTGACGTTAATTTCCGTGGTAATCTGTGGACCGGCGCTGAGGCCAAGGAGTGTATTGAAGCAATTTTGCCATATGTGGATATTTTCTTCTGTTCTGAAGATACGGCGCGCCTGACCTTCTTAAAGGAAGGGGATGTGAAGTCCATTATGAAAGAATTTGCAGAAGAGTATGACATCAAAATTGTTGCCTCTACGCAGCGTATTGTACACAGTCCGAAATGCCACACCTTTGGTTCTATTATTTATAATGCAGAGGATGATATGTATTATGAGGAGGAGCCATATCACAATATTGACGTAGTAGATCGTATCGGCTCCGGAGATGCTTATATTTCCGGTGCGCTGTATGGACTTTTAAAGTATCATATGGACTGCCGTAAGGCTTTGGAGTATGGAAATGCCTGTGGAGCTATGAAAAATACTGTATTGGGTGACTTGTTAGTATCTGACTTAAAGGAAATTGATGCCATGATTAAAGACCATCAGACAACAGGGCGTGTGTCTGAAATGGAGCGTTAAGGAGTCGCATATGAGAAGAGACAAAGCAAATTATTATTTGGATTTAGCAGAGGCGGTGGCACAGAGAGGTACCTGTTTGCGCAGATTGTACGGTGCAGTTATCGTAAAGGCAGATGAGGTTATTTCTACAGGATATGTAGGAGCACCAAGAGTTCGTGCTAATTGCTCTGATTTAGGGGAGTGTATTCGTATGAAGCTGGGCGTGCCTCGTGGAGAGCGTTATGAGCTGTGCCGCAGTGTACATGCGGAGGCTAATGCCATTATTTCAGCCAGCCGCGATAAAATGCTTGGCAGCAGCCTTTATCTGGTAGGCACGGAGGTGGCGACGGGAGAGTATGTGGCCAATTCCTGCAGCTGTTCTATGTGTAAAAGAATGATTATTAATGCAGGCATAGAGCGTGTGTACATACGTGACAGTAAGGATGAGTACCGCATGATTATGGTGCAGGAGTGGATTGACAACGATGAGTCTGTAATAGGGGCTTTAGGATATTAAACGAGCGAGGAAAAATATATGCATAATATAGTACCGAAATTATTAATATATGGAGACATGCCAAAGGATTCTATTTTGATGGAGCTGTGTGATATTTTTGCACAGGTAGAGCTTGGTGTGGAGCGCAGGGATATTCTGATTACCAGAGTACATAGAGAAATTAAGCGTATATTGGAGGTTGCCACAAATTTTGGCTTTGATAAGAATTTATGGCATAATTACCTGACTTTCTTACTTATTACCAACGAAAATCCATTCAGCATCACCTGCGAGAAGGTGGGTGCAAATGATGGTAGTGTCAATTATTTTGCAAAGGGCGATTTTAAGGCATTTAAGGCCCTGTTTGATTACGATTTTAGTGGTATTGAGGAGAAGCTTGGCATCGATTGCTTTACTCGTATTAATAACTACAAGGCCATCAGCAAAAAGGAGCTGATGTATAACAAAAACGTAAGCGAAAAGGTACAGGCGCTTTCTGCAAAGTTAGAGACAGCAAAGGATGAAGAGGAATTTTTTGCTTTTGTAACCGATTTTTACAAGGCCTATGGTGTGGGCATGTTCGGCCTCAATAAGGCCTTCCGTATTTTGTCCGGTGACCGGGCAGGGGATATTACCTTCCTGCCTATAAACAACATGGAAAAGGTAATGCTGGATGATTTGATTGGTTATGAGCTGCAGAAAAAGAAGCTGGTAGACAATACGAAGGCTTTCGTAGAGGGTAAAAAAGCCAATAACGTGCTGCTTTTCGGTGACAGTGGTACCGGTAAATCTACCAGTATTAAGGCCATTGTTAACGAGTTTTATCCGGACGGCTTACGTATGATTGAAATTTACAAGCACCAGTTTAAGGATTTATCTGCGGTGATTGCACAGATTAAAAACCGCAACTACAAGTTTATTATTTATATGGATGATTTGTCTTTTGAGGAATTTGAAATCGAGTACAAATTCTTAAAGGCTGTAATTGAAGGCGGTGTGGAGACCAAGCCGGATAATATCCTCATTTATGCCACCTCCAATCGTCGTCACCTGATTAAGGAGACCTGGAAGGACAGAAATGACGTGGAACAGAGTGAAGGTTTGCACCGCTCAGACACCATGGAGGAGAAACTGTCACTGGTAAATCGTTTTGGTGTAACTATCAATTACTCCAAGCCGGATCATAAGGAATTTTATGAAATTGTTCTGGGACTTGCTCACCGCATGAACTTGCCGTACTCTGACGAAGAATTAAAGGCGGAGGCTAATAAGTGGGAACTCGCTCATGGAGGCATTTCCGGACGTACTGCACAGCAGTTTATTAATTACATGGCGGGTAAAGTTCTTTAATAAGTGTTAAAGATAAAATACGATAAGCATGTCAGGCCTCCCGGCAATTCCATTGGAGTTGTCAGGAGGCCTGATTAGATGCAATAAAATGCCTTGGGGATCGTAATTCTAAATCTGCCCTAAAAATTCATCTGGCACTGCTCCGAAGTCCTCTAGAATATCAAGAAGTGCCTTAATTCGACCGGAAACTTCGCCTTCTGAAAAGGCCTCCGCTACAACATCTGCTGTATATGCATCCATCCATTCACCCATTGTCATAAATTTACCCTGCACCTCCGCTGATTGCTTTAAGCTGCTCACATAATTGTGAAGATGTGCGATATCATTGTTTGTTACATTTTCTGTTTTACTACTATTTAGGTATGTAAGCAACTCCTTTTTTGCTTTTTGGATGTTTAAATTTCCTTTGGCATTAAAATATATAAACTTTAAGCCATCTTTATATTCTAAATCCGGAAATTACAAGCTTATAATTCCAAATGCATTTAACATCGCTGATACAAAAATCAGTACCAGCATGACCGGTCCCACGTACTTCATCATAATGCGGTACATGCCATAGCGTTTGAACTTGCCGGAAGCGCTGACTTCGTCGTGGATTGCCTTTGGCTTAATAACGTATCCTACAAGGATGCAGGTAAAGAAAGCTACGATAGGCATAATCACGGTATTACTGATAAAGTCAAAGAAATCCAAAAATTGCATGCCCAGGAGTTTGATGCTGCCCAATAAACCATAGCCCAGAGCGGAAGGAACACCTAACGCAAGGGAGATAATAAATACAATCAGGCAGGCTTTTTTGCGATTCCAGCCAAGTTTCTCCATGAAAATAGAAACAATAGTTTCCAGTAGAGAAATAGAAGAAGTTAAAGCAGCAAAAAGTACCAGAATAAAGAAAGCAGCACCGATTACAGCGCCAAACTGCATATTGGCAAATACCTTTGGCAGTGCAATGAACATCAGGGACGGACCGGCACCTAATGTGGCAGGATCACCGCCTGAAAAAGCAAAAACTGCAGGAATGATAATCAAGGCAGACAGGAAGGCAATGCCTGTGTCAAATAATTCTACCTGTACGGCACTTTTGGCCAAATCATCTTCCTTTTTCATGTAGGAACCATATGTAACTAAAATACCCATAGCAATGGACATAGAATAAAATAACTGTCCTAAAGCAGCGCAAATGGCGTTCATGGAAATTTTGGAAAAATCAGGTGTAAGGTAATACTTGACACCTGCCATTGCTCCATCCACGGTTAAGCCGTAAATCGCAATGCCTATGGTGAGCAGAACAAGCAGCGGCATTAAAATCTTGCTGAATTTCTCGATACCCTTTTCTACACCTAATGCTACAATTAAAGCAGTGACTGCAATAAAAATAAAGAAGTAACCCAATGGTTCTACAGTGCCCGCAATAAAATTATTAAAGGTACCATCTGCAGCAGCATATGCTGTCTTTCCTGTAAAAAACAGAACTCCATATTTGATAACCCAGCCACCGATAACACAGTAGTATGGGAAAATAATCATCGGCACAACAGCGGCCAGATAGCCCAGGAAGGAAAAACGCTTGTCCAGACTTTTAAAGGCGCCGATAACGCTCTTGCCTGTTTTGCGGCCGATGGCAATTTCGGTAATCATCATAGAGAAACCAAAGGTAACTACTAAAATAATATATATAAATAAGAAAGTACCTCCGCCATATTTAGCAGCAAGATAAGGGAAACGCCACAGATTTCCTAAGCCAACAGCAGAGCCGGCAGTAGCAAGTACAAAGCCCAGTCTGCTTGAAAAGTTTGATTTTGTATTCATAAGACCTCCTAAAAATGACATATACCTCCATATTTTATCTAAGTAATACAAAACAGTCAAGGATTAATCAAGAAAATGTTGCATAAATTTCCAAAAGAAGGTATAATCATTATATATTTCACTTAGAAAGGAAGAAATTATGTCAGGTAAAGAAAAAAAACAAAAGGTCGGCATACTGGGTACGATTGAACGTGTTGGTAATGCCCTTCCGCATCCATTCATTTTATTTTTAATTATCACAGGTGTTTTAGTTGTGATAGCAGCTATTCTTGCAGCGGTGGGGGTATCCGTAACGAATCCTACATCAGGTGAGGTTGTGGCAGTGAAGAGCCTGCTTAATAAGGAAGGTTTTGAGTGGATTATGACCAGTATGGTAAGTAACTTCTCAAGCTTTGCAGCCTTAGGTGTGGTACTTGCTATGCAGATGGCAATTGGTGTGGCAGAAGGCAGTGGACTTTTAACAACTGCTATGCGTCGTGCGATTTTGGGCGTGCCGATGTGGCTTTTAACCGCAGCAGTTATCTTTTTAGGTATCAACGGAAGTATTGCTTCTGAAGCTTCTATTATTTTTATTCCACCATTAGCAGCAACTGCTTTCTGGGCAGCAGGCAAGCATCCGCTGGCAGGTTTAATTGCAGGTTATGCAGCAGTAAATGCAGGCTTTACAGCCAACGTTATGATTACAGCAACAGATGCATTGCTTTATCCGGTAACAGAGGCCACGGCGCAGACTATTGACCCTACCTACACCACCACGGCAGCTAACAACTGGTACTTTATGATTGTATCCTGTATCCTGCTTACCGTTGTTGGTGTGTTTGTAAACAACAAAATTATTGCACCGCGTCTGGGTGTATATGCAGGCACAGAGGTTGATAATGAGCGTGATGCTACCCCAATTGAGAGAAAGGGTCTTCGCAATGCAGGTATTTTCAGCTTGATTTTCATTGCACTTATTTTAATCGGTTTAATTCCAAAGAATGGTTTCCTTCGTTCTGCAGCAGGTGGCGTATTAGACGGTCCATTTATTAACGGCTTAGTAGGATTTTTAATTGTATACTTTATCCTGGTTGGTGTGGTATATGGTAAGACGGTAGGTGTTTTCAAGACAGCAAGTGATATTCCGAAGATGATGGCGGATTCCTTGAATTCTCTGACAAGCTACATAGTACTGGTATTTGTTATTGCACAGTTTATCCAGATTTTCAGTTATACCAATCTGGGCACAGTCATCGCTGTGGCAGCTGCAAACTTCTTAAAGAGTGTAGGTTTTACAGATATTCCGATGATTATTTGCGTTATTTTAATTACGACCTTAGTAAACTTCTTTATGACAAGCGGTACTGCAAAATGGTACATTTTCGCTCCGATTTTTGTTCCGATGTTCATGATGTTAGGTTACTCTCCGGAGTTTGCGCAGGTTATTTATCGTATCGGTGACTCCTGTACCAATCCAATTACACCGATTTATCCATATTTACCAATGATTATCGGTATGGCATCCAAGTATGACAAGAAGGCCGGCATGGGTACTATTATTTCTATGATGATACCATACTCTGTTGCATTCTTACTTAGCTGGATTGTTATGGTTATTATTTGGGTATTATTGAACTTACCGCTTGGACCTGGAGCAGGTGTATTCTTTTAAGTAGAGCATAAAAGCCGCTTTTCCTATTTTGAGAGGCGGCTTTTTATAATAAAAGGGAAAAGGTAAAAACTATGTCTTATACAAAAATTTTATGTGGCAAGCTTTATGATGGTATTCAGGATGAATTACAGGAGCGTTGCGAGATTTTAATCAAAGATAAATATATTGTAGAGGTAGGAGCATGTGTAACCACACCAGAGGATTGCAAGGTGGTGGACCTTTCTCATCTGACGGTAACACCGGGTATGATTGATGCTCATGTGCATGCCAGCTTCTTTGATTGGAGAGAAATCGATAAGGATGCAGTATATTATTCAGATGCAATGCGTGCGTTAGCAGTATCTGAATGTGCACGTCGTGCCTTGGCAGGAGGATTTACCACAATCCGACATGTAGGCTGGTTTCAGGAGGATTATTCTCTGGATGTAAAGCGTGCTATTGAGGCTGGATTTTTTGAGGGAGCCCGTATAGTTGTGGCACCGCATTTTCTGTGTGCACCGGGCAGTCACGGAGACTCTACCCAGAAAATCGCTACCAATCCAAAGCTTTCTCGTTTTTTAGAAACCTGTTACCCGACCATGGGAAGCGGTGCGGAATTCTTTCGTGATGCCGTGCGTCATGAAGTAAAGTTGGGCGCGGATTTTATTAAGATTATGGCAACCGGTGGCTTTTTTACACCAAATGACTCACCGGAGGATAAGCAGTTATCCTATGATGAATTAAAGGCTATTATAGAGACGGCGCATTCGCTGCATACAACAGTTACCGCACATGCCTACACGACGGAGCTGGTGCAAACGCTTGCAGAGCTTGGCATTGACGGTATTGAGCATGCATCACTGATTGATGAGGAAACGGCCCGTATACTGGAGGAAAAGGATATTTATGTAGTACCTACCTTCTGCCCGTATGATGAAATCGTGCTCTTAGATGAAGAAAAATTAGCGCAGAAGTCTCCGGAATTTCAACGCAAGCTTCGTTATTATCGTGATAATCTGGTAGAAAGCCGCGAAATATTAAAGAAGAGTAAGCTTCGCCTTGGTTATGGAACAGATTTGGTAGTAGGATATCAGAATTACGAATGCGGCAGAGAATATTCTGCATGGCTGCGTAACGGTATGGACGCCTTTAGAGCTTTGAAGGCCGCTACTGCAGTAAACGCGGACATATTGGGCATCAGCGATAAAGTAGGTACTATAGAGCCGGGCAAATATGCGGATATTGCTGCATGGAGACGGGATCTTCTTACCGATGACAAGGCACTGCTTGATTGTGCCTTTGTTATGAAGGAGGGGAAGGAAGTTACCGCACACGCTATTATTAATGATTATGAATAAAGGCATTTTAGGAGGCAATTGTGAGCTATCAAAAGCATTTAGATTATATTTGGTCACTGAATGACCAGTTTCGTTATTACAAGACCATAGAATCCCTGTTTGAACTGGACCAGTGGTCAGCGCTGCCGGTAGAAGGCGGTGCTTACAGACAGCAGGTGGCTGCACATGTTGCATCCCAGAAAGCAGGATTATTTGACAGCCAGGATGCTAAGGCGGCAGCTGATTACTTTAAGCACGTGAACCTTAATGAAATGGAAGATTACATTGAGCGTGGTCTTATTCGCAGCTTTTTATTCCGCTATCGCAATCAGACACGAACGCCAAAGGATTTGATGTATCAGTACAGTATGCTTCGTGCGGAAACCATGAATAAGTGGAAGGAAGCACGTGAAAAGCAGGACTTTGAAATTTTTCGTCCGTGGCTTACTAAGGTCTTTGATTTAAAAAGGCAGATTGCTTTAGCCATTAATCCCGATGTACCGGCTTTTGAGACGTTGGTCAACATCAATGATGAAGGAACCGGCTGTGAGGATATCAGCCGTGAATTTGATGTGTTAAAGGAGGGGCTTACCAGACTGCGCAGTCAGATTGAAAAGAGTACGGTTAAGCCCAACAGTGATATTTTTAATACCCCCGTCGAACCTGCACATTTGGAAGCATTTTCTCGCCGACTTGCCTGCGAGTCAGGCTATCAGGAAAGCCGCGGAGGCTTTAACAATAAGGTGGTACACGCTTTTACTTCCTTTATGGGACCTTGTGATGCGCGTGTTTCTATTCACAAGAATAACACATTAAATATGATATTTACCTGTTTGCACGAAGCAGGCCATGCCATGTATGCCAGTGGCGGTAACGAGCTTGTTAACACAGCCAATATGTGGGGTGGTATCGAAGGTAGTTTCCAAGAAGCCATGGCCCGCTTTAACGAAAACATCGTTGGACGCAGCAAGGCCTATTGGGAGTACTATTATCCTCAGCTGCAAAAGGAATTTCCGGAATTTGCAGGCGTAGATTTGGAGGATTTTTATCTTTCCATGAACGCGGTAAAACCAAGCCTTCGTCGCATCACAGCAGACGAAGTTACCTACAGTCTGCATGTGATTTTACGATATGAGTTGGAGCGTGACTGCTTTGCCGGCAAATTAGAGGTAGGAGACCTTTCACATGCATGGAACGATTTAAGTGAAAAGTATTTAGGTATTCGTCCCGGGAACGATACCGAGGGTGTGCTTCAGGACATGCACTGGGCCGGTGATTACATCGGTTATTTCCAGAGCTATGCCTTGGGCAACATTTACTGCGGACAGCTGAGAGAGGCCATTTTACGGGATATTCCGAATCTTGAAAAACAGCTACGACAGGGTTGCTTCACGGAGCTGAATGCTTGGCTTGATGAAAAGGTTCGTCAGTATGGCTGCTGTTTTACAGCAGGTCAGATGGCAGAACGCATTACAGGTAAACACCTGGATGCAAGGCCATTCTTAAATTATCTGGAAGAAAAGTATAGTTTGATTTATAAGTTATAAAATATAAGATTAAAAGCGTCGCATAATGCGGCGCTTTACTTCTGGGGAAATGCTTTATTTCGCTTTTTATACTCTGTTGGTGTCATACCTGTATGTTTTTTGAATAATCTGCTGAAATATAAAGGGTTATCATATCCTATGATACTTGCAATTTCATTTATGTTCTTGTTGCTGTTTTCCAAATATCCTTTGGCAGCCGCTATTCTCAAAGAAACAATATATTGCATAGGTGGAGTGTTCATTACTTCTTTGAAACTATGTATAAACCAATTGACACTCATCAGGTGCTCCTGTGCGTATTGTTCGATGGATATGGGTTTGTTGTAGTTTTCGTTAAAATAATGTACGGCTCGTTCAATATCGCTGATGGTTTCGTTTTTTGTTTGTTTTCCTTCTTTGATATAGCGGTTAATTGTTAAAAGAATATGGTGAAGAAACAGTTTGATCACATCATCATAATTGGCGCGTTGTAACTGCAGTTCACGAATAATCTGATTATAAATCCACGGATAATCCGGTGATATTCCTGTAAAAAAAACATTTTCTTTTTTGGGCAATTCGTAGCTGTCCAGATATTGCTCTACCTTCCAACCTGTAAAATGAACCCAATAAACTTCGGTTTTATCCTTCGCATAATAATAGTAGACCTGTGGTTCTTTTGGTCTGAAAAGTACCATGTGTCCTTTTTCTACTATGGTCGCTTTCTTACTTCCTTTAAAATAGAAATGCCCTTTTCCTGAGGCAATATATAATAACTGATAATCATTTCTTCCCTCCGGGTGAGGAGTTTCAATCACCGGACCTGTATGGACACGATAATAACCGCAATTATTAATTTTTATAGGCACGGTCAGATTTTCTATATTGGGATTTTCGTCATCGACATATGCTACATTAATATACAAGACAATTCCTCCTTGTGTGATTATGTTTATATTATAAGTCATAAATTGCTGTTTTTCAATATATTTAAAGTGATTTTGTGCATATATGCGTTGATTTTATTTATTGTATCCGTGTTTGTGAAAATATATAATAAAGGTACAAAATAAAATTGACATCGGAAAATATAAGAAAAGGAGATTGGTGATTATGGAACAGAAAAAATACTTAAAATGGTATCATAAGATTGGTTATGGTTCGGGAGACGTTGCGGGCAATGTGGTTTATGCACTGCTTACCGCTTTTGTAATGTATTACTTGACCGACACAATAGGCCTTAGTATGGGAATGGTGGGAACTCTGATGGCACTATCAAAGGTTTTTGATGGTATTACGGATATCTTCTTCGGACGCTTGATTGACAAAACTCATACTAAAATGGGAAAAGCTCGTCCCTGGATGTTGTGGATGTATATAGGTTGTGCAGTAGCCCTTGTCGCTTGCTTTGCAGTGCCGGTAAGTTGGGGACAGACAGCACAATACATTTTCTTTTTTATTACATACACGTTGTTAAATGCAGTGTTCTTTACAGCAAACAATATTGCTTATGCTTCACTTACTGCACTTATTACTAAGAATACCAACGAACGTGTTCAGCTTGGTTCTGTACGATTTATGTTTGCTTTTGGTACCAGCATGTTAATTCAATATATTACCATTGATGCGGTTAACTGGTTTGGTGGCGGAGTAGCAGGATGGAGAACGGTTACGATTATTTATGCGCTTATCGGACTTATTGTAAATACGGTTTCAGTTTTCTCTGTTAAGGAGCTTCCGGAGGCAGATGAGGAAATGGAAAGAAAGAGGATGGAAGAACACAAGCTTACTTTTCTTAAATCCATAAAGCTTCTTTTGAAGAATAAATACTATGTAATTATCTGCGTAACTTATATTATAACTCAAATTTATTCTTCTGTTATCGGAATGGGAATTTATTATATGAAATACATACTCGGCAACGAAGGGCTTTTCAGTGACTTTGCCCTTGCAATTAACATTCCGATGGTAGTGGGGCTGTTGGTACTCCCGACTATCATTCAGAAACTTGGTGGTATGTACAAATTAAATATTGGAGGATATGCGCTCGCCACAGTTGGACGTCTTGGTGTAATGATTGCCGGATATATGGGCAGTGTACCTCTTATGCTTTTCTTTACAGCGTTAGCAACATTGGGAATCGTTCCGCTGCAAGGTGACTTGAATGCGTTGATTGCTTCATGTTCTGAATATACCACATTGATGACCGGATATCGTCTTGACGGAATGATGTATTCCTGTTCTTCCTTAGGGATTAAAATCGGCGGAGCGCTTGGTACTGCTATATGTGGCTGGCTTCTTGATTCCACCGGATATATTGAAAATGCATTGGTTCAGACGCCTGAAACCATCAGTATGCTCCGGTTTTTGTATTTGTGGGCACCGACAATTCTCTGTGGAATAGTCATGCTGTTACTTTCTCGTTTGAAGGTTGAAAAGGCAAATAAGGAACTTATGAAGGAGGAAGCGTGATGAAAGAATTTCAAAGGTTTGATCGAATTGGTACGACTGCGCATAGAAGCTACTATATTCCCTTTGCACCTGAAGATACAGTCAGGACAAAGTATGGTATTTTAGACCGCACTTCCAGTTCGAGATTTACTTCTCTTGATGGAGTGTGGCAAATTAAACAACTTGACCATGTAGAGGATTTTGAGGTAAATGAGATGTTGGAGGAATCAATTCCGGTGCCTGCCTGTGTGCAGATGCACGGCTATGATCATATTCAATATCTCAATACCAGATATCCGTTTCCGGTTATGCTGCCGCATCTTCCATATGAGAATCCGTGTTGGCATTATCGTCGTACTTTTAATTTAAGAAAGAAAAAAGGCGAGAAATACTATATAAATTTTGAGGGGGTTGACAGTGCATTTTACCTTTATATTAATGGTCAATTTAAGGGATATTCGCAGATTTCCCATGCCACCAGTGAATTCGATATTACAGAGCTTGCTGTTAATGGTGAGAACACTATCGATGTGCTTGTTCTGAAATGGTGCATATCAACCTATTTGGAATGTCAGGATAAGTTTCGATTTTCGGGCATTTTCCGTAATGTATATTTGTTAACTCGTCCTGAAAACCATATTACCGACTATAAAATTGAAACTACCTTTTCAGATAGTGACGGAATTCTTACATTTATCAATGAAAGTGCGGTAAATATAAAGCTTGTGCTGATGGATACAAACATCATCGTTCCTGCTGAAATGAAAGCAGAAATCATTGTTCCGAAAGTAAATGCCTGGACGGCAGAAGTGCCAAACCTATATACGCTTGAGTTGTATGCAAATGATGAAAAGATTATCGAAAGCATTGGTTTCAGAGAAGTTACTATTGATGGGAAGGTTTTCGAAATAAACGGTAAGGCTGTAAAGCTTAAAGGTGTTAACAGACACGACTTTAATTGTGAAACGGCTGCAACGGTAGGACTTGAAGAGTTGGCAAAAGATATTCATTTGATGAAGGAATTGAATGTCAACGCTGTCAGAACGTCCCATTATCCCAACAGTCCGGAGTTTTATATGCTTTGCGACACCTTTGGTCTTTATGTGATGGATGAGGCAGATCTGGAAATGCACGGTGCTTGCAGCCGGGACGGTGGATACGATATCGAGCTTTGGAAAGAATATGCGGAAAACATGTTCTTCGAGCCGGGCATCACCGATCGACATATGGCATTGGTAGAAAGAGACAAGAATCGCCCGAGTGTTATCATTTGGTCGCTCGGCAATGAAAGCTCTTTCGGCAAAGCATTTTTCAAAGGTGCTAACTACATCAAGAACAGAGATAACACAAGACCGGTTCATTACGAAGGTCTGCAAAATGCTGATGCAAAATATTATTACACCGAGCTGGTGGATATGGTCAGCATGATGTATCCTAGTTTTGAAAAAATCCGCAAGGATGTGCTTGAAAATAAGAAAGAAACCCGTCCTTTTGTTCTTTGCGAGTATACGCATGCAATGGGTAACAGCTGTGGAGATATTGCAGAGTATTGGGATATGATTTATAACAATGAGCAGATGATGGGTGGATTTGTTTGGGAATGGGCAGACCATGGAATCCGAACAGACGACGGTTTCCTTTACGGTGGTGATTTTAAGGAGCCGGAGCATGACGGCAACTTCTGTGCAGATGGACTGCTGACACCTGATAGAAAAATAAAGTCCAATGCTCTTGAAATGAAGGCTGTCTATGGTGGTAAAACGAAGTCAGAGGTGTGTGATATTGAAATACCGGCCAGTACCTATAAGTTTTCCTCTGGTATTGATATAGAAGTGAATGAGCATACCGGTGAAATCACCTCTATAAAAGCAGATGGTAACGAGGTGCTACGTACTCCGATTCACTTTAATATCACGCGCTATACCGATAATGACCGTGACCTTGTTCCACATTGGATCGGAAGATGCCACCTGGATGCCTGCAAACCGCACATCTTCTCCTGTGAGAAGAGTGCCAACAGATACAAATTCAAAGGATGTCTGGCGGCAAACTGCCTGATGCCTGCAGCAGAGTTCGAGCTTGCATATCAGGTTGAAGCAAACAAATTGATTGTAGCCATCGAATATAAACTGGCAGACTATATTCGGAGTTTTCCTCGCTTTGGAATTGAATTCGGCGTGGATAAGGCGCATGGAAACTTTTCCTATGCAGGCTTTGGTCCTACTGAGAGTTATGTAGATAAGCATGTTGCCTGCGATTATGGATATTATGTAAGTTCTGCAGAAGAAAACTACGACAGAGAGTATATCAGGCCTCAGGAATCGGGCAGCCATTATGCCTGCAAATACATGGCGGTAAAGGATTTGTTCAAGGTTACAGCAGAAAAACCGTTCTCTTGCTCGGTAAATCCTTTCACCACACAGCAGCTACGTGAGACACTTCACTCCTTTGAACTTGAGGAAAACAATTTTGTGAATGTTTGTATTGATCTCGCTATGAGAGGCGTGGGTTCTAAATCCTGCGGACCTGATTTGCCACAGGAATATGAAATTCCTAAGACTTATAAAAATACTTTTACGTTCACATTTTAAAATCCAAGGTATAAAATCCTGCCATTTACAGATACTACTTCCAGAAATGGAAAGTATATCAAGGTACAGCAAATGGAGGAATTTTTATGAAAGCTACAGGCATTGTGAGAAGAATAGATGATTTAGGTAGAATAGTAATACCAAAGGAAATTAGAAAGACCTTTCATATTAAAGAAAGTGACCCTATGGAAATATTTATTAACGGTGAGGGAGAAATTATACTGAAAAAATATTCTCCTATGGGTGAAATGAGTTCCTTTGCAAAACAGTATACGGATAGTTTGGCGCAGGCATCAGGACATATTGCAGTAATTACAGACAGGGATACCGTAGTGGCAGCTTCCGGCGGCTTAAAGGGCTGTATCGGTAAGCGTGTCAGCAAGGGTCTGGAGGAGTGCATGCAAAGTCGAGAGATGTTAGTGGCATCAAAGGGAGAAAAGGGCTTTACTTCTGTAACAGAGGAAACAAAGGATGATATCAGCGATATTGCTGTGGGCACCATCCTGGCAAGCGGTGACGTGGCAGGCAGTGTGTGTCTGGTAGGTACCAAGGGACAGGCGGAGTTTGGTGAGATTGAAAAGAAACTCATACAGACGGCTACCGGTTTTATCGGAAAACAGTTAGAATTGTAGCAAAAATAGTAATTTTCCCCACTTTGTGACAGAAAAAATCGGCTTGTACGATGCTTTGCTGCAGGGTGGGGAATAATTTTTATGAAATCTTAAGATTATCTTCATTGACACTAAAAATTTGAGGTATATAATAGTTTCATGTGGTTTTATGAATTTGAAAGACAAAAGCAGAGGTTTTGAGTTTTATGAAGAATAAATTGGCAAAGGTATTACATATTTTATGGGCAGTGGTGCCGTGGTTCGTTTTTCCGTGTGCCGCCTTTTATTTGATGGAAACCTTTCATCATAATCCGTTTGCAAATATAAATCCTAATGCACAGGTATTAAATATTATTACTTTTATTGCTATAGCAATACTTTTATGGGTGCTTACAGGACGTCGTAAA
Source organism: Lachnospiraceae bacterium (assembly GCA_045651105.1). Taxonomy (GTDB): domain Bacteria; phylum Bacillota; class Clostridia; order Lachnospirales; family Lachnospiraceae; genus RGIG6307. The sequence goes on from JAZRRW010000084.1 coordinate 20,806, forward strand.
TGGGCTTTTGGAATAGAAAGTGTCATTGCATTGGGCATTGGTCTGGGGGATTATTATGTCATTCGTTTCAGAGGGACACCTATTTTACCATGGGACATTTATTCTCTAAAGACAGCTCTTAGTGTCAGTGGTGATTATAGCTATGCATTGGAGAAGGAAGCAGTTTTTAGTATTTTAGGATTTGTACTTTTGATCGTGTTAGCCAGCTTGGGGAAGGATTATCGACTTGACAGAAGGTACTGGCAGGCACGTCTGGCAGGTGGATTTTTGGCAATGGGGGTTTTAGTTGGTGAGTATCAGCTTCTAAAGCAACCGGAATTTATTTCTGATATGCGCATTTATGACAAGCTTTTTACGCCATACACCATGATTAAGCGTGATGGTATTGCAGTGGCATTTATGCTGGAGCTACAGTATATGGAGGTAGAAAAGCCTGCCGGTTATAGTGCAAAGGAGGCTTCCGAAGCATACGAGGCTCTTTCTGAAGATATCGTAGTGACCGGGGAAAAGCGTCCCAATGTTATTGTGGTGATGAACGAGGCCTTTTCTGATCCTGCTGTTTTGGGTGACTTTCAGACCAATGAGGATTACATGCCGATACTGCATGGCCTTCAGAAGGGTGCCGAGAATACGATTACAGGTTTGATGAATGTGTCTGTTGTGGGTGGCAATACTGCAAATACGGAGTTTGAATTTTTAACCGGTTCCAGTATGGCCTTTTTGCCGGATGGCAGTGTGCCGTATCAGCAGTATA
>JAZRRW010000085.1:0-7400 GCA_045651105.1 Lachnospiraceae bacterium
TTTTTAGTAAGCCGCCGCGGCCGAACCCCCCCCAGGCACTCCTCATGTAATTATTGAAAAGGAGAATTTACCATGTTCCGACTTTGGGCCAAGATATTTAGAGATAATCATTTAATAAAAGATACCGTTATCGAAGACACCTCCGCAGACACCCGTACCCATAAGGTTTTTCATGCGCTGGACGAGATATGCTGCCAATTCGATCTGGGTAAGCCTATCTGGCTGGATATGACTGTCCAGGACTTTCGCCGTCACTCCAAGACCAGATTCTATCAGGATAACTTCGTAGAAACCATTGAATTTGATTACCTGGAGATACAGGTGATTGAGGAGGATTAAAGATAGCCCGGCACATGCCAGGCTATCTCTTCACATTAATCCAATCTAAACACCTGCTCCAGCTTTGGCTGTGCCCCTGTCTCAGGATCCATTTCCAACTCCAGAATATCGGCCATATACTCATTCCAACGATCCACTACCGGGCTTTCGGCCTGTGTACGCTCTGCAAAAGAAATGCCCTTCTCGCATTCATAATAGCCAAATAATTCGTCGCCGTTTGCAAAAATAGTATAATTATAAAATTTACTCCTCGTAGCCGTTTGGATTCCGGCTCTGCCATCTCCAGGAGTCTTCGCACATTTCCTTAATGCCGTACTGCGCCTCCCAGCTCAGCTCCTCCTTGGCCTTGGTAGCATCGGCATAGCAGGCTGCGATGTCGCCGGGACGTCTGTCCTTGATAGCATAAGGAACCTTTACACCGGTAGCTGCCTCAAAATTCTTTACTACATCCAATACGCTGTAGCCTGTGCCTGTACCGAGGTTATAAATGCCTAATCCCGGCTTCTGTAAAATCTTTTCATAAGCCTTTACATGACCAAGTGCCAGGTCTACCACATGAATATAGTCACGTACGCCTGTGCCGTCGTGGGTATCGTAATCATCGCCAAATACGCCCAGCTCCGGACGCTTGCCTACTGCCACCTGTGTAATGTACGGCATAAGGTTATTTGGAATACCATTTGGATTTTCACCAATGGTACCGCTCTTGTGAGCACCGATTGGATTAAAGTATCTGAGAATAATAACATTCCATTCCGGATCAGCCTTCTGCATATCACTTAAAATCTGCTCCAGCATAGACTTGGTCCAGCCGTACGGATTGGTACAAACACCCTTTGGACATTCCTCTGTAATCGGAATAATAGCAGGGTCACCGTAAACCGTTGCGGAAGAAGAGAAAATAATATTTTTACAGTTATGCTTTCTCATTACATCCACCAAGGTTAATGTACCGGCAATATTGTTTTCGTAATATTCCCATGGCTTGGCAACACTCTCGCCTACTGCCTTTAAACCTGCAAAGTGAATACATGCAGTAATATCTTCCTTGGCAAAAATATCCTCTAATGCTTCTCTGTCCAGAATATCAGCCTTATAAAAAGGAACCGGCTTGCCTGTAATCAGACTTACCCTTTCCAAACTTTTTTCGCTGGAATTGGATAAATTATCCAATACTACAACATCATAACCTGCATTCTGCAGCTCTACTACGGTATGGCTTCCGATAAAACCCGCACCGCCTGTAACTAAAATTGACATATTCTAAGTCCTCCTGTAATTATGTTTCCGGGTCACCCCTATAATTCAATACCATTCTCCTGACATAGTGCACGTGCGGTATCTACACTGTCCACACCCTCTTTATTCTTAATCGGTGCGAACTCTTTACTACGCACTACTTCGAAAGGAAGGCAGCTATCCAACTGGTGAATCATATCCAGTACCAGCGTCTCAAACTTGTAACCGTTTGGTGTCTCAGGCTTTACAAGCTCGCCGGCTTCATCTATATACGGAATCTTTTTTTCAACAACGTGTACCGGCATCTCACCATTAAAAATAGTTTCCAGTGCATGCATATTAAATAAATAGTTGAGGATAACACCAAAGTTGTATGCCGGATCACCCTTTTCATCCTTGGCATTCATCATCTCATCTGTCAGCTCATAATACTCCACAATGCTTGGCTTGCCATCCTCTAAGCACATAACGCCCACCTTCTCATCCGGAGCACTCTTACGTACTACCTTAGAGCCTACACTTGCACCTGCATCGATGGTGGCACCGACAAAGACAGGATCTGCAATACGCTGCAACACATTGTCCACAGCAAAAATATTTAACCACTCAATGCCTTCACCATGAATCAATTCCATTAATCCTGCAGCCTTTAAGCTGGTAAACCAACCGCCATTACCATTTGGAGAAGAAGAAATCTTGGATTTGCTCTCCATATAAACATGACCGTCATACTTGGTAGCCGGTGCCATTTCCTGTACAAAGAAATGTACAAACTCCGGATTGTAACCAAAATATTTCTTTTCAGCCAGAAAAGCACGTGTAACCGTATCATTCTTGTCACTGGTCATAACAAACAGATGTATATATGTACCGGTAGCACTTACTACCTCCAGTAAATTCTCGATGAGCCTCTGGAAAATAAAAACTTCCTTGGTAAGACCGATGTTGTACATGCCCTTTGGATCATCTGAGCCCAGTCTGGTACCCATACCACCTGCCAAAAGCACAGCACCGACTTTACCATTCCGAATGGCCTTTATACCAATAGCCTCAAAATGTGCCTTCTTCGCTTCAATCTCAGACAATTCCATAGCGGCAAGCGGTGTAATAACACCCTTTTCCACTGCCAAAGTGTCCTTCCTGCAAGCTTCAATGATACTGAAGTCTGTGGCTTCAATTTGTGCAAGCAGCTCTTCCCGCTCGCCCTCTGTAAGTTCCTGATAACAGTTCAAAAGCCGGAGGTGGTGTAATGCTTCCAGCTTTGCGTATGCTTCCCGGTAATTCATTTCTACCTCCTTATGACGGACAGCATTACCGTCCGAATTTATTTTAATATATTTTTTTAGATTTTAAAATAATCTTATGGCTCATTACCATGAACTTTTGGTTCACAGTTCAGTCATAAACTGTAACCACTTGTCTTTTATAATTTACCACCCGGTTGTTACTGACTTGTTACGATTTTCTCTGCCTTTTCCGGCAATTGTGCCAGTATAATGGCTGCAAACATCACGACGCAGCCGATGATTTCGCGCACGGAAAATGCCTGCTTTAACAGCACCCAGCCAGCCAACACACTGATGACAGACTCCAGACTTAAGAGCAGGGACGCCACCGTCGGGTTCATCCCCTTCTGCCCGATAATCTGAAGGGTATATGCCACACCGCAGGACAGTATGCCTGCATATGCTATAGGCAGCCATGCACTGAAAATCTGACTAACCTCAGGCTTTTCATAAATCCATGCAATCATGGTGGAAATGATGCCGCATACAAAAAATTGTATACAGGACAGCTTCACACCATCACACTTAGGTGCAAAATAATCAATGACCAATATATGTAAAGAAAAAACTACCGCACACAAAATGACATATGTGTCACCTCGCCCGATACTAAAGCCTTCCCTAATACTCAGCAAATACAAGCCTATGGTGGCTAACAGGATGCTGATGCCTACAAAGGGACTGCTCTTTTTACCCATAAAAAGTCCCAAAACCGGTACAATAATAATATACATAGCAGTTAAAAAGCCTGCCTTACCGGCTGTAGTATACTGAATACCTATCTGCTGCAAGGAAGTGGCCACACAAAGGCACACCCCACAGGAAATACCTCCCTGCCACAGGGTTCTTATGCCTTCCCCGGAATCTGCGGTTGACATCCCTTCAGCCTCACCGTTGCTATCTATCCTCTTCTCAACCTTTCTTACAGCACCTTGCCTGCGGTCTAAAAAATATATCACCGGCAAAAGCACCACTGCCCCTAACAGACTACGAACTCCGTTAAATGTAAAAGGCTGTACATAGTCCATACCAACGCTCTGGGCCACAAATGCAACACCCCAAATAGTGGCTGTCAATATTAATAAGAGGGGATTTTTCCAGTTTCTTTTGGATAAATTCATGTTAAACACCTCTTTTGTAACTTACTCTAAGAACCTTTTCTCCACACTTGCCACGCCCTGCTTACTGAGAACCACATTGCTGGAAGCCGGGTTTATCACAATACCTGTAGCATTGCCTTTTTTCATCATATCGGCTACTGCCGCAAAGCCACACATAAATACCTGACAATTTTGTCCCTTTAAAAACTTGCGAAGCTCCGCCGGGTCTGTAAAAAGAGGCATAAACACATCACCCTTTTCATTTTTTAAAAGCATAATCCCCTTCTTGCTCTCTGTTGCTGCATCGGCAACATCATTTACCGGAATGGCAAACTTGGCTCTGGCAATACCTGCACTGGTCTCCTCCTCCAGCTCCGCCAGATTTTCCTTCACTTCCTTTGCCACAGGCCTGCGTACCTCCTGCATAAAATACAAAATAGATAAATGTAAGCTTGGATTGTCCACCGGCTGTTTTTCAGACGGCAGACTGCCCTGCTCCGGAAACTTTAAAAACTCTGTCAGCTGCACCAATATTTCCTCGCTCCCCTGTGCCTTCGGCGTAACAAAGCAAATAGCATTCACACCGGTAAAGCGCAGCTCTGCTAAAAACGGCAACACCTCTTTGTCCTTACAATTTACCACAAAAGAAGGCTTATTCTCCTCGTTCAGTACCTTTACCTTTTCCGCAGCCTCTTCTTCATCTAAAAATATATAAATATAATCATCCATAGTCTCCTCATGACAAAAAACCATAGGCATTCTGGTTGCCTGTGAGAAGATAGGGCAAATTTGCTTAAAGCCCGGAATTGTTTTTAAAAAATCTTGTTTTGTCATATAAAAAATCCTTTCGGTATTGTCTGTCACACTCTTTTTATAATACCATATCCCATACTACCAGTCAATTTGCAAAATTTGCTCATGCAAAAAGTCCCTTCCGGTAAAATTTACGTGAAAGGAACTTTTATAATCATTATTTATATGTTCACACCTGTCCACTCAGATAATCTGCATATCTGGCTGATACATAAAGAAAATCTGACAAACGGTTCATATACTGCATCGCTGCTGCATCCGCTCCGTATCTGTTAGCAACCCGTTTAAAACATCTCTCTGCTCGTCTCGCCACTGCCCTTGCTACGTCCAAACGTGCTGACAGCTCACAGCCACCATAAAGCACAAAGCCCTTTGTCCGCGGAAAAGCACCTTCTATCCGTTCAATTTCCTCTTCCAAATAAGCAAGCAGTGACGCTTCTACTTTATACTGACGGTCTCCCGGGCTGGCCACACCGGCCATAATACCAATCAACTCCTGCTGAAACTTAGATAACTGTGCCTTCATTTCCACAGGCGCAGCCACCTTCGCCAAACCCATATGGCTGCTCAGCTCGTCAATGGTACCCAGAAGCTCTATTCTATCATCTGATTTCAAAACCCGCACCCCATTTGCAAGGGATGTGCTGCCTCCGTCTCCTGTTTTGGTATAAATCTTCATGGAATTCTCCTTTTAAACATCATTCTTTAAATGGTCGCTTCTTAATCGCCCTGGCACTGTTGGTTCCTAACATCCTGCTCTCCTCTTTGGAAGGATACGCATAATAATCTATAAACTTTCCCGGCTTCAGCCCTCGAATTTGAAATGCCACACTACTTCCTATTACGCCTAATCCGGATCCCAACATGGAATCATTTGCCGCATGCCAGGTCATTTGCTCCAAATCCTGCTTCGGTCGCTCTAAGACTTCATAAAGCACGCCTTCTTCTTCTATACCGGCGCATATTTCTCTAAGCACAGCCTGATCAGGGGTATTTGTATAAATGTATATGGTAGGTCTCTTACTAATCATGTCAAATCTCCAATAGCGGAAAGCACCAGTCCGGTAGCCACTGCATTACGTGGGCCTTCGGTACCGCGGATGTTTCCCCGACCCCATACAATCATATACTTGGCAAACTCCTCCATCAGCATCTCCGGAATCTCAAAATCCTCTGCCGAACCGCCTACCAATACTACATTTGGTATTTTCTTTAAATTGTGGTCCGGTGCTACCTGCTTCAAAGCACGGATTGCATTGGTCACAAAAACCTTCTGCTTGGCTTCCCTTCGTACCTGCACAATCTTCTCCATCGGAATATCTTCTTCTATGCGAATCCAGCCATTGTCACCAAGCAGTACTACTCTGCCGTAAAAACGCGGATCAATGGACTCTTCCACAAACACAATCTCTCCGCTTTCCATACGCATATGGAACAGGCTCTCCACCTTAGCCAGCGGATAACGCTTAATCTGCTCCGCCACATGTCGATCATTCAACCCCAGCTCAACCTGAATCAGCATGGAAACCAGCTCACCGGCCCCTGCCTGATGGGTAATATGAACTCCGCCTGACTCATCCACCATCGCAGCATCCGTAGAACCTCCACCCATATCCAGCATCGCTAACGGAAGCTTTACGCCCGGTGTAGTAAATGCACCGAGACTTGCCATAATTGCCTCTACTCCGGCTACCACCACATGAACACCAAGCTCTGCCTCAAGTCTGTCTGCAATCCTCTGCATTGGCAGCTGTTTAGTTCTGACCATTGCTGCAATACCCACAGCCTTTTCCAAACAGGTTTCCCCTGCTAATGCGCCGGAAATAAGTACCGGTGCCATGGTATCCACGGCCAGTATATCTGTAATATGTATGGTTTCCGTAGTATCATTCAGTTCCTGCATGGTACTGCGGATTTTGGCAAACATGTTGCCGATATTGGTATCGGGCTGTCCCACCACATCTGATATAACCCCTGCCTCAGAAACAGCCTGCATAATTTTCTCGGCACCTTCATCTATATGAACTGTAATTTCCTGCTCTGCCTTGAAAGTAATCTCACCGGCAGGCAACACATTTTCCTGCACATTTCCCCCTGGTGTCTTCAAAACCACTGCACTGCGCTTACCAATCAAACTCTTGGCAATCGGTGTTACCATGCGGGTTTCCTCAGGATCCAACTTTAACAAGGTAGCAATCCCGTACGGATTGGAAAGCATCCGCACACTCTGCCCCGGCAGCGCCACCTCAATAGCGGCCATAACACCGGAAGGCAGCTTATCAATTCTCGCCACCTCGTCAATGATAGGGATTTTCTTGTTCAGACGATTCTCTACCAGTACCGCCTCATCTGCCTGCAGGATAATACCTATAATATCTATACTTTCAGATAACTTATTTACTGCTTCGGCCACTGCCTCATAAGGATATTCCTTTGGCACTGCCAGAATATAAGACTTGCCATACTCCGGCTTACAGTATTCCCCCAGCCGCATAATCTCGCCTACAGCCTGACCTGCACCAGCCGGTGTGGAAGGATTATGTCCAATCATGGAGGAATCCGTAATGATTGTCTCTGTCAAAGTTTCCATTGCGGTGTCACCGATAACCGGTGCTGCTTCATT
>JAZRRW010000086.1:0-4712 GCA_045651105.1 Lachnospiraceae bacterium
GATTTTGCTTAGTATGTTCGGTGCCTTGCCTTTTACCATCAGCGGAGAAATACCGTCCTTTACGGATGCCTTGTTTGAAACCATCTCCGGCTTTACTACTACCGGTGCCAGTATTCTGAGCAATGTAGAAGCACTTTCTCACTGCATGCTTTTCTGGCGCAGCTTTACCCACTGGATTGGTGGTATGGGTGTATTGGTGTTTTTATTGGCAATTATTCCTTTAAGCGGCGGCTCCAACATCAACCTGATGCGAGCAGAAAGCCCGGGACCTTCTGTAGGCAAGCTGGTTCCCAAGATGAAGCTGACCGCCCGTATTTTGTATTCTATTTATTTATTTATGACTGTACTCATGCTGGTATTACTGTTAGTTGGTGATATGCCTTTATTTGAAGCACTTTGCACCAGCTTTGGTACGGCAGGCACCGGTGGCTTTGGTATTCTAAATGACAGCATGGCCTCCTACTCCCCATACATTCAATGGGTAGTAACTATATTTATGATTTTATTTGGTGTAAACTTTAACGCATACTATTTTATTTTATTCCGTCAGTTTGGTAAGGCCTTCCGAATGGAAGAGGTCAGATACTATTTCCTCATAATTTTGTGTGCAGTAGGTATTATCTTTATTGATATTCTGGATATGTTTGACAACCTGTTTGAAGCCCTGACACACGCTGCCTTCCAGGTAGGCTCCATCATTACTACTACCGGTTTTGCCACTATGGACTTTAATTTATGGCCACAAACCAGTAAGACTATTCTGGTCTTATTAATGTTTATCGGTGCCTGTGCCGGCAGCACCGGCGGTGGTATCAAGGTTTCCCGATTTGTGGTGTTACTCAAGACTGTAGGAAAGGAATTGCATTCCTACATCCACCCGCGCAGTGTCAAAAAGATTCAAATCGAAGGAAAACCGGTAGAGCATGACGTGGTGCGCTCTATTAATGTTTACTGCATTACCTTCTTTATTGTTTTTTGTGCTTCCGTGTTATTAATATCTTTCGAAGGGAATGATTTTGTTACTAATTTTACTGCCGTGGCCGCTACTATTAATAACATCGGCCCCGGCTTAGAGCTTGTGGGACCTACTGCCAACTTTAGCTTTTTCTCCGACTTTTCCAAGTATGTGCTGATGTTTGACATGCTGGCGGGACGCTTAGAGCTCTTTCCGTTGCTCATCCTTTTCCACCCGGGTTTGTGGAGGGATTATTTCCAGCAAAAGCGCCTGCAAAAGTAAATATAGTATTTTTACTTTGATGTTAACACACATAAAAAGCAGAGGTTATATGTCTTGGTTTCACCACCTTGCATATAACCTCTTTCACATTTATTTGATTCTTTCCACGCTTTTGCCTCGTTCTGTTATCCGTTGCGTTTTCCCCTTTTCTTCGGTGGGTTTTCCACCAGGTAACATACCACAAACATAGCTATGCACACCATACTGAGCAGCAGACCGGCCTTCATGCCCGGCGTCTCAAATTCCAGTGCAATATCATAGGTGCCCGGCTCCAGCGTTACTGCGATAAACGTATCCTTAAAGGTCTCTATCGGTCTTTCCTCACCGTTTACATAAAGGGTCCAGCCCTTTTCCATCGGTATAGAAATAACCAACTTTCCGGTCTCTTGAAGAGTCGTCTGGCCCTTCACATAATCTGTTCCGTGCTCGGTAATATCCAAGGTGCTTTGTGACAGGATATCCATGGTCTCTGTAAGCACTCTCTGATTTAATTCATAAGCCTGAAAGGTTTTAAACTTCTGGTCCTCCTTGACCACCTCTAAGGCCACCTCGGTTCCTTCAGCCACTTCCCCCAAATCCAGCAAATAGTCAAAGGATACCTGGGTAAATTTCCCAGTTTCCTCACCTACTGTCATTTTTACTTCAGACAAAGCATTATTACCCAGATACACATATATATAAGCGTCCTTATCCACAGAAATCGTATAATTCCGGTCATCTACCTTATTACTGTCCACAGGCACCAACAAATCGCCGCTGACACCTAAGAGCTTACAAAGCTTATTTTGTGCCTTGACCGGATTATAGGAGGACAGCTTCCACTCCTCCTCCAGCTCCACAGGCACTACATAACTCATTGGCAGACTGTAATTGCACTGATACAAATAACCGGTATCATCTGAATAGATAAGGTCGTACAAATCATTATCCATGCTGTCATCCTTGCCCAGCATATACTTCACACCAAGCATGGCACTGACAAGTGGTGTAGCACCCTGATACCAATAAGAAACTCTGGTCGTGCCCAACCCTACGGATTTATAAAAATCCACAACATTGGCACTGACCGTAGAAGAAAATACGGTGGTGGTATTGATGCCCCACATCATACTGTCATTCTTGGTAATTCTATCAAAAATTTCTGTACGATACAGCCCCTCATCCTGCGCCTGCATCCATGCTACAGCGCCCTCTGCGTCTGTAAAATGCTTCATATAACTGGTACGGTTTACGGTACGAATACTGGTAATGTACGTATTAGTAGACAGCTCCACCACCACCAGAACCAGTACCAGTACCTTCACGCCCAGACAACGATGGCTGAAAAGCTTTCCAATACGAAACTCCCTCACGAAGCCTCGTACTTGTGGGTATTTCCACAAAATACGTCCTATGAATAACAATAAATACAGCGTCAAAAATAGCAAGGTCAATACATAGGTCCAAACGTCAGTACCTTCCACATCTGTAAAAATCCAGGATGTAATCACCACGCCATAACCAAACAGACCTGCAATCATAATCTGATACCACCTGATGAAGCGCAGGTTCAAATACACCTCATAACCTATCACCAATATCAGCCATGTATACAGATAACCCTGTCGGCCCGGCAGACTGTCCGGATAATTAAAGCCATGCCAGATAAAGTCTAACATATTGCAGGCAAAACTTAGCAGGAATATAGCTACCAATCCTAGCTTAGACACCTTGTTCTTCCAGGATATTCTGCGATTAAAAATAAATAATGGAACCAGCAGAAAAACAGCCACCCCACAGTAAATATTAGGCCAGTGATCTGCCTGAACCTTCATAGATACGCTCATACAGTGCCTGGTCAGCTCCTCCAGAAAATTCATATACCATTTGAACTTATCCGGAAAGTCAAATTCATGGAACTCCGTGCCGCTTAACGCAAAGTATACGGGAAGTAATATTGCCCCCGCCATGCCGCCTCCTAACAGCGAATACCAGCCAAACTGCAGGCTTCTACGCCATTTAATACGCCATGGTTTCCAAATAATAATGGACAGGAAGTACAGTACCAGGAAAATACACAGCATAATGCTTAAATAAAAATTGGTAAAGATGGAGCATGCCAACAACAGGCAGTACATGGTCCCCTTGCCCTTTTCTATCAGCACCTCCAACGCCCAAAGCACCAATGGTGCCAGTAACACCACATCCAGCCACATAATATTCCACTGGTATGCTGCCATAAAGCCTGACAGTGCATATGCACTGCTGAAAAGCAAGATACCCATATCATCCTTGCCAAAATGTTTGCGCAAATAATAAGCAAAGCTCATGCCGGACAAACCAATCTTGACCAAAATTAGAAGGGTAATAAACTCTGCAATCCTTGCACGCGGACAAAGGGCTACCAGCCAGTTCACCGGGCTGGCCAAATAATACCCGAAAAGCGCGGCAAAGCCAGAGCCTGCCCCCAGTTCAAAACTGTAGGAAAGACCCTCGCCCCGCCAAATCATATCATGAAATGCCTGAAAGAAAGGCATATATTGATTGTATAAATCGTTTCTTAAAAAGCTCCTTTGGCCAAACGGAAAGATACCGTTTCCGATGCAGCCTACCACCATCACTATCAACGGAATGGCAAAAGCCTGCCAGTAGGCAAAGGAATAGGTGTATTTTAATTTTTTAATTTTCATATAGTACTCCCAGAAAAACTTATTATCCGAATAGTCTATAATATTGTAACATATTATACTCCAAAAGTTTATCCCTTACTTTATCAATTTCAATAAAATTTTTTTCATCATCCATTACAGTACGCGCTGTAATCGCGGAATATTCCTCTGTAAGGTCTAATAAATAATTCTGATAACCGCTTTTCGAAATACCGCACCATTCAAAAACCTGAGCCCCTAGAAAATTTGCACTGGTCATAACATCTGTCTGCTCTTCAATATCATAATTAGCCCAAACTACAAAAGGCACCTGATAACGCAGACACTGCTGCTCCTCCGTCAAATTATTCGGATCCACACCATTTAGCTTCCAGACATCTCTTACGACTGAATCCGTAGGCTGGTGGTCTCCGAAGAACACGATAATCGTATCCTCTTCCACCTGAGAAAAGTATTCTAACAATCTGCCAAGAGAGGCATCGCTGACCTTCATCAAGGATAAATATGTGCTTAGCTGAAAGGAATCACTGCCCTCTACCGTAATATCCGGGGTAAAATTCTCATACGCTGCAGTGTACGGGCTATGATTTTGCATCGTTACATTAAAAATAAAGCATGGCTCCTTAGATGCTTCAAATTCTTTTATTATTCTATCCACGCAGCTATCATCGGACACATACTCCCGCACCTTTTTCACCCTGGAGAAATTTTTCAGGGAATAAAAGGTATCAAAGCCCAGATAAGGATACGTGGTATCTCTTTCCCAGCCACCGGCATTGTACGGATGCATGGCAATGGTTTTGTAACCCATATCTCTTAAATAAGAC
>JAZRRW010000087.1:0-56712 GCA_045651105.1 Lachnospiraceae bacterium
AAAACATCAAAACTGGCTTAAGTGAGAAATGGGGAGCATTTACAACATGGTGGGAAACGACTGGTTTGTATAATTGGTGGACCGAAGATGTAACACCAAATTTTACAAAAGAGAAATGGAATGAATTTGGTGAAAACATCAAAACTGGCTTAAGTGAGAAATGGGGAATGTTTTCAGAGTGGTGGAAAAACACAGGCTTGTATAATTGGTGGACCGAAGATGTAACACCAAATTTTACAAAAGAGAAATGGAATGAATTTGGTGAGAATATTAAAACTGGCTTGAGTGAAAAATGGGGAGCATTTACAGAGTGGTGGAAAAACACTGGACTTTATAAATGGTGGAATGATGAAGTTAAGCCTTGGTTTGATAAAGAAGAATGGACATGGGATGGAATCAAGGATGGTTTAGGTCAGGCGTTTAATAATGCGATTGATGTTGTAAAAAAAATCTGGAATGGTTTTGCAAATTGGTTAAATGAGAAACTTGTGATTTCATGGGATTCATTCTCTTTCAAAGGCTATGAAATTATTCCGGCTGGTTCATTTAAGCTAGGTGAAATTCCTACATTTTATGATGGCGGTTTCCCGGAAGATTCATCTCTGTTTTGGGCAGGAGAGTATGGAGAACCAGAATTACTGGGTACCATCGGTGGTAGAACTGCTGTAGCAAGCGGTGCTGAAATAACAGGTATTACAGAAGCGGTTTATCATACGGGACAAGAGGAGAGTTCGTTGCTTAAGACTGCAATTAATCTTTTACAGGAAATTGCAGATAAGAACATGTCTGTAAATATTGGTGACCGTGAAATTGCCAGAGCTAATTATCGAGGTCAAAAGTCGCTAGGCACTAGGCTGATAACAGATTTTTAGTGACAAATCCCCTAATATGTGGTAACATATACGTATAAAACTAAGAATTGTCTAAATAGAGATAATGTCAGAAACTTATTCAAATTAAAGAAAAGGTAGGAGAATGCATTATTTCTATGATACGTCACGAAAGGGGGATATATGTCACTGATAACATGTCCGGAATGTGGAAAAGAGATATCCGATTTATCTGAAACGTGTGTCAATTGTGGATTTCCAGTAAAAAAACATATGCAAGAAGAACTGCAAGCAGGCTTTTGCAAGGCTTGCGGTTCTCATAATGAGGCTGATGCAATATATTGTAAGCAGTGTGGAGTGGAAATACATGATAACAGCTCGCGGAATAGTGTTGTAAAAAATATTCCTTCAACTATAGTTAAAGACTATGAAGCATGGAAATTAGTGGTTATTATCTTGGGTTTTGCATGGAATTCTTTTATTGGAATACTTTTAATGTGGGTGTTAAAAATACCTAAAAATGTAGAAGGAAGAGCATGGATTACGTTCTTATATGTGTTTATTAAGTATTTGTTGTTTAAACTACAGTGATATTATATAAATGCTTTAAGAAAGAGGAGGAGCATATGTCTATCATTACATGTCCGGAATGTGGAAAAGAAGTATCAGATTTAGCTGAAAAATGTGTAAACTGTGGGTATCCTATAAAGAAACGGGGGCAAGAAAATCAGCAGGCAGGCTTATGTCAGGTTTGCGGTTGCAAAAATGAAGCAGGCACTATGTATTGTAAGCAATGTGGAATAAGATTACGCGATTATAATGCAGTTAACACTGCTTCTAAGTCTCAGACAAGTGACCCCAAATTGCCTGTCTGGAAAATAATAGTATTAGTTTTCTGCTGTTTAGTAGCTCCGCTTTTGGGAATAATTTTGATATGGGTTTGGGGCAAAAATAAAAGCACCGGCATAAAAGTCGGTCTTAGTATTTTGTGTTTTATATTTTGGCTCCTTACGGTCGGGGAAGCAAAACCAGATGAGCAGGTTACTACAACAGAGATAACTCAAGAAACCAGTAAAGTAAATGCCGTAGTTGAAGAGGATTTGTCTGAGCTAGTCACTGTTGTAGAAGAGTATTCTTATGAGAACATAATTGGCTCTACTAATTATGTGTTAATTGTGAAAAACAATTCCAGTAAGAGTGTTGATGTGAACATTAATGCTACAGCAATGGATGCTGAAGGTAAATTAATAGGTGCGGCTGACTCCTTTGAAAGTGCTTTGTCTGGTGGTGAGGAAGCATGCTTAATTAATTTATTTAGTGGTGTGAAAGGTGTTGCAAGTTTTTCCTACACACTATCCGTTGAAGAAAACCGATATTATGAGGGCGCTATACAAGACCTGGCTTTTGAACAGTCAATTACTGATAAAAAGGTTATTGTAAGTTGCACAAATAACGGAAAAGAAGCAGTAGAATTTGTGCGGGCATATGGCCTGTTCTTTAAAGAAGGTAAATTAGTAGATAGCGATACATCCTACATTATTGATTCGGACTCAGAACTTAAACCAGGAGTAACTTTGTCTAAGGAATTAAGATCAAGTAACGAATTTGATGAAGTAAAAGTATATTATTCCGGTAAAAGAAAAAGATAAACGCTTCACAGGAGTGCAATTATGGGATTTGACGACTTTATAAAAGGGCAATTTCTTGACCTTATTGAGTATGTGGATGAGAATGCCGACAAAGCGCTGGTTTACAAGTACACCAGACGTAATGACGAAATAAAGCAGGGGGCAAAGCTGATTGTCAGAAACGGACAGGCAGCAGTGTTTGTATTCAGAGGTCTGATTGCGGATTGTTTTGGCCCTGGTAGTTACATATTGGCAACCGGTAATCTGCCGATTCTTTCCACTTTGGCGGCTTTTCCTACCAGATTTGAGTCCGCTATTAAGTCAGACTTGTATTTTGTAAATACAACACAATACATAAATAATAAGTGGAAAACCAAAAATCCAATTATAATGCGTGACATGGAGTTGGGAATTGTCAGAATAACGTCTTATGGTTCCTATTCTTTCAGAGTTAAAAATCCGATTGTTTTTATGAATGAGGTTTTTGGGGCCAGAAGTCTGAACATGACAGATGAAATTGTTGAATACTTAACATCCTTTGTTGAGGAAGCAATTGCACATTGTCTGGGTACAAGTCAGCAGTCTATTTTGGACATGGCTGTATACTATAGGGAGCTTTCTAATATGCTTACGCCGTATGTAAATCAAAAAGCAGAGGAGCTGGGCATAGAAATCACGGAGACTACTGTTGAAAATATAGGACTCCCCAAAAAGGTAGAGCAGTTGATTGATGAGCAATCCGGGATCGGGCTGGCTTCACGCAATATGCCGTCTTTTGTGCAATATCAATCAGCGCGCGCCATTCGTGATGTAGCGAAGCAGGATGGAGGAGTAGCAGGCATTGGTGCCGGTTTGGCGGTAGGAAAGGTGATTGCTGAAAATATAAGCAATAGTCTTAAGGATACCATATCTTCTCCAAACGAAGATGTGGCAGAAGCTGAGCCGGAAAGTAAGAAGGAGTTTGACAGCGAAGAGGTAATAGAGCAGTTGTTGAAGTATAAGGAATTATTGGATAAAGGCATCCTGACACAAGACGAATACGATGAACTGAAAGGCAGGCTGTTAAAGGAGGTTTTAGAGGATGAATGAATTTGAACAACTCGAAAAATATAAGAGTCTGCTTGATGAAGGTGTTATAACAGAAGCTGAATTTCAGAAAATCAAGCAGAAAGTATTGGGGCTGAAAACGGATGAAGAAGAAATAGAAACTGAATTTCAGCAGGAAAAGGTGGAAGAGGTACTAGAAAAAACGGGGTCTGAAGTTGCAGATGAATTTGAAACCTTACAGGAAATTCAGCCGGAAGAAAACAACTGGACCCAGCCAAAGCCTTCAATAAATGAACAGAACGTAGAAGCTTCATTCTATGTTAGCCCTATAGAAGCACGTGAAGATTATCAAAATGTTTATAGTACAGAAAAAGCAAAAGAGCGCGCAAGGCTTGAGGTTTTAGAAGAGTTTAGGCAAAAAGAAAGACAGGAGCAGCAGGAGAAAATCACGAAAGTGGCAAAAGCAACAACAAGTGTTGTCAAGAATGTAATACTTTGGGTAATTACATTATTCTGGTTGCTTACCCTGTTAGGCTGTATTTTGGCATTTCCGAACCCGTTGTATATTGTTGTTGGCATTATCAGTCTGTTGTTTGCTGCAATGGCATGTCCGGTGATAACTGAGAGGACGCGCAATATTGAGAAGCTTAGTACTTATTACACATACAAAAAGTTAATTGTTATAGCACTTGTGATTGTATTTGTGGTGATAGTTATGATATTGTCCTGAAAACGAATCGCATGATATAATAACAACATAATAAACACATATTTTGCATCGGCAAATAGTCTTTATAGATTATATGTCGGTGCGTTTTTATTTCAAGGAGGTTTGTATGAAAAAAGCTACAGATTTTTTGATTATTAACGGGGTAAGGTTCCCATGTCCGGCCCCGGGCATGCAGATTGTGCATGCGCAGGTGGTGGATTCGGGCAGAAATGCCAATAATGCTGTGGTTGGCCAGAAGGTAGGCAGGAAGCTGTGGAAAATCAATAACCTGCAATGGAATGGGTTGGATGCCGAAACGTGGGCAGAGATGAAGGCAGCACTGGAGCCCTTTTATGTGCCTGTGACCTTTACAGGAGATGATAACGAGAGGCACACGGTTTTCATGTATCCGGGTGATACCACAGGGCAGCCGCTGTTTCTGGACGGTATTTTCTACCGGAATTTTGAAACTTGTCAATTTAATTTGATAGATTGTGGGTGGGATTGATGAAAAGTGTTTCAAAGGATTATAAGGAAATCATGGCCAGACAGATTAGAAACCGGGCATATATTTCTGTAGGACTGGGAGTGGTAAATCAGGATGCCCAGAAGGATGCGGCAGTGGCTACGGAGTGTGTCAGCTGGTGCAACAGGAATGCTATTTTTGACAATACAGCGTTGCCTAAAATATATGCCACTATGGAGCAGAACTTCCTGAAAATGGACGGCTCTATGGTTTTTATGCCGGAAGCGTATTTGCAGGAACTGTCAGCCTGTGCCATTACACCGGAGCTTTTGGGTTCTCTTAGAATTACATTTGATAATGTATATGCTATTAAGGGGCTGACGCTGGATTTTGGTGATGCTTACCCTACGGAGCTTACCATAGAGACGGCAGAAAAATTATTGACTTACACTAACGATGTGTCTAAATTTGTGACCATGGATGTTTTGGGAGACACCGATTATATTATCATTACGCCCCAGACTATGGTTGGTGGTCAGCAGAGGCTTAGGATTTACAGTGTAATTATGGGTGTGGGCCTGACTTTTTCCAATGCAGATATACAGTCAGCTTCCATAAATGATGGGGTGTCCACTATCAGCGAGGAGCTGCCAAATGCAAAGGTGAGCCTAAGTATATTTGATAAGGAAAATAAGTTCCATGTGGATGATGATAATTCCTTTATTCAGTTTTTAGAAGTTATGCAAAAGGTTACCTTGTCCTTTGGTCTGGAACTGGATAGCGGAAAAGTGGAGTGGCTGAAATATGCGACTCTTTTTTTGTCGGATTGGGACAGTGAAAAGGGGATGCTTACAGTAAATGCAGTGGACCGTATTTCTCAGATGGAGGATGAGTATTCCTTGGGGAATAAAATATATGAGCGTACCGCCTATGAGGAGGCAGCCGACATTATGGAGGATGCAGGGCTGGAGCCGGAGGAATATATATTGGATGAGTGCCTGAAGGATGTTGTTTTGCACAATCCTATGCCTGTTGCGACCCATAAGGAATGTCTGCAGCTGTTGGCCAATGCCTGCAGGTGTATTTTGCTGCAGGACCCGGAAGGCAGAGTAGTAATAAAGGCAAATTTTGCCAATGTCATTGGACCGGACGATATGGTAGTGGACTATAATGACGTAGCACCCTGGAGTCATCCGGAAAATATTTTGTATGGCACGGAATATGTCTATGCTGACCTGACGAAGAATTTCTTGCGGACTGACGGAAAGATGTATTTCCTGCCGGAGGATGAGAACCTTCTGGCGACTGCATATGTTAGCCAGGAGATTTCCGATGAAAATGGTTTGTTTACCGAAAATCCGTGGATTTCCATAAGCCTGCCGGCTGCTTATATGTATTACGGAGTGAGCATAAAGTTTGATGGGAACCCACCAAAGGAGGTTATTGTGCATACCTATGCCAATGGAGTACCGATGCAAGAGGTTGCATTTACGGACTTAATGCAGGAGGCTACCTTGTATCATGAGTTTGCAGCCTTTGACAAAATGGTCTTTGAATTTAGAAAGGCAGAGCCACACAATCGTATTTTGGTGAACGAAATCGAATTTGGTGATTTCTCAGACTTCGTATTGACAAAGGACATGATGCTGGAACATCCTCACGGGTATTCTGAGGGCAGGGTAAAAAGCATCATCGTGAAGGTATTTACCTATGAGAACAATGAGGACGGAGAGCCGGAAGAGATAAAGGACGAAGTATATGTGAAAAAGGAGCTGATAATTCCGGGCAGAAATTATAATGCCGGTAAGAACAAGATTTGCCAAAACCCTCTGGTTTCCACAAGGGAGCATGCAGAGCTTTTGGCAGAATGGCTGGGAAATTATTATGCAAACAGCATTTCTTATGACGTAAATTACCGAGGAGAACCAAGGCTGTCAGTGGGGGATATTATAAGAATGGAAAGTGATATGATTGACAAGCTACAGGTAGAAATTGTCTCACAGGCACTGAAGTTTGACGGAACCTTCAGCGGCTCATTGGAACTTAGAAAAGCATTAAGGATGGTGAAATAAGCATGAAAAAATTTAGGATTTACAGGAGGTGTGAAGATGAGCTGGATAGAACCCAAAACTGACTGGACGGAGTCAGATTACTTCAATGCAGAGGATTACAACCGGATTATAGGAAATCTGACATTTTTAAAGACATTTGCAGAGGGCCTGTTCGCGGTATTTGATTTGCAGGATATGGGTGAAGAGAAAACCTATATAAGTTTAATTTATGCAAGGGAAATCAATGTCATTGAAAGTAATCTGGAAACAATTAATCTGAATACTTACGGCTTTAATCTTGGAGAAAAGACGAGCTACAAGGACAATGGCAATACACCGTTATTTTCAGAAATAAATCGCATAGAAGGTGCGATACTTAGGCTATATACAACATTGCAGGCACACAGGGAGGCCTTACCAAGACTGGTATTTACATTTGGTGGGCAGAAAGGAATTAGGTTATAAATGATGGCAAATTTAAAAACAAATTATAAGGACGATGTTCTTGATACGCAGGTGAACACAAAGCGCAGATACAATATGATTGAAAATGCAGACGGAACGGTGTCTCTGGAGGAGACCACCGCATATGCTCAGGTAGGTGACACTTTTGGAGCCATGGATATTAACAGCACAAATGAGGCGGTTAATCAGGCAACCGGTGCGTTAGGCGGCTTAAGTCTGGTAACTATGACGCAGGCAGAGTATGAGGCTTTATCAGCAAAAGATGCCAATACCATTTATTTTACGACATAGGAGGCTGCTATGGGAGCTTTTAATGGAAATAATAAGTTAAAAATTTTTGGTGGCAGTACGAAGGTCAAGAAAGCCTATCTGGGAGAAGAGAAGCTTTACTCCTCCGGAAATATTGTAACCTATATGGTAGACAGCGGTGCTGTCTATGCAGAGGAAGTGGATGAGGGTGCCAGTATTCTGGCACCAGCCACCTTTGTACCGGTCAAAAGCGGCTGGACCTTTCTTGGCTGGAGAAAGGATGTAACAGCTTCCGCAAGTGTGCTCGGCAGTGAAGTGATGGGCGATGAGCCGGTAACACTGTATGCGGTGTTCACTCAGGGTGTAGCGTTAACGTACTATGATGGCAATACAACGGCTAAGAGCAAGAGTGGCACACGATATTATAACAACGGCAACATCAACAATCCAGGCTTTACCATGTCCCAAACAGCAAAGAGTGGCTGGACTGCCAGAGGCTGGGCGACCGGCACTGCAGGCAATGCTGCTGTGGTTTATAGCAATGGGGCGACGATTACGATTAGTGCGAATACCACGATTTATGGGTTGTATTATAAGACCTGCACATTAACGGCTATATCTTATAACAGCACAAAGACTGCAACCGGTACGGCATATTACAACAGTGCCGGTAATACAACCAATGCGACCTGCACAGTGCCGAGTGGTGCATCATACAGCGGTTGGTCTTGGCGTGGCTGGGGAACTTCAACAGGAGCAAGTGCAAGTGTATCCTATGCAAACGGTGCAACATATACATTGGGGACTGGGGATGCTACTATTTATGGTTTGTATTCCCAAACTATTACTTGTACCTTTAAGTCTTACAACAGTACACAAACCGCAAGCGGCACCAGATATTACAATGTATATGGAAATATGGCCAATGCATCTGTTACAATGCCGAATGGTGCAACATACAGCGGCTGGTCATGGCGTGGTTGGTCTGCCGCCGGTACAACAGGAGCAAGTGCAAGTGTATCCTACGCGAATGGAGCAACTATCAGCGGCTTAAGTAGTGGACAAACGTATTATGGCTTATATTCTCAGATCATATATCTCTATTACAACGGCAACTCTGCAACAAGTGGTTCTGTAAGTACACAGAGTGGTACAAGGTACTGGAATGCTTATGGTAATTATAGTAATCCTACGTTTACACTTGCTTCAAATGGATTTAGCAGAACGAATTACACCTTTACTGGTTGGAATTTGGGGGCTGTTGGGGCAACAGTTACGTTATCAGCTAGTACGACGGCATATGCGCAGTGGGTGCAGACTGTTAGTAACTTTGGTTACACTGGTGGTGTACAATCTTTTACTGCACCAATATCAGGCACATACCAATTGGAAGTTTGGGGTGCGCAAGGTGGTAATGCTAGTCATAATGCAACTGGATATGGTGGTTTAGGAGGATATTCTAAAGGTAACGTGTCATTATCGTCAGGTCAGACTATATATATTGTTGTTGGAGGTCAGGGCGGTTTGGCTCAAATGAATTCGTCAATTGGTGATGGATACCATACTGTATCAGGTGGATATAACGGTGGTGCTACTGGCGTTAATTCATGGCAAGGAGAAAGTACATGGAGCATAGGTGGTGGCGGTGGTGGTGCTACACATATTGGTACATTCAACAACACCCTGTCTGGTCATGGTTCTACATCAGGACTATGTATTGTTGCTGGTGGCGGCGGTGGTGGTGCGTACCGCTTCGGATGGGAAGATGATGGTACTCAAGTAGACGAACCTAAAAATGGTGGTACTGGTGGCGGTACTAGCGGAGGAGTTAATAGTGATAATCACACTGGTGGCACACAGTCATCAGCTGCTACGGGCGGTGGTTTTGGTTATGGCGGTAAAACTGGTGTCTCTGGTGGAGGTGGAGGTCTCTATGGCGGTGGCGGCACATCGTGGGCTGGCTGTTCTGGTTCCGGAGGCTCAGGCTACATCGGCGGTGTATCCTCTGGTTATACCACAAATGGACAGCGTTCTGGAAACGGCTATGCAACCATAACACTTTTAAGTATAGCATAGGAGAGTCCAACATGATACAAGTACAATTTAATAGTCCCCAATCCAGAGTACAGGCTGATTTCATGAGCATATCTTGGGAGGTGTGAAATGGACAACTACATAACACGTCAGGAACACGCTGAATACGCCAAGCGTATGGAGGATGAGCACCGTCGGCAGAACTATCGAATAGGGGAGTTGGAAAAAGCCACAGAGCAGAACCAAAAGCTTCTCATTTCGGTGGAGAAGCTGGCGGTAAATATGGAGACCATGCAGAAGGAGCAGCAAAAGCAGGGGGAACGTTTAGAAGCTCAAGGCGAGGAAATTGAGGAGCTGAAGGGCAGAGACGGAGAATTGTGGCGTAAGGCAGCAGGCTATATTATTACTACTATTATAGGCTGTGTAGTAGGTTTTATGTTTAAGCAATTAGGAATGTAGGGGGATGTATGTTTAAAAATTGTGTATTTAAGATGTCTGTAAATACGCGGGAATGGTTTAAGGCAGCAGCAGTGCGTGCAGTGAAAACAATGGCGCAAACTGCGGCTGCCAGCCTTACAACGGCAGCCACCATAGGTGAGGTGGATTGGCGGCTGTTGGCTTCTACGGCAGTATTGGCAGGCATCATTTCATTATTAACGAGTGTTGCGGGAATTCCCGAAGTAAGAGAGGAAAAGGAAAATGGAGACTAAGGTTATTGCTTTATCGGCAGGGCATGGATATTACACTGCTGGCAAACGTTGTATGAAGGCACTGGATGTGAATCAGACCAGAGAGTGGTTTTTAAATGACCGCATCATGGACCTGGTGGAAGAGCAATTGAAAAAGTATAAATGTAGAGTACTTAGAGTGGACGACACTACCGGTGCCAAGGATATTAAGAGAAGTGTGCGTGTGAAAAGTGCCAATAGCGCAAAAGCGGATATTTATTTGTCTATGCATCATAATGCAGGTATTAATGGGGGAGTAGGCGGTGGCACAGTAGTATTTTATTATCCGGCAGATGATTGTCAGGCTGTAGCAACCAAGTTGTATCAGTCAATTGTGACGCAAACCGGGCTAAGGGGCAATCGTGCCACTCCGATAGCTAACGGAAAACATCTGGAAGTGATTAATTCTACTAAAATGCCGGCGTTTCTGGTGGAAAATGGTTTTATGGACAGTCAGGCAGATGTGCCCATCATTTTGTCTAAGGAGCATGCGCAAAAAACAGCAGAGGGTGTTGTGAATTTCCTGATAGAGCATTTGGAGTTGGAAACATGCGAAGCAACAGAAAAAGAGGTGTCTGCCGTATATTATCCGGCATGCAATAAAAAATATGTAAGCATTGTAGTGGCACTGAATTCCATTGGAGTGGATGGCAGCTTTTCACATCGTGCACAAATTGCCAAGGCTAATCATATTGCCGGCTATCTTGGCACTGCAGCACAGAACATTCGGATGCTTAATCTGTTGAAGGCAGGCTTGCTGAAAATGGCGTAAATAATGCAACATGATATGCAACACAAAATAAAAAGGTCCCTTAAATAGGGACCTTAACCATGCAGGAAAAGGGACTTGAACCCTCATGATATTGCTATCACACGGACCTGAACCGTGCGCGTCTGCCAATTCCGCCATTCCTGCAGATTGTTATCGCTAACAACTATTACACTTTATCATATAATCTAATTCTTTGCAAGTAATTTTTTGAAATTTTCTTTTTTTTCTAACAGATTTTTCTATAAAAATTTCCCGTATTTACTTGACAAGTAATTCTACTCGTAGTAGAATAGAATTAAAGGTCTACTTGTAGTAGAATAAAGGAGTACAATATTATGGCAGAGTATAAATTAGGTGAAATCGAAATGAAGTTTGCAGAGCTTATTTGGGAGAATGAGCCTCTGGCGTCAGGTGAGCTGGCACGTCTTAGTGAGCAGGCTCTGAAATGGAAGAAGTCTACCACATATACGATTTTGAAGCGTATATGTGACAGGGGATTGTTTCAGAATGAGGGTGGTATTGTAACCAGTCTGGTCTCTAAGCAGGAGTTTTTGTCTAAGCAGACTACCAGATTTGTGGAGGAAACCTTTCAAGGGTCTCTTCCGGGCTTTGTGGCGGCATTTACGTCCGAACGGCGGCTTAGTGAGGAGGAAATACAGGAACTTAAGAAGATTATTGGAAATAGTCGTTAAGATTACAAATTAGGAACTAATGATAAAGCAAGGTGGGAACAAGGACATCAGAGGGAGGACGTTATGGAACATTTTATTTTACAGCTTGGTATTATGAGTTTGCAGGCATGTGTTGTAATTTGTGTGGTATTATTGGTCAGAATAATATTTGCAAAGGTTGGCGTACCGAAAAAATACATGAATATATTATGGATGCTGCCTTATTTGTGCATGGTCTGCCCATGGAAGTTAGAGGGTGCATTTGGCTTTTGGCGACAGCCTGGAGGGCAGGCTGCAGGTGTAGCCGGTAAAGTACAGGATGGTATAGAGGGAATCACAGCGGCAGGCAATGCAAACTTTGCACACACAGAGATTGGTAACACTGCTTTTGGCAATGTTTTAGAAGAACTGGCTCGAAATACAACGAATATTTCCGCCGGTTATGTGTCTAAAGCAGATGTTGTGCGAATGCTATTAACCATTGGCTGGATTGTCTGGCTGGTGGGAATTATAGGTTTGTTGATTTACAGTGCAGATGCCCACCTGAAATTACATAGGAAGCTGATTTGTTGTGTAAATCTTTCGGAAAATATTTACCTGGCAGATGATATTGCAGTTCCTTTTGTATTGGGCTTGTGGAAGCCACGAATTTATTTGCCTTCCAATATGCCGATGGAGAGTCTGGAATATGTAATAGCTCATGAGAGGACCCACATTCGACGTAGAGACCCTTGGAAAAAGATGGTGTCGTTTACAATTACCTGCATGCACTGGTTTAACCCTTTGGCTTGGGTTGCCTTTTATTTCTTTGGGAAGGATATGGAAATGGCTTGTGACGAGGAAACGGTTCTTGGATTGGGCATGGCACACAAGCAGGACTATGCCACAGTGTTATTAAGCTGGTCCTTCGGAAAGAAGCTTTTTCCGGGGGCACCTCTTGCCTTTGGTGAGGGCAATGTCAAAGGTCGCATTAAAAATATTGTCAAATACAAAAAGACATGGGGCTTGCTATTTGTGGCAAAAAATAGTAAAGTATTAGTATACATTTTAAATCTTTGATGGGAGAAGGATATGGAGCTTTTAAAGGGAAGGCCGCCCCGGGAGTGGGGGCGTGAAGCAAAGGAAATCAGGGTATATGACTTTTTGGACAGTATGGATGTGGAGTATTATCGGATTGACCATGAACCGGCCTTTACCATGGAGGTGTGTCAGCAAATTGACAAGGCCTTAGGTGCTACGATTTGTAAGAATTTATTTCTTTGCAATAGGCAGAAAACGGACTTTTATTTGTTGATGATTCCGGGGGACAAGGTTTTTAAAACCAAGGAACTGTCCCATCAGATTGGCTCTGCCAGACTTTCTTTCGGGGAGCCGGAGTTTATGGAGGAGTTTCTGGATATTACACCGGGTGCTGCCAGTGTGATGGGGCTGATGAACGATACAGGTAACAGGGTGCGTCTGTTGGTGGATGAGGATGTGTTAAAAGGTGAGTATCTGGGGTGTCATCCATGCGTAAATACCTCCAGTCTGAAGCTACGCACGGAGGATGTTTTTGGTAAGCTTCTTCAGGCTATGCATCATGACATGACTGTGGTAAAGCTGGGGATGGAGGATGAGATATCCCCTGTGTGAAGCGTTTTACCAAAAAAGTATAAGTTATAATATAATTCCAGGAGGACGAAGATGGATAATAAAGCGTTATATAATTTAAGCTATGGTGTTTTTATGTTATCAACGAAGGCGGGGGATAAGGTAAACGGCTGTATTACCAATACCTGCATGCAAGTGGCAAGCAATCCTGTCAGGGTGGCTATTTCTGTGTTAAATACCAATTACACCTGCGATTTAATTAAGGAAAGCGGCGTGTTCGCACTTAGTATTCTGGACAAGACAGTTACCTTTGAGTCTATTAAGTATTTTGGATATCAGTCAGGAAGGGATGTGGACAAGATGGGTGGATTGGTGTTGCCAACGGATATCAATGGCGTGCCTTACATGGGCTGGCAGACCTGTGCTGTCATCAGCGGCAAGGTAGTAAGCAGTGAAGACCTTGGTAGCCATACCCTGTTTATTGCGGAAGTGGTGGACGCAAAGGTATTAAATGATAACGCACCGCTGACCTACGCAGATTACCAGAACGACGTAAAGCCAAAGCCGGAGAAAAAACACGAGAACCGTAAGGTTGTGGGCTGGCGCTGCAAAATCTGCAAGTATGTATATGAAGGAAGTGAGCTGCCGGCAGATTTCGCCTGCCCGTTGTGTGGACATGGCCCCGAGGACTTTGAGCCGATTTATGGTTGATTTTATTTGACGAGTTTGCTGAAATGTGCTATGATACCACATGGGTAAAGCAGTTCGGATAATCGCGGCCACTTAGGTGGGTGAGGAAAGTCCGGGCTTCATAGGGCAGGATGCCGGATAACGTCCGGTGGAGGTGACTCCCAGGCTAGTGCAACAGAAAAGAAACCGCCAGGTTTTCCTGGTAAGGGTGGAATGGTGGTGTAAGAGACCACCGTCTTGCCGGTAACGGTAAGAGCCGTGTAAACCCCATCCGAAGCAAGATCAAGCAGAGAACGATAGGTTGGCCCGACCTGTTTTCAGGTAGATCGCTTGAGCCTGTCGGTAACGGCAGGCCTAGATAGATGATTATCACATAGCAATATGTACAGAACCCGGCTTATAGGCTGCTTTATCATTTTAACCCACTGGAAAGTGGGTTTTTTGCCATTAGAGAAAAAGGCAAGTGGAATAGTTTGAACGTAAAAGTAGAAAATAAATATATTGGGAGGTTTTGACAAATGACCAAAATAGATATTATGTCCGGTTTTTTGGGTGCCGGCAAGACGACTTTAATCAAAAAGCTTTTACAGGAAGCTTTGTCAGATACTAAGGTGGTTTTAATCTAGAACGAATTTGGTGAAATCGGTATTGATGGAGGTTTCTTAAAGGATGCCGGTATCGAGATTAAGGAAATGAACAGTGGATGTATTTG
Organism: Lachnospiraceae bacterium; assembly: GCA_045651105.1. Classification (GTDB taxonomy): domain Bacteria; phylum Bacillota; class Clostridia; order Lachnospirales; family Lachnospiraceae; genus RGIG6307. The sequence continues at coordinate 14,643 of JAZRRW010000087.1, forward strand.
TTGTTCTTTAGTTGGTGACTTTGGTGCTTCCTTAAAGGAAGTACTGGATACTTACAAGCCGGAGCGTGTTATTATTGAACCAAGTGGTGTAGGCAAGCTTTCTGACGTAGAGAAGGCTGTATTAGAGGTTGATACTGAGGTGGATGCTGTGTTAAACAGCAAGGTTGCAGTGGTAGATGCTACGAAGTGCAGGATGTATATCAAAAATTTCGGTGAATTCTTTATTAACCAGATAGAGCATGCAGACACCATCGTACTCAGTAGGACAGACAAGCTTACACAGGAAAAGCTGGAAAAGGCAGTGGCGTTAATTCGTGAGCATAATGCACATGCAACCATTATTACCACACCATGGGACCAGATTTCCGGAGCTGATATTTTAGCAACTATGGAGCAGGAGAATGATTTACTGGCTGCTATGTTAGAGGAGATGGAGGAAGAGCACGAGCATCATCACCACCATCATCACGACCATGAGGAGCATGAGTGTTGCTGTGGCCATCACGGTCACCACCACGATCATGAAGATGGTCACGAATGTTGTGGACACGGTCATGGTCACCACCATGACCATGAAGACGGTCACGAATGCTGCAGTCACGGTCATGGTCATCACCACGACCACGACCATGAGGACGGTCACGAGTGCTGCGGACATGGCCATGGACATCATCACGAGCACCATCATGAGCATGGCGAGGGTTGTACATGCGGCTGTGGCGGTCATCATGAGCATGGTCATCATCATGCAGATGAAGTGTTTACCAGCTGGGGCATGGAGACTCCGGTTCAGTACACCATGCAGGAAATCCAGGGTATTTTAGAGGCGCTGGAGGAGCAGGATGCGTATGGCATGATTTTACGTGCTAAGGGTATGGTACCGGCTGCAGATGGCACATGGATTTATTTTGATTATGTTCCGGGTGAGGCGGATGTGAGAGCAGGCAAGCCAGATGTTACAGGTAAGCTGTGTGTTATCGGTTCCAATTTAAAGGAAGAGAATTTATCAAAATTATTTGCAAAATAAGGAGCAATATGAAAGCAGTATATATGATTAATGGCTTTTTAGAAAGCGGTAAAAGTGAATTTATCAGTTATACCATTGCTCAGCCTTATTTTCAGTCCAGAGAGACGACACTTTTAATTGTGTGTGAAGAGGGCGAAGTAGAGTATGATGAAAAGGTACTAAAGAAAGCACGTACAGTCTACGAATTTATTGAGGAGCAGGAGGATTTTACTCCTGCCAGATTGATGGAGCTGGAGAAAAAGCACAAGCCGGGTCGTATTATTATTGAATGGAACGGCATGTGGAATTACAAGGAAATCAAGCTTCCATGGCATTGGAAAATTGAGCAGCAGATTACGACTATTGATGGCAGTACCTTTCAGATGTACTATGCCAATATGCGCTCCCTGTTAGCTGAAATGTTGCGTAAGTCTGAATTAATTATTTTTAATCGCTGTGACGGCTTGGAAGAGCAGCTGAGTAGTTTTAAACGTAATGTAAAGGCTGTTAATCAGCAGGCTGAAATTGTTTTTGAAGACTCACAAGGGGAAATGAATTCTTTGTTTGAAGAGGATTTACCGTTCGATTTAAATGCAGACGTTATTGAGCTGGATGATATGGCCTATGGTATCTGGTTTCTGGATGCACTGGACCACATCGATCGTTATGTGGGCAAGACCTTTAAATTTATAGCTACGGTAGCCAGACCGGAGCATTTCCCGAAGGATTATTTTGTGCCGGGCAGGCTGGCTATGACCTGTTGTGCGGACGATATGGCCTTCCTTGGATTTGCCTGTCAGTACAGCGGTGCCAGTGCCTTTGCAGAGAAGGACTGGGTAGAGGTAACTGCTGTGGTAGAGCAGCGATATTGGGAGGACTACAAGGGAGAAGGGCCTGTATTAAAGGCAACATCTGTAGTAAAGACCAAAGCTCCGAAGGAAGAGGTTATAAGCTTTGTATAAAAGCGGTGAGAGATATGTTACTTAAGAGGCAATTAAAAAAAACGGGTAAATATTATTTATATTTTTTTCGTTGGATTGCGATAGCAATTATTTTAGGTGTGGTGGGTGGTATCATTGGCAGTGTGTTTCATCATTGTATTGATGAGGTGACACATTTTCGTGGAGAATTCCCATGGCTTTTATATTTACTGCCTTTTGCTGGTCTTTTGATAGTGTTTACTTATCGTAAGGCAGGTTTTGAAAAGGACCCGGGCACCAATCTGGTGCTATCAAGTACGCAGACAGAGGAAAAAGTTCCGTTAAGGATGCTTTCGCTGATTTTTATGGCTACAGTGCTGACTCATTTGACCGGAGGCTCTGCGGGGCGAGAAGGGGCTGCGTTACAGGTGGGCGGCAGTCTGGGTTCTACTTTAGGCAAAGCAACAAAACTGAACAAAGCAGACCAGCGTGTAACCATTTTATGCGGTATGGCCGCAGTATTTTCTGCCATGTTTGGCACACCGGTGGCAGCCGCAGTATTTAGTATGGAGGTGGTGGTAGTTGGGGCTATCCAGTATGCGGCATTGGTACCTTGTATTGTGGCAGCAGTGGTTGCCAAGTATATGGCCGGTCTGATGGGCTCTGAGGAGACCCTTTATGCGGTGGCACTCAATACACCTATCCATCCGGAGCTTATTTTTAAAATTATTATTTTAGGCATTTTATGTGGTATACTGGGCATTGTTTTTTGTGTTTTGATGCACAAAACAGCTCATTTACTGGCTAAATGGATGCCTAATCCGTACATAAAAGTATTTGTTGGTGGATGTGTGATTGTAGCATTGACCTTACTGATTGGCAGCAGAGATTATAATGGTGCAGGTACCCATATAATTGAACAGAGCTTTGTCGGTCAGGTAGTGTGGTATGCATGTATTTTAAAGATGCTTTTTACGGCTATTACCATTGGTTCCGGCTTTAAGGGCGGTGAAATAGTCCCCACTCTGTTTATCGGTGCTACCTTTGGCTGCGTAATCGGACCGGTTTTGGGGTTGCCTAGTGGTTTGGCAGCGGCAGTTTCCATGATTGCCCTGTTTTGTGGTGTGGTGAATGCCCCTATAGCCTCTATCTTTCTGGGGGTTGAAATGTTTGGTACAGGGGATATTGTATTGTTTGCCATTGTCTGTGCAATCAGCTATGTATGCAGTGGTTATTACAGCCTGTATTCCAGTCAGACCATTGTACAGGACAAGCTGTATCAGCATGATATTTTCAAAAAGGCGGTTTAGGTATGGCAGCTACCACGGAAAAAGAAATTGCACAATTTAAAAGCCGATTGAAGGAACTGGCAAGGCGCTCTTACGAGCAAAATATGTTTACCTTTACGCCTATGTTGGGGCTGATGGAGCAAACTATTTTTGGTGAAATGGAAGAAGAGCTTCGGTATGCCGGTTATACCATATTCGGAGGCCATGAGCATGCGGAGCGTGTGATGATTCGTTTCGGAAAGGTGGAGGAGCTTGGCTACGAGGAGTCCTTTCCAATTGTGTTAATTCACATGAAGCCTCTTTTGCAAAAGTTTTCAGATGAATTTTCCCACAGAGATTTTTTAGGAGCACTCATGAATCTGGGTATCAGCAGAGATTTACTGGGGGATATCTTAGTAGGAGACAGACAGGGATTTTTGTTCTGCCAGGCTTCTATTGCAGAGTTTATCTGTGGAGAGCTTACGCAGGTAAAGCATACGCATATTTCCTGCAGTGTGGCGTCAGAGCTTAGTGAATATGAAGAAAAGCCTCCGGTGGAAGAGGAGCATCTGGTGGCCAGTGAGAGACTGGATGGTCTGGTAGCGCAGATATATCATTTGTCCCGCAGTCAGAGTATTACGCTGTTTAGAGACAAGAGAGTATTTGTGAACGGCAGGCTGACCGAAAACAACAGCCGTAGCTGCAAACCCGGTGAAATAGTCAATGTCCGTGGCTTTGGAAAGTTTATTTACGACGGAATTGGATATACTACCAAAAAGGGCAAGCAGCGCGTGAAGGTTCGTATTTATAGGTAGAAGTTGCCGTTATCAGGCAGTCGTGCATAGGCAAGCCCATTCCAATATTCAGAGGTTTGCAGATGTATACTTATTCCATAGGAGAATGGCTTTTATTTTTCTACATTTATTGTTTTTTAGGCTGGGGCTTTGAATCCACCTATGTGTCCGTAAGAAAGGGACACTGGGTTAATCGTGGATTTATGCGTGCACCATTCCTTCCCCTGTATGGAAGTGGGGCTATTCTGATGCTGGTAGTTGGGCGGATTTTTCAGGATAATGTATTTCTGACTTATTTAGTTGGCTTGATTGCAGCTACTCTTTTGGAGTTTTTTACGGGCTTAAGCATGGAGTGGTTTTACAAAATAAAATACTGGGATTACTCTAATCAGAGATGTAATTTCATGGGGCATATCTGCCTGACGTCCAGTATTGCATGGGGATTTTTTACGTTGCTTATGACCAGGGTACTGCATGGACCTATTGAGGCTTTGGTATTTCGCGTGCCGGCAGCTGTGATTACGGTTTTAGTCAGTGCATTGACGATATTTTTAGCTTGGGATTTTATTCTGTCTTTTAAAGCGGCAATGGAGCTAAAAAAAATGCTTATTCAAATGGAGAAGGACGTAGACAATATGGAGCTTCGTGAGGAAATTGCAGACATGTGTGAAAGCATTCAGGCGGTGCTTACTGCAAGATACGAGGTACGAATCAGCAGCCTTCATTTGCCTAATGTGAAAGGATAAATAAGAAAGATAAAGCGGTCTGATAAAGATCGCTCTAAAAAATAGAAAGAGCAGGTAATTCAAATGAGAATTGGTATTGATATTGGTGGCATGTCCATCAAAATAGGTATGGTTGATGATAGTAAGCAGATTGTGGCAAAAAAGGTAATTCCTACACAATCAGATATATTATCACCGGAAGAGGTAGTACATAATATTGCAGATGCAGTGTTGGCACTTTTAGCGGAAAATGCTCTTAGTGTAGAGCAGTGTGAAAGTATCGGTATTGCATGTCCGGGTCTGGTAGATGGCAGAACCGGTATGGTGCTTTATTCCAATAATATTGCGTGGGAAAACGTGCCTATGCTGGACATTCTTCGTGAAAAGCTGACAGTGCCGATGTATCTGGCAAATGATGCAGACGCGGCAGCACTTGGTGAGGTTATTGCCGGTGCGGCTCAGGGTAAAGAAAATGCAATACTTCTGACACTGGGAACCGGTGTTGGCGGCGGTGTAATTATTAACGGAAAGATTTTTGCGGGGCCTCTTCGTGGCGGCTGTGAGCTGGGTCATACAGTTATCAAACGAGATGGAAAGCAGTGTACTTGTGGTCAGAAGGGTTGTCTTGAGACCTACGCCTCTGCTACTGCATTAATGGAGCAGGCAAGAGAGGCAGCCTTAAAGCATCCGGAGTCTTTAATGAATGAGTTGAGTGAGCACCAGGTGGATAAGATTGACGGACGTATTATTTTTGAAGCTGAGAAACGTGGTGACGAAGCGGCAAAGATGGTTGTAGACAATTACGAGGAAGATTTGAGCATCGGCATTACCAATTTTATTAATGTTTTCAGACCGGAGGTAATTATCCTGGGTGGTGGTGTGTCTGCACAGGAGGAGTACCTGACGGATGCCCTGCAGAAAAAGGTAGATGCTATGTGCTACGCAAGTACCATTGGAGAAATCGCACGGATTGTAACTTCCAAGCTCAAAAACGATGCCGGCATTATCGGTGCAGCATATTTAAGCTAGTTCGTACATATTTTTACAAAATAAGAGGACAGTCATTGCGGCCGTCCTCTTCACTTTATTTATTTAATTTTCGTGATTTTATGTATTCATTTAAGGACTTCACTGCCTGCCCGGACATAGGAAGGATAGCAATCATATTAAATACCGTCATCAGACCTACGCCGATATCACCCAATTCCCAAACAAACTCGTAGGCCGCAAGTCCGCCGATAAAAAGCATCACCAGTGCAAGCACCTTGTATGCTGTCTGAGATTTCCAGTTATCACCGAACAAGTACGCTACATTGGAGCGTGCATAATACAAAATGCCGAGGAAGGTGGAGAAACAGAACAACCACAGGGTAATGGCAATAAATACAACGCCTGCATAGCCAAAGTGATGATTCATGGCTGCCTGTAACAAATCCATGCCTTCCAGACCATTTAACAATCCTGTAGGTGTGAGCAGCATAATCATAGCTGTACAGCTGCAGATAACGATAGTATCAATAAATACGCCGAAGGCCTGTAACAAACCGGACTTGGCAGGATGACTTACCTCAGCAGCAGCGGCGGCACATGGCGCGGAACCGCTTCCGGCCTCGTTGGAGAAAAGACCACGCTTAACACCATTCATTAATGCAGCACCAAATCCACCGGCAGCTACCTGTCTGAGACCAAAGGCTTCTGCAAAAATGCGGCCAAATACATCCGGAAGTAATTCCAGATTGGTAAAGATAACAAACAGGGCAATGATAAAGTAAAAGGCTGCCATAATTGGAACTACAATATCAAGTACTTTAACGGTAGTGTTTTTTCTAAGTACAATAATCGCTGCCACAGCCACAAGAATAATCGTGGAGTAAAGTGGTGGAATGTGAAAGGCATTTTTTAAAGCGGAGGATACAGAATTACTGATAACCTGACTTACACCGCACCAGCAAAGCAGTCCGGACAGCGCAAATAATACTGCCAGTATACTGTAGCGCTTGGCTTTACCCTTTGTAAAGAAGTTATGAATATAATATGCAGGACCACCACGGTATCCGCCGTAAAGAGGGTCCTTTTCTTTATGTAACTGTGCAAGGGTTGCTTCAATATAGGCTGTGGAAGAGCCAATCAGGGCAGTCACCCACATCCAGAATACGGCTCCGGGACCACCGGCAGAAACGGCAGCTACAACACCAACGATATTGCCCATTCCTACACGACATGCTGTGGACACAATCAGTGCCTGAAGGCCGGAAATAGCGTCTGATTTCTCGGATGACTTTTTTTCTACAGAGATGCGAAGCATTTCCGGAAAACAACGAATAGGAAGGAACTTGGTGCGGATGGTAAAATAGATACCCGCAGGAATTAAAAGCAGAACTAGGAGAGAAATACCAATGGAGGCACCTCCCGGCAGTGGGATGGAAAATAAATCACCCCAAAGGAAATTGTAAACAGCTGAAATAATACTCATTTGTAAATACCTCTTGTAATTATTTTCTATAAGTATATAATATAAGTATACATTTGTAAAATTGATAGATTTTATAACGAGCATTTAAAATAGTGATGGAGAAAGAAGATGGATTTCAGAGCGTTAAATACCTTTATTCAGATTGCAGAGGTGGGAAGCTTTACCAGAGCCGCAGAAAAGCTGGGCTATGCACAGCCCACTGTTTCCTTGCAAATAAAGCAATTAGAGAGTGAGCTGGGGGTACAATTGTTTGACAGGATAGGCCATACGGTAAGCCTGACAGAGGGTGGCAGAGAGGCACTTTCCTATGCCCAGCGTATTTGTCATTTGTCACAGGAAATGGTGCAGGGGGCAAACAAGCAGTATGAGCCCGGTGGAGTGATACGTCTGGCAATGGCAGATTCCTTGTGCACACCTTTAATTATCAAGGAATTTGTCAGGTTCAGGGCGTTATATCCCAAAGTATTTTTAAAGGTGACTACGGCAGGTACGGATGAACTGTTTCGGCTTCTGGACCATAATGAAGTAGACCTTGTTTGTACCTTGGATAATCATATTTATAACACTACATATATTATATCAAATGAAGAGAAAATAGGCGTGCACTTTGTCTCATCTGCGTCAAATCCTCTGTGTGAACAAGGTACTGTGGATATTCATGAATTAATGACGCAGCCATTTTTGTTGACAGAAAAGGGCATGAGCTACAGAAGACTTTTGGACGAGTATTTGGCACGTCATTCCATGGAAATTCAGCCGGTTTTGGAAATTGGCAGTGCAGATAGTATTTGTAAGTTAGTGGAAGAGAATATGGGAATATCCTTTTTGCCGGATTACGTAACGGAGGACAGTGTGAAGGCAGGAAGACTTGTAAGGCTTCCTGTAAAGGATATGGATGTAGAGCTTTGGAAGCAACTTCTGTATCATAGGGATAAATGGGTGTCTCTGCAAATGGACGCGCTTATCCGTCATTTGTCGGGGATATTGCTGGGATAAAGAGCGGAGCAGCCTATAAAAGCTGCTCCATTAAATGTTGATATATTTCCTGATTTTTCCTGTCCCAATTGTCACACATTTGCTGTGCCATTGCCCTGTCCGGAACAGACAGGGTCAAATCCACTAAAAGGGTATCCTTGTCCCGGGCAACCATGCGTACCTCAAATTCGCCGCTGGTAGATTTGTAATAGTCCGCACTGACGTTTACCTCGCTGCGCAGTTCAATTTCTTTTTCAGAAAAATACTTGGCAATATCTGTACGGATAGCGTCACTGATACGATTGCCAAAAAACTGCAAGGTCTCGCTGCCTTCCTTGGTATTGGTCAGACGGGTGCGGTTTCTGATAGTCTGAGAGCTGATAAGACCGGCCTCCGTAAGTTCACTGAGAGCCTGCTGCAGAGTTAAAAAGTTGGTATAGCCCTGCTCTAAAATAAATTCACTGATTTGGGCTGTGGTCAGAGGAAAGTCCACCTTCTCCAGCATGTATAGGATAATTAATTTATATAATGTTAATGGTTCTTGAGTCATAATAATCCCTTCCTTGATAAATTTGATGGTCTTTCAAATATTGATGTAAATGGTTGAGCACGCCACGCTTATCCAAGCTCCATAAAGGGGCTATAAGCAGGTTCTTTGGCCCGTCTCCTGTTACACGGTGCAGTACGATGTCAGGGCTTAGGCGTGCAATGCAGGAGCTTAAAAGCTCCAGATAGGCTTCCTTGGTCATCGATTTACATCTACCGGTTTCGTAATCCAGAGCCAGATCGGTATGCTTTAGTATATGCAATAACTGCAGCTTCACACCAAAAGGTTTTAAAGTATTTACATAATCAATGGTCTGAAGCACCATATCGGTAGTTTCCCCGGGCAGTCCCAATATGACATGTATAATAAAAGGTATCTGCTGTCTGTGCAGGGCGGTGGCAGCCTCTGTAAATACAGGAAGCTCATAGCCTCTGCGGATATATCGGGCAGTAACTTCGTGCATGGTCTGCAGTCCCAGCTCAACCCAGATAAACTTATCCGGATATGCTTGCCGTAGCTCCTTTAAAAGGCTAAGTACTTCTGTACCCAGGCAATCCGGCCTGGTGGCAATGGAAATGCCGATGATTTCAGGCTCCTCCAGTGCTTCTGTATAGAGTCTGCGCAGCTTTTCTACAGGACCGTAGGTGTTGGTAAAGGCCTGAAAATAGGCTACAAACTTCGTGCCGACCTTTTTGGAGCCCATAAGGGAGCGTGCTGCCTGTATCTGCTCCTTCATAGAAGTGTGAACGGCCACAGCGGTAGCAAAATCCCCACTTCCGGCTCCCGAACAGAAAATACAGCCACCTACGCCAAGGGTACCATCCCTGTTTGGGCAGCTAAAACCGCCGTCTAAAGCAATTTTGTAGCATTTTTCCCCATAAGTTTCTTTAAAATATGCATTTAGTGAGTAATAAGGCTTGTCCAGCCATGTTTGTCTGTTTGTCATGTAATATTTTTAGAGGAGGCATTTGGGAAAGGCCTCTCTTAGTAATCCTTATTTGCTGTAACTTCATTGTAGACTATTTTGGGGAGAATGGCAAGTGACAAGTAGAAAGAAAAAATAGAATATATTCTCAAAAAATGTAGAAAAATTTCCCAAAAACAAAGTGATTTCTTAGTGACAAATAAATAATTATTGTGTATAATCAAAATATATTCTGAAGCAGGATACATCATTCTGCTTTTTCCCGTTATTTTGTAATACGAATTTTAGATAGAAAGGAAGTTGTATGAGAGAAAAATATGAGTCTTTAGGTCTTGTAGATTTAAAGGAAATTGCCAAGCATCGTGGTATGAAGGGTGTTTCCACCATGAAGAAGAGCGAGGTGATTGAAGCTATGCTGGCATTGGACGAGCAGGAGAAGAAGGCCGCAGAAGAGAAGGTGGCAGCTGAGCGTAAGCCTACATTGGACGAAAGGATTGCGTCTGCCAAGGTACAGGCAGAGGCAAGAACTGCACAACCAAGGGCGATTTCAGATGAAAGAGTTGCAGTAGTCAGAACACAGCCAGAACCAAGAACTGTACAGGAGCAAAAGGACCATAACAGCATACCATCTGAGTTGGATAGTGGTATGGAGGCTAATGGTATTTTGGAGGTGCTGGGGGATGGCTTTGGTTTTATCCGCAGCGACAACTATATGCCGGGTGACCAGGATGTGTATGTATCTCCAAGCCAGATACGCCGATTTAATTTAAAGACCGGTGATATTGTATGCGGTAACACCCGTATTAAGACAGAGAAGGAGAAGTTTAGTGCTCTGTTATATATCAAAACCGTAAATGGTATGGATGCCGAGGTAAATGCCCGTCGTTTTAATTTTGAGGATATGACACCAATCTTTCCGGATAAGCGTATGGTGATGGAGCGTCCGGGCTGTAGTGTAGCTATGCGAGTTATGGATTTACTTAGCCCTGTTGGTAAGGGACAGCGTGGTATGATTGTTTCCCCGCCAAAAGCAGGTAAGACTACGTTGCTGAAAGAGGTGGCACAGTCCATTCAGCGTAATCATCCAGATGTACATTTGATTATTTTATTAATTGATGAAAGACCGGAGGAAGTTACTGATATTAAGGAGGCTATTCGTGGTGATAAGGTGGAGGTTATTCATTCTACCTTTGATGAGCTGCCGGAGCATCATAAGCGTGTGGCAGAGATGACCATAGAGCGTGCTAAGAGACTGGTAGAGCACAAGAAGGATGTTTGTATTTTGTTAGACAGCATTACCCGCTTGACCAGAGCATACAATCTGACGGTATCGCCAAGCGGACGTACTCTTTCCGGTGGTCTGGACCCGGCTTCCTTACACATGCCAAAGCGTTTCTTTGGTGCGGCCAGAAATATGCGTGAGGGCGGCAGCCTGACCATTCTTGCCACTGCTTTAGTTGATACCGGATCCAAGATGGATGATGTAGTTTACGAGGAATTTAAAGGCACCGGCAACATGGAAATGATTTTGGACCGTAAGCTTTCCGAAAAGCGTATTTTCCCGGCTATCGACATTCCAAAGTCCGGAACCAGAAGAGAAGATTTGCTTTTAAGCCGTGAGGAAATCGAGGCGGTAAACATGATGCGTCGTGGCTTAAACGGTATGAAGCCGGATGAGGCCGTGGACAGAATACTGGATTTATTTGCGCGTACCAAAAATAATGCGGATTTTGTGCAAATTGTGCGTAAACAGAGACTTTTTTAATTGATCTGCCTTACACAAGAAGAGGAGTACATGATGAAGAACGTATTAATTCGTATTTGGAAGAAGGTTAGTTCCTTTTGTGTAAAGAAAAATGTAATTGTATCTGCCAAGAGATATGGCATTGATGCTATGGGGGCTATGGCACAGGGCTTATTTGCTTCTTTGCTTATCGGTACAATTATTGCTACTCTGGGACAGCAGTTTCATATCCCCGTTTTGGAGGAGATTGGCAACTTTGCCAAGGCGGTGGATGGTCCTGCTATGGCAGTGTCTATCGGTTATGCCTTGCAGGCTCCGCAGTTAGTATTGTTTAGTCTTTTGACGGTAGGCAGTGCGGCAGATGCTTTGGGAGGCGCAGGCGGACCACTGGCAGTGTTGATTATAGCGATTATTGCTGCAGAGTGCGGCAAGCTGGTTTCTAAAGAAACCAAAATTGATATTCTGGTTACACCTTTTGTAACCATTTGTGTGGGTGTGCTTTTGTCTATGTGGTGGGCACCGGGTATCGGTACGGCGGCAAGTAGTGTAGGCAAGCTGATTATGTGGGCAACGGAGCTGCAGCCGTTCTTTATGGGTATTATTGTGTCTGTGGTCATTGGTATTGCCCTGACCCTTCCAATCAGCAGTGCGGCTATTTGTCATGCCTTAGGACTGACCGGTCTGGCAGGTGGGGCAGCCGTGGCAGGATGTTGCGCACAGATGATAGGTTTTGCTTTTATGAGTTTTAAGGAAAACAAAATGGGTGGCCTGGTTTCCCAGGGAATTGGTACCAGCATGCTTCAGATGCCGAATATCGTGCGTAATCCGCGTATTTGGCTTCCGGCCATTCTGACCTCTGCCATTACGGGACCGATTGCAACCTGCATTTTCGGCATGGAAATGAATGGTGCGGCTATTTCTTCCGGTATGGGTACCTGTGGCTTTGTAGGGCAGATTGGCCTATATACCGGCTGGGTGCAGGATGTGGCCAATGGTACCAAGGCAGCCATCACCGGCTTTGACTGGGCAGGCATGATTTTGGTCTGCTTTGTACTGCCGGCAGTGCTTTGTACCTTGTTTGGATTGCTTTTCCGCAAAATAGGCTGGATTAAAGAGAATGATTTGAAGCTGCCGGAGTAAAATTTTAGCAAAAATTCTTCTTATTTTTCTAAAAAAAGACTTGAAATATAGTCAGAATAATGTTATTATAATATAGCTGTCTATGTAGACGGTGCGGATGAGAACAAATAACGTTATTAGATATAGAAAGGTGATTGTACAATGAAAGAAGGAATACATCCTAATTATTATCAGGCAACTGTTACTTGCAACTGTGGTAACACATTTGTAACAGGTTCCACCAAAAAGGAAATTCACGTAGCAGTTTGCTCTAAGTGCCATTCATTCTACACAGGTCAGCAGAAAGCAGCTCAGGCTCGTGGACGTATTGATAAATTCAACAAGAAATACGGTGTTCAATAAGACATTAAAGGTTGAGGTGTTATATCTCAACCTTTTTTAACATATTACAAGGAGGCATATATGTCCAAGAAAAAGCAATGCTATTCCGGTATCGGAGGTCAGGCAGTATTAGAAGGTATTATGATGCGAAATGGCGACAAGTGTGCAGTTGCCGTGCGAAAGTCTGACGGTACTATTGATTTGCAGGTAGTGGAGTATCGAAATGGATTACCAAAGAACTGGTTTACCAGGCTGCCATTTGTCAGGGGCGTGGTTAATTTTATTGATTCCATGATGCTGGGTATTAAAAGTCTTAATTTTTCTGCAGATATGACGTTGGATGAAGAGGATGAAGAACCTAGTAGGCTGGACAAGTTTTTAAAGAAGCATTTTGGAGAAAAGGCCAATGACATTATTCTGACCATTACCATGGTATTTGCAGTGATTTTTGCAGTAGGCCTTTTTATGGTGCTGCCGTATGCTATTTCAGCACTTATGGGTTTGTGGATTCACAATAAGGTGGCGCTGTCTGTGTTAGAGGCAGTGATGCGTTTTGCAATTTTTATTATTTATGTGGTGTTAATCGGTCAGCTGGAGGATATCAAGAGACTGTACATGTATCATGGTGCGGAGCACAAGTGTATCGATTGTATCGAAAAGGGCAGACTTCTTACTGTAAGTGACGTCAAGCGCTCCAAGAGACTGCATCCGAGATGCGGTACCAGTTTTATGCTTTACGTAATGGCTATTTCCTGCGTGCTGTTTTTCTTTATCAGTGTAGAGAATCCGCTTATGAGACTGGGGCTTCGTTTGCTGCTTATTCCTGTCATTGCAGGGATTGCTTACGAGCTCATTCGTCTGGCAGGGCGTTTTGACAATATCATCACCAGAATTTTATCTCTGCCGGGCATGGCGCTTCAGAGACTGACCACCAAGGAGCCTACCGAAGATATGATTGAGGTAGCTATCAAGGCTGTGGAAGCGGTTTATGACTGGAAGGCATTCTTAAAGGAAAATTACGGCTACGACGTGAAGGAAGAGTGGCTGAGGGAGTCGGCAGAAGACAGCGATGAGGAAATAGAAGAAGCCATCGAAGATGTTTTCGAGCCAGAGGAAGAGGATAAGCTTGAGAAGGAAGCGGATGAATGACGTATAGAGAGTGTTATGTATACGGAATGAATGCCTTGATGGAGGCCGGTATTGTGGATGCCCGGATTGACGCCAGACTTTTGCTGGAATTTGTGTGCCATACTACTCAGCATGATTTGCTACTTCATGGCGACAGAGAGGTTGATAGTGAGGATGTGATGACTTACAAGGCCTGCATTGCAAGGCGCAGTGAGCGTATCCCATTGCAGCATATTACCGGGGAGCAGGCCTTTATGGGTTTTGAATTTCAGGTCAATGAGCATGTGCTGATACCCAGACAGGACACAGAGGTTCTGGTGGAGGAAGCCTTGCGTATGATAAGGCCGGGCATGCGTATTTTGGATATGTGTACCGGCAGCGGCTGTATTTTGTTAAGTCTGCTAGCAATGAGTGAGGGCTGTACAGGCGTTGGAATGGATATTTCCGGGGAAGCGTTGCAGGTGGCAAGACAGAACAAGGTACAGGTAGAAGCACAGTGCGGCAAGAGTTTGTCTGCAGAGTTTGTGGAGAGTGATTTGTTTGCCGAACTGAGGACGAAGCTGCCTGATGGAGCAGATTTGGAGTATGCAGTGACAGCGAGCAAGACCGAGATGCTGCCTGATGCTCTGCGCAGTTTCGACGTAATCATTTCCAATCCACCCTACATTGCCAGTGCGGTGATTGACACTCTGGAGCCGGAGGTACGTCTTCATGAGCCTACCCATGCGTTGGATGGCACAGAGGATGGATTGTATTTTTATAGAAAGATTGTAACAGAAGGCAGAGCCTTTTTGAAAAAGAGCGGTGCACTTTTGTTTGAAATAGGACATGATCAGGGGGCTGCTGTAGCCGAATTAATGAAAGAGGCCGGTTTTACAGGAGTAATGGTGCAAAAGGATTATGCAGAGCTTGACAGGGTAGTTTATGGATTTTATGAGGAGGAAGTCTAGATGTTTGATAAATTAGAGGATTTACTCATTCGTTTTGAAGAAATTATGGGTGAATTAAATGAGCCAAATGTTACAGAGAATCAGAAGCGTTTCAGAGCGCTGATGAAGGAGCAGAGCGATTTAACTCCTATTGTGGACGCATATAAGGAGTACAAAAAGCGCAAGCAGGACGTTGCAGATTCACTTGCCATGCTGGAAGTGGAAGATGACGAGGATATGCGCGACATGCTGAAGGAAGAGCTAAGTGATGCCAGAAAGCGCATTGAACAGCTGGAAAATGAATTAAAGATATTATTATTGCCAAAGGACCCTAATGATGACAAGAACGTTATCGTAGAAATTCGTGCAGGTGCAGGTGGTGATGAGGCAGCTTTATTTGCTGCGGAGATTTATCGTATGTATGCTCATTATGCTGAAGGGCGCCGTTGGAAGATTGAAATTATGGAAATGGATGAAATCGGTATCGGCGGTCTTAAGAGTGCCAGCTTTATGATTAGCGGACAAGGTGCGTATTCCGTGATGAAGTATGAGTCCGGAGTACATCGTGTGCAGCGTGTGCCTGAGACAGAGTCCGGCGGTCGTATTCATACCTCTACCATTACCGTGGCAGTAATGCCGGAGGCTGAGGAAGTGGACGTTGTCATTAATGAAAACGATATTCGTATCGATGTAATGCGTGCTTCCGGAAGCGGTGGACAGTGCGTTAATACCACAGACTCTGCTGTTCGACTGACTCACATTCCTACAGGTATTGTGATTTACAGCCAGACAGAAAAGAGCCAGATTCAGAACAAGGCAAAGGCATATGCGTTGTTACGTACCAAGCTGTACGATTTAGAGCAGCAGAAGGCTCATGATGCAGAAGCAGAGCTTCGCCGCAGCCAGGTAGGTACCGGTGACCGTTCTGAAAAGATACGTACCTATAACTTCCCACAGGGCCGCGTGACAGATCACCGTATCGGCCTCACCCTGTATAAGCTGGAGAAGATTATGGATGGCGACATTCAGGAAATTATCGATGCCTGCATTGCGGCTGACCAGGCTGCAAAGCTGGCAAAGATGAATGAAAATTAAAAAATAAAAAACAACCGGAATCTTTCTGCACATTACAGAAAGGTGCCGGTTCTTTCTTATCTTTCCTTCAATGTCTAAACACCAAACACAAAATTAAAAATATGGAATGCCCAGACAACGGCCAGAACCATGCGGCCTACCGATTTTTGGGTATCATAATCCGAATGTACAATACTGGAGGCATAACCCACCACATTTTCATGCACAATACCAGAATTACTTGTTAACTGGGAATTGGCGATGAACGAGCAGGCTTTATACAAGATTGCTCCACTGTAATGGAGACGGACCTTTACTCTTGGGGAAGCAATTTAGATTATGGAAAAGATTTATAATGCACTTCCATTGCTGGAGAAGGAAATCTAAACATTATTCGACAATTATCTCGAACCTACCAAAGATCTGTCCTTATGTCATCACTTATGACAATTATTCAAGGAAATTTTCAAAATACGAAAGCACGCAAATTTTATATCAATTGGAGGCAAGTGTTTATGAAAAAGGAACTTGTAATTTCTCTGGATGCAAAGGGACGAAAGGTTGTAGTTATTAATGAAATTTTGTTCTATGGAAAGAAAAATTTACCATGGGATAAGGTAGAACAGTATTTAAAGCGTTACATAGGCAAGGTGGTAACAGTGGCAGAGACTGGTGAGGAGATACATATTGGACCGGATTTTCCGGACGAATATAAGGGGTCAGAGGATATGATAAAGAATCGAGGTCCGTATGCTAGAGCAAAGGCTAATGCTGCTCAAGGAATTGAAGAGATGATTATAATAGCCAGGAAAACGAGCGAAGCAGACAATTTAAAGGAGAAAAATAGTAAAAAAGCTAAATATGGCTGGTATAGATATCTTACAAGATTTGCTTTACCGGTCGTAAATGAAACAAATACTATTACTCACTATAATGTATTTTTGGCAACTTTAATAGTTCGTAAAGACCAATTTTGTACTCTAAAAAGATAAGAAGCGAGTAACCCACATCGTGCCAAGCACTTACGGTACAGACCCGCCTCTTATGTAAATAGTTTATATGATATGTGAAAAAAAGTCAAGATAAATTTTAAATTTAGTAAAATGAAATGATTTTTATATTGCAAAGCAAACTTGTCGAAAATTTTCTATTCCTAATAATTATAAAAAAATAATATGTGCCATAAATGAGCAACCGCAACCTAAAGTTGCACAAAAATCAAACTATTGTTTATTGAATATATGATTCAAAAGTTGTATGATAGAACTTAAGATAGAGAAGTTTTATGATACATGTAGTTTGTTTTGTGATTTTCAGTGATGCAAAGGAGAAGGTTTATGACTTTAGGTGAAAAAATTGCCCATCTTAGAAGTGTGGCAGGCATGTCACAGGAGACTTTAGCAGACAGGCTTTCTGTTTCCAGACAATCCATATCTAAATGGGAGGTGGATCAGGCGCTTCCGCAGATTGACAAGGTATTACAGCTTTGTCAGATATTTAATGTTTCTACGGATGAGCTGCTTTATGATAAGATATCCATCAATCGTTCCAAGGAGGCAAAGGCCAATAAGTATTTTGGTACGGATGGTTTCAGAGGCGAGGCTAATTTAAATCTTACCTCTATGCAAGCGTATAAGGTGGGTCGTTTCTTGGGCTGGTATTATTCTTCACCGTTGTCAGGCTGTAATGTTTCCGGTTATAGGCCAAAGATTGTAATCGGCAAGGATACCCGTCGCTCCAGTTATATGTTGGAATATTCTGTGGTGGCAGGTATTACCGCTTCCGGTGCGGATGCCTATATGCTTCATGTAACCACCACGCCAAGTGTGTCCTATGTAACCAGACAGGATGAATTCGACTGTGGTATTATGATTACTGCGTCTCACAATCCTTTTTATGATAATGGTATCAAGGTAATTAATAAATACGGCGAGAAGCTGGACGATAGGACTACCGCATTGATTGAGGCCTATATTGATGGAAATTTAAGTGAATTGGGTGTTTACGGGGATGATCTTCCGCTGGCTCACAGAGAGCGTGTGGGCTGTATCGTGGACTATGTGTCCGGTAGAAATCGTTATATTGGTTATTTGATTTCTGTGGCGTCTCATTCTTATCGTGACCTTCGAATCGGTCTGGACTGTGCAAATGGTGCTTCCTGGATGATTGCCAAGGCAGTCTTTGATGCTCTGGGTGCACAGACAGTGCTTATCGGTAATAAGCCGGATGGGTTAAATGTAAATAGTGATTGCGGTTCCACACATATGGAGAAGCTGGTGGCTTTGGTAAAGGAGCAGCATCTGGATGTGGGCTTTGCTTTTGACGGTGATGCAGACCGCTGTATTGCCGTGGAC
This sequence comes from Lachnospiraceae bacterium, assembly GCA_045651105.1. Lineage (GTDB taxonomy): Bacteria > Bacillota > Clostridia > Lachnospirales > Lachnospiraceae > RGIG6307. The sequence continues at coordinate 32,966 of JAZRRW010000087.1, forward strand.
GAGAATGGCAAGATTATTGATGGTGACGCGATTATGTACATACTGGCTCAGCGTTTAAAGGACCGTGGCGCCCTGAACGGCAACACTGTGGTGGCTACCGTTATGTCCAACAGCGGATTTTTTGCTTCTTTGAAGAGAGCAGGCATTGACTGTGTCCAGACCAAGGTGGGTGACCGCTTTGTGTATGAATGCATGCAGGATAATAATTATACCTTGGGTGGGGAGCAGTCCGGTCATATTATTATGAAAAAATATGCCACTACCGGTGATGGTCTGCTTACGGCTATTATGCTTACCGAGGAAATGCGAGACCGCAAGAGCACCCTTTCTGCATTGGCAGAGCCTGTGAAGCTGTATCCACAGTATCTGGTAAATTTAAGGGTAAGGGATAAGGCTGCGGTTACTGCCGACAGCGAGGTTTTGGCAGCGGTAGCAGATGTGGAAAAGCTGATTGCCGGCAATGGCAGGGCACTCCTTCGTGAAAGCGGTACGGAACCTGTAATCCGTGTGATGATAGAAAGCGAAACAGATGAGCTTTGCCACATGTATGCAGATAAGATAGCCGATGTGATAAAGGCTAGAGGGCATTGTATCGAATAATTAATGGGTCAATTAAAAAAGTCTGTGAAGGGTTGAGTTATTGACAATCCTTCACAGACTTTTTAGGTTAATGTGATTATTACTTCAAAAGCTTTCCGGCCAGTCCGATAATATCATCCAGTCCGAAGTCATCATCCTTAGAAGACTTTTTGGAAGACTTCTTGGAGGAGTCGGACAGGGCAGAGGAAATCAGGCTGCCTGCTAAAGAAAACAGGGTGTCCTTGATATCGTTGTCGTTGCCATCGTCCTTGCCAAGGAGAGAACCTAACAGGTCAGACAATCCATCAGCATCGGTCTTGGAAGATTTTTTCTCGCTGCCAAGGGCACTTAATAAAAGTGGTGCTGCGGTAGCCAGAATGGTAGAGGTGGTGTCGTTGTCAACACCGGATTTCTTGGAGGTCTTTTTGGTGACAGTATCGTTGTCACTGCCTAAAATATGTCCCAAGATCTTAGCTCCGTCCTCTAAGTCAATATTTTTAAGTAAAGATGCAGCGGAAGCATCAGAGGTATGGTCGTCCAAAGCCTTTGCTAAGGATTTAGCACCATCCTTGGTGGTAGCGTTGGTAGCCATGCTTTTTACCAAATCCGGCAGGGCATTAGCAAGAACGCTGGCAGTGTCACTTTTGGAAGCACCGGCAGATTTGGCAATAGATGCAATCACATCCCCGGATAATAAATCAGTTAATTTCATAATAGTACGTACTCCTGTAGTAAGTTATTCAGCATCTTCTGTTAAGGCACAGAAATTGCAAGGGTCTTCACGATTTGCAGCAAAAGCTTCTTCTACAGTACCGCTGTAAATCGTAGAGGAATTTAACAGTGTGTGACAGTTCGGGTCTAAGTGATAGGATTTACCAAACTGTGTCCAGTATGCAGTGCCGTCTCCGACTTCCATAGCCAACTCCTGAGCAGCAGCTAAATCTTCGCTGGAGGTAGGACTGAAGTCCACAGACAATAATGCGGCAATCACCAAGGCAACGGCAGCAACGATGGATACGATTTTTTTCGTCTTGGCATCCATGTCTTTGTTCTTCAAAAGTAAAATAATAAGAGGCAGGAAGCAGATGATTGCTGCAATCAGGCCCATCTGGCTCCATAAGTAAAAGGTAAATTTGTTTTTCTTGCTAGGCGGATCTAAGCGGTTAGCACCCTTCCAAAGCAATGCACCGATTACAACAAGAATTAAGTCCACAACGACTAAGCCGATGAGGAAATACATGCTCTTGTCTTCCGGCAAATACCATGTGCCGTTTAAGATTAAAATGGCACCAATTTCAGAAGCAAGTGCTGCAATCCAAAGAATAACGGACAGGATACGCTTGGTAGCAGCACTGCTTTTGTTGGCTGCAGATACCACAGCGGTAGTACGTTTCTTGGTCTCACCGGTAGAGGCATCTACAAATTCTCTTTTGACTTTCTTTTTTGTAGCCATAAAAAAGTTCTCCTTTTTTGAAATATTTTGGAATTTTCTCTTTCATTTTACCAATTTTTGCTTTATTATACAAGAAAAAGTTGATGATTTATGGAGACAAAATATGGAAACGAAAAAATATTGTAAAAGTATATGGATTTGGTGTAAAAAAGAGGCTGTTTTAAGCATTGCACTGGTACTTGCTGTTATATCTGCTTTTTGGGTGCGGCCGGATAAGGAATATATAGGATATATTGATTTTAGAACGCTTGGACTGTTACTTTGCCTTATGGCTGTTATGGCGGGGCTTCAGCAGGTGGGTTTGTTTTCCTTCGTAGCAGAGAAGCTATTGGAACGGGTAAAGAATATTAGGGGTCTTGTTTTTATTTTGGTAATGCTTTGTTTCTTTGGCAGCATGCTTATTACCAATGATGTGGCGTTAATTACCTTTGTGCCTTTTTCTATCATAGTATTAAAGCTGGTATTGAAGGAGAATGCCAAGCAGGTGGTTGTGCCGGTAGTGGTAATGCAGACCATCGGGGCCAATCTGGGCAGTATGTTAACGCCAATCGGTAATCCTCAGAATTTATATTTATATGGAAAAACAAGTATGAATTTTGGAAAATTTATATGGTTTATGCTGCCGTATACACTGGTCTCTTTCTTGTTATTGGCAGCGTGGTGTTTCTTTTTTCCATACAAGGGACCAACAAGGATGAGCAGGCGGTTGGAAAGCTGTACTTCTCTGTATGCATACAAAAAACAGCTATATATTTACGGAGCGTTGTTTGTACTGAGCCTTTTGACGGTTGCCCATATCCTGCCTTTTGAGGTAACCTTGGCAGTGGTAGTGATAGTCACATTTTTCCTTGATAAAGGCGTTCTTATGAAGGTGGATTATGGGTTACTGGCAACCTTTGTTGCATTCTTTGTTTTTATAGGAAATATGGGACGTATACCGGTTTTTAATGCGTTACTGCAAAAAGTAATTGCAGGTAATGAAGTGCTTACCGGTATTGTCGCAAGTCAGTTTATGAGCAATGTACCGGCGGCTTTGTTGCTTTCAGGCTTTACCGACAAATTTGAGCAGTTAATTATCGGTACCAATTTGGGAGGACTTGGCACCATCATTGCCTCGATGGCGAGCCTGATATCTTTTAAATATATCGGTAGGGATTATAAGCAGCTGCGTGGCAGGTATTTACTTTATTTTACGGCGGCTAATATCCTATTTTTAGCAGTACTTTATGTTTTTTTTAGAGTTTATGGGTGAACCATGACTTGACATAAGCCGGTATAAAGAGTAATCTAAAATAAGATAGTTTTTGCACGGAGGATAGGCATGAAGAGGATTTTGGGAGTACTTTCTTGTCTGATGCTGTTTTGGGGCATGGCAGGCTGCAGCTCTGAGCAGAGTGCTACATATGTGCTGGAAACAGAGGAGGAAGGTCTGTTTACCATGACGGACACGCAGTCTTTCAAAGCCAAAGGAGACAAGGTATATCAGCTGACAGAGGTTACGGAGCTTACATTTGCAGAGCTTGATGCAGCAGTGTTGGACATGCTGGTGGAGTATTATGATGCAACTGTAGCAGCCATGCAGGAAAACATACCTACAGGCGTAACAGTAGGCGCTTCTTATGAGGATGGGACTTATACCATGGAGATAGCCATTGACCTGAAAACGGCTGATTTGGAGGCTGTATCGGATGGTGGATATCTGATGGGACTTTACGGGACTACCGGGGAAGTGAAGCAGGTTTCCTTTGAACAGACAGTGAAGGCACTTGAGGCGTCAGGCTATACCTTATTAAAAGAATAATAAATGCAGTAGGAGGATTTTATGAAGGACGTATATGTAGAATGGATGGTATCCAAAAAGCGCAGTCTCACAGATAAAATTATGAGAGCGGCAAGTATTGTGGTGTTGGTAATCAGTATTTTATTATTGTTATTGACCGGCAGTATGATTTTATTTATTGTTGCAATCGCAGCAGGTGCAGGTGTTTATTTTGCTTTTAATTACACAGATGTAGAGTACGAGTATGTTTACATCAACGGAGAGTTCAGTATTGACCGTATTCTGGCAAAGTCCAGAAGAAAGCGTATTGAGAGACTTGATACCGGACGTATTGAGGTAGTTGCGCCGTTAAAGAGCCGCTGGCTTGACGGTCATGTGCACAAAAAGTATCGTGAGTGTGATTATACGACAGGTGTTATTACCCCAAACAGCCATGTTTTTGTTATGTATTATAACGAGGGCAAGAAGGTTTTATTTGAGCCAAGCCGTGATTTCATGGAGGCAATGAAAGCGACTTTACCACACAAGGTGCATTTAGATATGTAAAACATAGCGAAATTGTATGATGGATTTCTCATACAATTTCGTTTTTTTGGCGATATTTGTCATTGACTTTATAGGTCAGTTCCCTTATACTAATGTAAAGTACTTTCTTTATATTTTTTAATATTTTGAAAAGGAGAAAATTTATGGGTCAGATTATTGGCGAAGGCATTACTTTTGATGACGTACTCTTAGTACCAAGCTATTCACAGGTGATTCCAAATGAGGTAGATTTATCTACAAATCTTACAAAGACAATTAAACTTAATATTCCAATGATGAGTGCAGGTATGGATACTGTTACTGAGCATCTGATGGCTATTGCAATGGCCAGACAAGGCGGTATCGGTATTATCCACAAGAATATGTCTATCGAGGCACAGGCAGAAGAAGTAGACAAGGTTAAGAGAAGCGAGAATGGTGTTATTACTGATCCTTTCTCACTTACTCCTGAGCATACATTAGCAGATGCAGATGAGTTAATGGGCAAGTTCCGTATTTCAGGCGTGCCTATCGTTGAGGTTGGCAGCAAGAAGTTAGTTGGTATTATTACCAATCGTGACCTGAAGTTTGAAACAGACTTCACACAAAAGATTAAGGACTGCATGACCAGCACAAATCTGGTAACTGCTAAGGAAGGCGTTACTTTAGAGGAAGCCAAGAGAATTCTGGCAAAGGCAAGAGTAGAGAAGCTTCCTATTGTTGATGATGATTTCAATTTAAAGGGCCTGATTACTATCAAGGATATTGAGAAGGCTATTAAGTATCCAAACGCAGCAAAGGATGCACAGGGTAGACTTCTTTGCGGTGCTGCCGTAGGTATTACAGCCAACGTATTAGACCGTGTTGCTGCATTGGTAAAGGCACACGTTGACGTAATTGTACTTGACTCTGCGCATGGACATTCTGAGAATGTACTTCGTTGTGTACGTATGATTAAATCCACATATCCTGATTTACAGGTTATTGCAGGTAATGTGGCTACAGGTGAAGCTGCAAAGGATTTGATTGAAGCCGGTGCAGATGCTGTTAAGGTTGGTATCGGACCTGGTTCTATTTGTACAACCCGTGTGGTTGCAGGTATCGGTGTTCCACAGATTTCAGCAATTATGGACTGCTACGCAGTTGCTAAGGAATATGGTATTCCGATTATTGCAGACGGCGGTATTAAGTTCTCTGGTGACATGACCAAGGCTATTGCGGCAGGCGGCAGCGTATGTATGATGGGTTCCATGTTTGCAGGCTGTGACGAGGCTCCTGGTGATTTTGAATTGTATCAGGGCCGTAAGTACAAGGTATATCGTGGCATGGGCTCTATTTCAGCTATGGAAAATGGTTCCAAAGACCGTTACTTCCAGTCCAATGCCAAGAAGCTTGTTCCGGAAGGTGTAGAAGGCCGTGTAGCATACAAGGGTCTGTTAGAGGACACCGTATTCCAGTTAGTTGGAGGTATCCGTTCCGGTATGGGTTACTGCGGTACACCTACCATCAAGGATTTACAGGAAAAGGGCAGATTCGTAAAGATTTCTGCAGCATCCTTAAAGGAAAGTCATCCACATGACATCCAGATTACGAAGGAAGCACCGAATTATACTGTAGACCAATAAAGTTTGATTGAATAAGAGGATGCGCAGATGCTTTTTAATTCAGTTGATTTTTTGATCTTTTTCCCGATCGTAGTATTGATATATTTTATTGTTCCGAGGAAGATGCGTTATATTTGGCTTTTAGTTGCAAGCTACTATTTTTATATGTGTTGGAACGCAAAATATATTGTACTGCTGGTTGGATCTACACTAACCACATGGCTTGCAGGAAAGTTGATTTCGGTATTTAAAAAGCCATTTTGGAAGAAGGTATCAATTATCAGTTGTATTGGAGTGAATCTGGGTATCCTTTTTTGTTTTAAATATTTTGATTTCTTTTTAAATACCATTAATCGTGTCCTTAACGTATGCAATTTAAAGGTGCTGGAAAAGCCGTTTGACGTGTTGCTTCCGGTAGGAATCTCTTTTTATACCTTTCAGGCTTTGGGTTATATTATTGATGTATATCGGGGGAAAATCGAGCCGGAAAAGAACTTTCTCAAATACGCTTTATTTGTGTCCTTTTTCCCGCAATTGGTAGCCGGTCCTATTGAGCGTTCAGAGAATTTATTAAAGCAGGTTAAAAATATTGACAAGCTGAACTTATGGAATTATCAAAACGTTACAAAGGGCCTTACCATGATGATTTGGGGCTTATTTGTTAAAATGGTTATTTCTGACAGGGTGGCAATTCTTGTAAACACAGTTTTTGATAGTTTTTATATGTATGGCACGGTAGCTCTTTTGGCAGGTGCGATTGGTTTTGCACTGCAGATTTATTGTGATTTTATGGGTTACTCTACCATCGCAATCGGTGCCGCAAGGGTTATGGGATTTTCGCTCATGGAAAATTTTGATACACCTTATTTTTCCAGAAGTGTCAATGAGTTTTGGAGAAGATGGCACATCTCTTTAAGTACCTGGTTTAGGGATTATGTTTACATCCCTTTGGGAGGTAATCGTTGTTCAAAGTTGAGAAAGTATTTCAATTTATTAGTTACATTTGGTGTAAGTGGGTTATGGCATGGTGCTAACTGGAGCTTTGTGGCATGGGGACTTATGAATGGTATGTTCCAAGTTATAGGTGATTTTACCAAGTCATTCCGTCAAAAAATATATGAAAAGTGTCAGGTAAAGACATCCAGTTTCAGCTTTAAGCTTGGACAAGTGTTAATAACCTTTTTATTAATTGATTTTTCATGGATATTTTTCAGAGCCGGTTCTATAAGTAATGCACTTTATTATTGCAAAAGAATTATTACAAAATGGGATCCGTGGTCTTTGTTTAATGGTGAAATATATACATTGGGATTGGACCGTTATGAATTTCATGTACTTATAGTAGCTGTGGTAATATTATTTTTGGTATCCTTGGTTCGGTATTTCAAAAAACAAACTATAACTGCCTTTTTGGAGGAGCAGTGTCTCTGGTTCAGATGGCTTGCTATTTTGCTTTTGATTGCTGCAATTTTGGTTTATGGAATATATGGTGTTGAATTTGAGTCATCCCAGTTTATCTATTTTCAGTTTTAGTTAAAGGATTTAAAATGCGGATAAAAAGAATTTCGAAGGTAATTATTTTTTGTGTTATTCTTGTTTTGTTTTTAAATTACATTTATAAGATCTTGTCATGGAAGGATACGGCAGGTGCTTATTATTCCTCTATGAATTCTTTTTATGACTTGGAAGAAGATTTGGTGGATGTGCTTTTTCTGGGCAGTAGTCACTGCTACTGCTCTGTAAATAATGCCCTTTTGTGGGACGAACATGGTATCGGCAGTTTTAATCTGGCTATTTCAGGGCAGGACCTGGCTAGCTCCTATTACTGCATGGTGGAGGCACTTAAGACACAGAACCCTGAGGTGATATGTGTGGAAATGTATGGCACCACTTTTCATGGTTATCTGGTGGAAGGAAATCTTTATCGAAACACATTGCCATATAGGATGTCTGTGAATGCTTATAATGTTGTTAAAAACATTGTCAGCGAGGAAAAGCAGAAGGATATACTGCTAAGATGGCCGATTATTCATAACAGATATGCAGAGCTTCAGAAGGAAGACTTTGTGGAGAGCAGAGTGCCTTATATAGGACATCAGCCGGAATTTAGAGTTGGTTATGTGGAAGAATTGAATCCTTACAATGGAGAGGAAGCACTTCCAATTGAGGCAGAGGAGGAAAAGTGGCTTCGTAAAATTATTGCGTTGGCAGAGGAAGCTGACATTCAACTTTGTTTCTTTGTGGCACCATATGTTTTAAATGAAAATCTACACAAAAATTATAATTATGTAGAGCAAATCGCGAAAGAGAATGATGTACCGTTTATAAATATGGCTGATATGCAGGAAGAATTAGGACTGGATTTATCGCAGGATTTTATTGATTGGGCACATACGAATTACTATGGTGCAGCTAAGGTAACAGGATTTCTTGGCCGGTTTTTGAAGAGCAATTATGATTTGCCGGACAGACGCGGAGATGAGCGATATGCATTGTGGAATGAGAATTCACGAGTAAATGCACGAAAGTTTCTAAACCAAAGATTGTCAGAAACCTGGGATATTAACGAATATTTTGATATGATTGATGATGCCGAGGATTATACCATTGTAGTGGCTACCAGTGGCAATTATTACAATCAGGAAGTTAATCTTTATGAGTATATGACCAAATTGGGAATTGGAGATGAATTTTATACTTCTGACGGTATGTGGGTGATAGATAACAGGGAGATAGTCGGAAAGTCAAATGGAGAGGACTATTTTATGTTTATGGAGCTTGAGGCCGGCGACTTAGCAGTAAACAGTACGAACGGTATCAAGAATATTGTAATAGATAAGCAATCATATTATAAAGTTCTGAATGGCATTAATGTTGTAATATATGATAACATTTTGGGTGAGGTTATTGATGTGATAGGTTTTGATGCAGTAAATCAGTATGCATGCATCAGATAAGGCTTTTAAGTTCATATGAGGGAGAAGAGAATGAAAAAAACAAGTTTGCTTGTTATCATGATAGGCCTGATGCTTCTTGGTTTGACTGCTTGTTCTAAAACAGATCCGATGGATGAGGCTACAGCAGAAGGCTTAGGTGGGAGTCATATAAAGGATGCTGTCTACGTAGGAGATGTTTCTATTGGTGATTATACCATTACTTATGCACGAAGAAAAGCGATTGATGCATGTAAGGAATTGCAGTATTATATTCAGCAGACCAGCAATGATTTTCTGGAGATTGTGCCGGCAAGGAAAGCAGATGGACATACAATCAGTCTGGCGATAGAAGAGGAGCTTGTGGGTGATAGTCCGCAGATTACTATAAATGAGGGGCAGATTTCCATTACAGCCTCCGATGCAGAGAGCTTGCAGAAGGGAGTCTATCTGTTTGTCAATACGTATTTGGGCTGGATGAAGGCAGGTGAGCCGGAGGCATATATTAGTAATACTGCTTCTAAAATAAATATTCCTGTTAATGTTACGAGTACGACTCCATGGATTGAGGAAAGAGAAGCCATTATTGTTTTATGGAACATTAATTACAGTCGTGGATTTTATTTAAACGGCAATGTTTCTTTAGAAAATAACATTTTAGATTTCTCTAAGGAACAGCTGTATGAATATGTAAAGATGCTAAAATTCTGCGGGTTTACCGGTATCCAGATAACGGAAATGTGTTCTGCATGGGCCGGAGCAGGAGGATATGAAGCTGTACATGAAACGATCAGAACACTTGCTGACGCGGCACATTCTTTGGATATGAACGTTACACTGTGGGTATGGGGAGCAGAGTTTACCGGATATGGCTGGGTAGACGAGACCGTAACCTATGATTTTGAAGGCTATGATTATGCTTATGAAAATCCGGAAGTGGTAGAAACCTTTGAAAAATATTACTCTATTTATGCGGAGCTTGCTGATTGTTGTGACCGCTTAATAGGTCATTTTTATGACCCGGGCAATTTGAGGTCTGCAGAAGATATCGCATATTTTATGAAGATGCTTCGTGATAAATTCTATGCAGTGAATCCAAATATTGATTTTGGTATCAGCTGCTGGGTAGATGTTTATGATAAGAGCATATTTGTAGACGAGCTTGGAAATGATATTACACTTTATGAAAGCGGACATCATGATAACGAAGAGGATTATAATGACTTCAGGAAATTTGTAGCTCGTTCGGGCTGTCGACTGGGAACGTGGGCATGGAACACCTGTGAAATGGAAATAGACCAGTTGGCACAGATGAATTTTAATTTAGATATTATTCGTTCTGTTTATCAGACTGCAAAGAAGTATGATGCAATCATAAAGCCTTCTTATTGGAGTGAAATGGACTCTTACCATTTACTGAATGTCTTTTCCTTATACTGTGCAGGTCAAATGCTGATTAATCCGGATATAGATTCAGATGTTTTGCTGAGAGGAATTTCAGAGGCAGCTGTAGGAGCAGAATATGCTGAAGGCTTTAGTGAACTTTTGCGCATTATTCAGGATGCCCGTTCCGGATCTTCCTGGGACACATACTTCTGGAGCAGGGAAGATTATGTGTTAAAGAGTGATGACTATCCGGCCGAGGATATCCTAGCCCGTTGCAATCAGTATATTCCTGTTTTGGATGAAATGATTGACAAGGAAATTGAGAGCTATACGCTTCCGTTGCCAATTAGTCTGAATCAACTGCTTAAATTGATACGCCCACATCTTATGCAAATAAAGGGTTTTGCCGAGTTTAGAATAGCACTTGCTAAGTTAGAAGGTGAATATCAGAACGGAACAGACATGGCGACGCTTACAGAACGCTTGTATGAGATTGCTGAGCCTATTGATGATTATAATTGTATCATAGGAGCATGGGGACAGATTGAAGCTCGAGCACAAAGAGAAATGGTTTTGGCTTTTTGTGAAAGTACCGGAATGCAGGTGCCGATATATGGCGCGTATGATGAGCAAAGGAAAAGGTATATTCATGACCAGTTTGCAATGTACCAGAGGGGGCAGACAGAGCCTTGGTGTACCGGTTCACCTTGCTATCAGTATAATTTGGCATTTGGTAAGGCTGAAACAGACCGTTTGGTACGTGAAATGATAGAAGATGGCGTATTGACCGAAGCAGAGGATGGCAGAGCATACTTGACAAATTGGGATAATTATATTTACCATTTTAATTAGATAAAGAATAATTTACAAGGAGAAAAATCATGCAGAAATTAAACTTACAACAAGAATTATCAGGAAACACATATCCTGGACGTGGTATCATCATCGGTAAGACACCGGACGGTACCAAAGCAGTAACAGCTTATTTTATTATGGGCAGAAGCTCCAATTCACGTAATCGTGTATTTGTAACTGAGGGGGAGGGCATTCGTACAGAGGCTTATGACCCAAGCAAGTTAGAGGATCCAAGCTTAATCATTTATGCACCGGTAAGAGTGTTAAATGAGTATACCATTGTAACTAATGGTGATCAGACGGATACTATCTATGATGGTATGGCAGCAGGCCAGACCTTTGAGCAGTCACTTAGGATTCGTGAGTTTGAGCCGGACGGACCAAACTTTACTCCTAGAATTTCAGGCGTTATGCAGGTGAAGGACGGACAGTTCCACTATGCAATGTCTATCTTAAAGAGCAATAATGGTAATCCGGCAGCATGCAACCGTTATACATTCACATATGAAAATCCGGTAGCAGGTGAAGGACACTTTATCCATACCTATGCACAGGATATCAATCCGCTGCCAAGCTTTGAAGGCGAGCCAAAGTGGGTAGAAATCATGGACGATATGGATGAATTTACCGACATGCTTTGGACGAATTTAAATGAGGATAACAAGGTTTCTTTATTTGTACGTTATATCGATATCGCAACAGGTAAATACGAGACCAGGATTATCAATAAGAATCAGTAAGTAACGAATGAAAAGGAGTTGATGGTATGATTAGAGAAGAGTTTCAAGCAGGCGAATGGAAGTTTCCTTTTGTGATTTATAGACCGGAGATTATGAAAGAAGATTTACCAATGATTGTCCAGCTGCATGGAGCAGGAGAACGTGGTACCGGGTATGAAGAATTGGATAAGGTAGAGCTTTGGGGGCTTGCACAAATGCTGAAAAGTGGCAAAGAATATCCATGCATCTTTATTATGCCGCAGTGTAGTCCGGAAAGCTTCTGGGCTGCTGAGGTGCCTAATATTCATGAGTTTATATTAAAAGCGATAAAAATATTTCATGCTGACGAAAAAAGGATTTATTTGACGGGACTTAGTATGGGTGGTTATGGAACCTGGTATACAGCCATGAGGTATCCGCAGATGTTTGCGGCTATAGCACCTGTTTGCGGTGGAGGAATGGTTTGGAACATGGGAGTGTTGGATATGCCTATATGGGCATTTCACGGCACAGAAGATGATGTGGTATATCCTAGCGAAACCATAAATTTAATCCACAAAATACGAAATATCGGAATAAATCAAAGTGAGGTAAAAATGACTCTTTTAGACAATGTTAAGCATAATGCGTGGGATTATGCGTATAGTCCGGAGCTCGTAGAATGGCTGTTGTCTAAAAGTCGATAATGTAAGTGATAAGAAAGGACAAAATCATGAACGAATTAGAATTAAAATATGGCTGTAACCCAAATCAGAAGCCAAGCCGCATTTATATGGAGGATGGCAGTGAATTACCGATTACGGTATTAAATGGTAAGCCGGGCTACATAAATTTTTTGGATGCATTTAACGGTTGGCAGTTAGTAAAGGAATTAAAAGAGGCAACAGGTCTTCCAGCAGCAACATCTTTCAAGCATGTATCTCCGGCAGGAGCAGCAGTAGGTCTGCCGCTGTCTGAAACTTTGGCTAAGATTTACTGGGTAGACGATTTGGGTGAATTATCTCCTTTGGCTTGCGCTTATGCAAGAGCACGTGGTGCAGACAGAATGAGCTCCTTCGGTGACTTTATTGCACTTTCCGATGTGTGTGATGCAGATACCGCACGCTTAATTAAAAGAGAAGTATCTGATGGTGTCATTGCGCCGGGCTACACAGACGAAGCTTTGGAATTATTAAAGGCAAAGAAAAAAGGCGGCTACAACGTAATTCAGATTGATCCGGACTATGAGCCTGCCAAGTTAGAAAGAAAGCAGGTTTACGGCATTACTTTTGAACAGGGCAGAAATGAACTTGACATCAATGGTGACTTGTTATCCAATATTGTAACTGAGAATAAGGACATTCCAGCAGAAGCGTTGATTGATATGAAGATTTCCTTGATTACTTTGAAGTACACACAGTCTAATTCTGTGTGCTACGTAAAGGATGGTCAGGCAATTGGTATCGGTGCAGGACAGCAGTCCCGTATCCACTGTACACGCCTTGCAGGACAGAAGGCTGACAACTGGTATCTTCGTCAGGCACCACAGGTACTGAACTTGCAGTTCCTGGATAAAATCGGCCGTGCAGACAGAGACAATGCAATTGATTTATACATCGGTGATGAATACATGGACATTCTGGCAGACGGTACCTGGGAAAACACCTTCAAGGTAAAACCACCGGTATTTACCAGAGAGGAAAAGAGAGCCTGGTTAGACGGTATGCAGAACGTAACCTGTGGTTCCGACGCATTCTTCCCATTCTTTGACAATATCGATAGAGCAGCAAAGAGCGGCGTGAAGTACATTGCACAGCCGGGCGGCTCTGTAAGAGATGACCTGGTTATTGAGAGAGCAAATAAGCACGGAATGGCAATGGTATTTACAGGAATCAGATTGTTCCATCATTAATGAGTGTATTATAAGTGAGCGATAAAATCCTTTGTGGAGATTATTGCTCGCTTATTTTTTTACTTGACTATAGTACTCCCGTGGGAGTATAATTATTGTACGGAGGAAATGTACTATGAGTAAATTTATTTATCATGGTTTTGAAAAGAGAATAGAGCACCCTTTATACGGAGCAGGTAAGCCTTACAATGATTATGGGCTTGGTTTTTATTGTACGCATAGTGCAGATATGGCAAAGGAGTGGGCTGTTAGCTTAGATCGAGATGGGTATGCCAATAAATACGAAATAGAATATGAAGGATTGCAGATACTAAATTTAAGTGATGAAAGATATTGTATATTACATTGGCTTGCAATTTTGCTCGAAAACAGAGAGTTTGATGTGCCATCCGCATTAGCATTAGAAGCAAAGGAATATATTTTGCAACATTTTTTAGTGGATTATAAGCAGTATGATGTAATAATAGGATACAGGGCAGACGATAGTTATTTTTCCTTTGCGCAGGATTTTATCAATGGAACGATTTCATACAGGCAGTTGACCAATGCGATGTATTTGGGAAAATTAGGTCAGCAGATTGTTTTAAAAAGTAAAAAGGCTTTCAAACAAATCCGTTTTATAAATGCAGAAATTGCAAGAAGCAGTGATTGGTATGCCCCCAAAGCGGAGCGTGACAGAACCGCTCGGAGAGAATATTTTAACACAGAACGAAATCGACGCAGAAAAGGTGACATTTATATTATGCAGATTATGGATGAGGAGATGAGGGAAGATGATTTGCGCTTACGACAAATTATATCTTGAGAAGGCAAGGGCAGCATTGGGCAGAATGCTGGATTTCGCAGTATATGATTTGAATTATGACATAACCGTATTTTTTGATACATTTATAGTGTCCGGTGTTGCCAGAGAGTTCGAAAACGGTGATGCAAGTATACTGGTAGGGAAATCCGGTGTGGAGCTTACGTATGAGGTGTTAGAGCGTACCGGCAGTATGGAAAGGCGTATGAAGGCATATTATCGTGCTTTTAGAAGTCCGGAATACTGGGCAGGATGGGCTCTTGCATATTATCAGTGGCAGACAGCGCTTTCCTTTGCAGAGATTGTGCGATATGTCCCTATTGTGCGTATTGTTGCACTATATGAGCCTTATCATGAAATGGATATCCGGCAGTTTGTAGATAAAATGAATGAGTTGTATCATGAAGCAAAAGTCGATACAAATTTAAAAATTTTACGCAGGAGAGCAGGATATACACAGAAAGCACTGGCACTTTCTACAGGCATTCCGATACGTACCATACAGCAGTATGAACAACGCCAAAAAGATATTAATAAGGCCAGCGCAGAGTATTTATATGCAATTTCAAAGGTTTTAAAATGCGAGATAAGGGAATTGATAGAGCTGTAGACTTGAAATTACGTGCAAAATATGGGTATTAGGTAGAATAATTATTGCAAATTCCATATAAATCCAGTATAATTATCCTTATGCATGATTATACAAGGCATTACAGATATGCATATATTATTTATACAAGACTACAAAGGTGGAGGGATTTCCATTGGTTTATTCAAATGTATTGGAAGCACTGGGACATACGCCCATGATTCGACTTGCCAGAATTGTGCCGGAAGGGTGTGCCCAGGTGTTGGTTAAATATGAAGGAGTTAATATAGGTGGCTCCATTAAGACGCGTACTGCATACAATATGATTTTAGATGCGGAGGAGCGGGGTATTATTACAAAGGATACCATTATTGTGGAGCCTACCAGCGGCAATCAGGGTATTGGTCTGGCACTGGTAGGGGCTGTCAAGGGCTACAAGGTTCGTATTATTATGCCTGATTCTGTAAGTGAGGAGCGTCGTAAGCTGATTAAGGCTTATGGTGCGGAGCTGGTATTGATTCATGACGCAGGG
Organism: Lachnospiraceae bacterium; assembly: GCA_045651105.1. GTDB lineage: Bacteria > Bacillota > Clostridia > Lachnospirales > Lachnospiraceae > RGIG6307. The sequence continues at coordinate 48,614 of JAZRRW010000087.1, forward strand.
GATATTGGTGCCTGCATCAATGAATGTCTGGAGACGGCATTGAGAATGGCAGCAGAGGATGCCAACGTATGGGTGCCGCAGCAGTTTGAAAATCCTGCCAACCCTAAGGTTCACGAAAATCATACTGCGGTAGAGATTTTGGAGCAGATAGAAGGTGAAATTCACGGTTTTTGTTCCGGCATCGGCACGGGAGGTACCCTTTCCGGCATCGGCCATGCTTTGAAGGCAAAGTATCCTGAGATGACCATTTGGGCGGTTGAGCCACAGAATGCAGCTATTTTGTCCGGGGGTAATATCGGCACGCATCTGCAGATGGGCATTGGAGATGGTTTGATTCCGGGTAATCTGGATTTGGATATTTATGATGATATTGCCATTGTTACGGATGATGAGGCCATTAATACCACCAAGCAGATCATACGCGAGGAAGGTATTCTTTGTGGTATTTCCAGTGGCACGAATGTGGCGGCAGCGCTGCGTCTGGCCAGGAAGCTTGGTCCGGGCAAGACAGTGGTAACGGTTCTTCCGGATACGGGGGAGAGATATTTTAGCACCCAGCTTTTCGAAGGGTAAATTTAGGGAGCGTCAGCTCCCTTTTTAGGAGGCGTATCATGACAGGTAAAGAATTAAAAGATAAGGTATTGGACAATATTAGTAAGGTAATTGTAGGCAAGGAAGAGGTAGTGACTCTTTTGCTTACAGCACTTCTGGCAGAAGGGCATGTGCTTTTGGAGGATGTACCGGGGACCGGTAAGACCAAAGCAGCCAAGGCTTTAGCGAAGTCTTTGGATGCGGCGTTCACGAGAATTCAGTTTACACCGGATTTGCTGCCGGGAGATATAACCGGTATCACGGTATTTGACCAGAAGCAGGGACAGTTTGTTTTAAGGAAGGGTCCGGCTTTTACGAATATATTATTGGCAGACGAAATTAACCGTGCCACGCCAAGAACGCAAGCAGGTCTTTTAGAGTGTATGGAGGAGCGCCAGATTACCATTGATGGTGAAACTTATCCTGCAGGGGTACCGTTCTTTGTCATTGCTACCCAGAACCCTGTAGAGACGGCAGGTACCTTCCCGCTTCCGGAGGCACAGATGGACCGTTTCATGATGCAGCTTTCTATGGGGCTTCCTACCAAGGAGGAAGAGTGTCAGATCTTAGAGAAATATATGAAGGACGAGCCTTTGGCCGGGCTTAAACCGGTGCTTGGGCTTGAGGATTTGCAGGCGGCAAAGGCAGCAATCGAAGAGATTTATGTACATAAATGTGTGCTGGAATATATGGTAGAGGTGGTGTCTGCCACCAGAACCGGTGAGAATGTGGTAATGGGTGTCAGTCCGCGAGGCACGTTAGCATTTTTGCGCTGTGTGAAGGCTTATGCTTATTTGCAGGGCAGAAGCTTTGTGACACCGGATGATGTGAAGGCTCTTGCGGTACCTGTTTTGGCCCATCGTATTGTAATGGGATATGGCAAAGCCGGTGAAAGTAAGGCTTTTATAGAGAAAATTTTGTTGACCACTATGGTGCCTACAGAGGATTTTAGTGCATGAAAATTATTGGATTAGGTGTGATTGCCTTTCTGTTGTTTTTGCTGCAAAGAAAGGTATATGAGAGGCTTTGGAATCGCAATTTGAGGGTAAGTGTTACTTTTTCACAAGCCGGCATTACAGAAGGCGAAGAGGGGCAGATTGTAGAAATCATAGAAAATCGCAAGTGGCTGCCTCTTTCCATGTTAAAGGTAAAGTTTCAGACCTCTCGTAATCTGGAATTTGCAGATACGCAGATGAATGCTGTTTCAGACCAGTATTATCGCAATGATGTGTTTCAGATTGGTGGTGGGGAGAGAATTACCAGGACACTTACCTTTACCGGTAGGAAACGCGGGTATTATCGTATTAAAAAGATTGATTTGATTGGTACAGATTTGTTTTTGACCAATGAAATGATGGAAAGTATGTCCACGGACTGCTACTTGTATGTATATCCAAAGCTTTTCGACAGCAGGGAGCTTAGGTTGTCTTTACAGAAGCTGAATGGTGAGGTTTTGGTAAAGCGGCATTTACTGGAAGATCCTTTTGAATATCGTGGTATCAGGCAGTATCAGCCTTTTGATGATATACGCAGCGTCAATTGGAAGGCTACCGCCAGAACAGGCAGTCTTATGGTGAATCAAAAAAATTTTACAGCCATGCAGACTGTTCGTATTTTCTTGAATGTTGAGGACAGCGGTGTCTGGAAAAAGGATATGGAAGTGGAGGCTTCTTTGCAGATTGTAATGGGACTTGCAGCTTTCTTCCTGGGGCAGGGTATTAAGGTAGCCTGCTATGCAAACGGCAAAGATGTGATTACCGGTGAGGCTGTTCGTATTGAAGGCGGAGCCGGAGCTGGACAGCAGGATGTGATTGGTAAAGCATTAGCCAGAATAGACACGGAAAAGGCTCCATGGAGCTTTGCGGAATATTTTTCGGAGGCAGTACTACGGGATGCAAAGGGTACCATTACCTTGTTTGTCTCTCCTAATGGATATGAAGATTTTTTGTTACTTTTGCAGCGCTGTGAAGAGGATGGTCTGGATTATACATGGTTTTATCCGTATTATGGAGAAACTAAGCCTAAGGTGCCGGAGCACATTGCAAAAAATGTGCAGTATCTGAATGTTAAAAGGTGATTTGAGTTTTATAGAATTTATAAGCGTTTCGGGAAAGGGTTACTATGAAACGTAAAGTAATTGAAGTTATAACCGAGCTTTTGGTTATGCAGATGAACCATTGGGTATTGATACCCGGAGTGATTACTGTACTGGGAGCTTTCGGTAAGGAAGAGCCTTACTTTAGCTTGTGGTTTGTTATGTGGCTTGTTCCGGTATTTTTATATATTGTTCGGGAAAAAGTGCATAATTTTTTTCTGTTTTTTGCCTTGCATATATTCTTGCCAATTGTAGTTTTGCTTACACCGGCGGGAGTCTTAATCAAGATGCTTATGCTGGCCATGGTATTGATTTACATAATATGGTCTGTTCGTATCAGACTGATGAGTGAAGTGCAACAGACCGGTTTGATTATTCCATTGGTTGCTGTAATTGCTATTGGTGGTTTGTCACTCATACAGAGCATATTTATCGGCAAAAGCTGGGATAAATATTATATGATAGCGATTTTTGGCTATTTGCTGTGCTATTTTATATATTATTTTATGAGCCAGTATCTGAGGTTTTTGCAGGTGCATGCTACCAGCACAGCTAATATTCCGGAAAAGGCTATTTTCTTTTCCGGCTTAAAGCAGACCTTTGCTTATACGGCAGGGGGTATGTTTATCATGTTCTTGACTGCTAATATCGAGTGGCTGTCATATGTTTTGTCCTTGCTGGGACGGGGATTTGTCAGTGTTCTGCGATTTATATTTTCTCTGTTCCCCGGAAAGGAGACAGAGGAAATTGTGGAAACTGCCACGGGACAAAGCAGACCTAATGGGGATATGAGCGGCTTCATGGAGCCAGGGGAGGCGCATATTATCTGGATTATTTTAGAAAAGCTTCTTATGACAGCCATGGCAGTGGGGTTCGTGTTGTTGATCGTATATGCAGCAGTGAAAGGATATCAGTTCCTCTGGAAGAACTTTCATAAGGAGCGCAAGTCCGGCGACAAATATAATGAGGAAGTGTCGGATGTTCGTGAAAAGTGCGGTATTGAGAAAAGCAGCAGTAAGGGGCAATTTAAGTTATTTGCATTTTCTGATAATCGTGAAAAGGTGCGAAAAGTTTTTCGTAAGTATATTTTAAAAAGCAAAAACAGCATCATCGGTAATTCAAATATCAATGAGCTGGAATGTTTGACGGCGAAAGAGTGCTGTGATAAAATTTCTGCAGATGCTTTGCAGCTTGCTTATGATAAAGCAAGATATAGTAGCGAAATGATAACCGCTGAAGAGGTAAAGCAGGTGAAGGCAGCGGTGAAGTAGGGGAAAAGTTTTTGAGAGAAGGATACACGAATGCTATCAATATTATTTAACTGGTTATATATAGGAGTGACCGTTTTTTGTCTGGGCAGTGGGTTTTCGGCTTTGTCAGGCAGACTGTTTGGCTACAAGTTAAAGCGAATGGACAGTGTGTTAATGGCGGGTATTATAATTGCAACCGTATACGCGCAGTTTTTCAGTTTGTTTACAGGTGTGGGAATTGTTGCAAATCTGGTGTTAATAGCTGGATGTGCGATTATTTTCTTTATATGTCGTAAATTTATGATTTCCTTTATCAAACACTGTTGGACAAGCTATAGTATATCTAAGAAAATATTGCTGTTTGTTATTATCGTGTTGTGGGCATATTTTACCTCCAGAGGATATATTCATTTTGATAGTGATTTATATCATGCACAAAGTATTCGTTGGATAGAGGAATATGGTGTGGTTCCGGGACAGGGAAATTTACATGGACGTTTTGCATATAATAGCTCTTCTTTTGCATTATCGGCGTTATACAGTATGCGGATTTTTTCAGACGAGTCCATACATGCGGTTAGTGGGTTCTTTGCTTTGCTTATTAGTGTTACTGCATTGGACCTTTCAAAGAACTGGAAGAGTTGTAAATTTAATTTATCTGATTACGCCAGAGTTGCAAGTGTATATTATTTAACTACAATTGCAGATGAAGTAGTATCACCAGCCTCTGATTATATCATTATGTGCATGATTTTCTTTATTGTTATTAAATGGCTGGATTGTCTCGCTGACGAAAAAAGCTCTACTGCGATTGCGCCATATGCTTTACTGTGCGTTGCCTGTGTGTATGCTATTACATTGAAATTGACAGCCGGAGTGATTCTCGTTCTACTGATAAAGCCTGCATATGAGTTATTGAAACAAAAAAAGTGGCGGGATATTTTTCTATATCTGGGGATGGGGCTTATAGTAGCAGTGCCTTGGTTTGCACGTACTGTGATAATTTCAGGTTGGCTTTTATATCCCTTCCCGGCATTGGATTTGTTTGATGTAGATTGGAAAATGAGTGCAGAATTAATTAAAGTGGACGCGGCACAGATATCTACATGGGGCAAAGCATTGTACAACAGTGCTATGGTAGATACTCCTGTAACTGTCTGGTTCTCCAATTGGTTTTCTACCACTCTTTCCGGAACAGAGAAACTATTGATTTTAGGTGACTTTGTTTGTATTTTACTTTATGTTTTAGGTTTGATATGGACTTTTCTGAAAAAAAGATGGGAAAATTTAGATAAGTTGTTAGTTATAGGGGCTGTTATTTGTTCCTATTTGTTCTGGCAATTCAGTGCACCGCTAATTCGGTATGGATATGCGTATGTGCTTTTGGTAGCTTTTTTGGTAATTGGATGGCTAATTATTAGTATCGAAAAGAATAAAATAGTATATTATGCAGTGATTTTATATGGAATTTATAAAGCAGTTATATTGGGGGATTATATTACGAATTCTTATTTGGTAGAATGTTATATTTATCAACAGGACTATGGCGAGTATGAGATGGTGCCTTATAAAATTGGTGAATTTACGTTTTATGTGCCTATGGAAGGGGGACTGCAGGGGGATGATTATTTTCCGTCCACTCCAACAATATCAGATGCAGTACCACGTGGAGATAGGATAGAAGATGGATTTAGATTTCAATAATGAATAAAGCTTTTATCTTTAGTAACTCGTTTCTTTACAAATAGTATACAGCAATTGCGAGATTAATATATCCTGCATAAATAATCCACAGCAGGTAAGGAATCATCAGATACCCGGCGGTTTTATTGATTTTGTAAAATTCTTTCGTGGTAAGATAAACCAAAAAAAACAATAAAAGCAGCCAGGTGAAGGCCAGTAAATAAGCATTTAATCGAAAAAATATTACAGACCAGCCTACATTTACTACCAGCTGTATTAAATATAGTCTTAGTGCTGTATCCTTATCCGGTGAATCGGATAGGTATACCAGATATGCAGCTACACCCATCAGTATGAAAAGAATGGTCCATACAATAGGGAAAAGCCATCCCGGTGGCGCTAATGGTGGTTTATAAAGTGTCTGGTATTGCTCGGACACATTTGGAGTCAGTAATGCGGAAAGAGCACCGGTGCCAAGATTTATAAGTAAGCTGATAAATAGAGGTTTGGGCTTGATATTTGCGAACATATGTAGTTACCTTTAGTGCTTTTTTATAGTTTATGACTGAGGATATAATAAAATGTGTGAATTATTATTTTTAACAGTTGATTTTTGTGTTATGGAAAGGAATGGAGGCCTATGAAACAACAATCCATTCGCAAGCAGTTTGCAACCACAACTATTTTATTGATAGCAGCAACTATTTTAATATGTTTTCTGGCAAATGTGCTTTTTTTGGAGCGTATTTATACCAACAACAAAAAACAAAGTTTAATAGAGACCTATGAGCTGTTAAATGTAAATGCCAGTTGGGAGCAAATTACCAGTGAAGCGTTTGCTAACGCGCTGGAAAGTACTTGTGGAAAGTATAATCTGACCACAATTATTTTAAGTGAAAAAAATTATCCTATATTGTATTCCGCAATGAATTTGGAGGCTCTTAGCAGCAAATTGATACAGTATATGTGGGGGCGTTATCCTGCCAGGGAAATATTGGTTGAAACAAAAAGCTATGTGATACAGACGACCATTGACAGCCGCACCAAAACCACCAATATGGAAATGTGGGGGGTATTGGATAATGGATATATGTTTTTGTTTACTACACCAATGGAAAGTATTGAGGAAAGTGCTTCTGTTTCTAACAGATTTATGTGCATAATTGGAATTGCAGCAGTTATTATAGGTGGAATGATTGCGTGGATTTATTCCGGCAAAATCAGTAATCCTATTTTGAAATTGGCAACGCTTTCCGAACAGATTACGCAGCTAAATTTTGAGGCTAAATATTCCGGAAATGAGAAAAATGAAATTGGTATTTTGGGAAATAACATGAACATCTTGTCAGAATCGCTAAAACAAACCATTTCAGAATTAAAGACTGCAAATATGGAATTACAGCAAGATATCAGGAAAAAAGAAGAAATTGACAAACAACGTCAAGAGTTTATTGGTAATGTTTCTCATGAACTTAAAACACCGATTGCACTTATTCAAGGTTATGCAGAAGGGCTTCGTGAAGGCATTACGGATGATCCGGAAAGCATGAATTATTATCTGGAAGTAATCGGTGATGAAGCGGAGCGCATGAATCGCATGGTAAAGAGTCTGATGACCTTAAGTGAGCTGGAAAGTGGCAATCAGCATGTAACCATGGAGCGCTTTGATTTGGTTGCATTGGTTCGTAATTATATTAACAATGCCGATATTTTATTAAAAGAGCAGGATGTAAAGCTCTTTGTTACCGGTCCTGAGAATTTATATGTCTGGGGTGATGAGTTCAAGGTAGAAGAAGTGCTGATGAATTATTTCTCCAATGCTATTCATCACGTTGATGGTGAAGATAAAGAAATACGTGTTACTATCGAGCAGATAAAGGATGCAGCAAGAGTGACTATATTTAATACAGGAAAACATATACCGGAAGAGGATATAACTCATATCTGGGATAAGTTTTATAAAGTTGACAAGGCCAGAACCAGAGCTTATGGAGGAAGTGGGGTAGGACTTTCTATCGTAAAAGCTATTATGAGCAGTTTGCAACAGGGGTATGGTGTAGAAAATGTTGAAAATGGCGTGGCATTCTGGTTTGAATTGAGTGTAAAATAATATATTATTTATACAATTCAAATTTTATGAAAAATTTTAAAAATGGTATTGACAAAGTAAAACAAGTTTGATAAGATACCAAAAGTGCTTGGAACAAGCGCAAGAAAAAATAAAATTTTTAAAAAAAGTTGTTGACACAGCAAAAAACTTGTGATATATTAAGCAAGTTGCCGCTGATGAGCGACGACGAAATAATGATGAAAAGCATTCGCAAGAAAAGCCAGCTCGTAAGTAAACTTACTCGCTGTTTGCTGTCGCAAAATAGTTCTTTGCACAAGAGACTTTTTTAGCAAGCGAGCTTGCCAAAAAGTTCTTGCACAAACAACTGCTTTTCTCGTACCTTGACAAATAAACAGCAATGCAACCCTGA
>JAZRRW010000088.1:0-8147 GCA_045651105.1 Lachnospiraceae bacterium
AGGCATATTGATGCTGCGGTAGAAATTCTCCACGGCGTCAATGCCTTTCAGGGCGGTTTCTTCATCACTCGCATCCTGGCAGACTCCCATAACATTTACCGCAAATCGTACAAAGCGTGGCAGGCAGTCCCTATAGACATATCGAGCCCAGCTGCACCAGATAGCCGCCAGACCTGCTCCATGAGTTACGTCAAACATGCCGCCCATTTCGTGCTCCAATGCGTGAGCTGCAAAGTCACCGCCGTCATTGCCACATCCGGTAAGTCCGTTGTGTGAAAGGCTTCCTGCCCACATAACCTCTGCCCGCGCTTCGTAATTTTCAGGTTCCTTATGCAAAATTTCAGCCTGCTTCATAACTGTTTTAAGCAGTGCCTCTGATATAGCGTCTGTAATTTCCATGTTGCCACCGTTTGTAAAATAGCGCTCCATGGTATGCATCATTATATCCACACAACCTGACATAGTTTGATAATCCGGCAATGTCATAGTAAGCTCCGGATTCATAATGGCAAATTTCGGGCGACCAATGTCGTCATTGTAGGAGCGTTTTTCACCGGTCTGCTCGTTGGTAATAACACTGCTGTTACTCATTTCACTGCCGGAAGCTGCTATGGTCAAGATCGTACCCATAGGCAAACACCCCTTCGCCTTTCGCTCTCGTTTATACAATTCCCACACATCCCGCTCAGGCTCCGTCAAACCATATGCTATCGCCTTTGCAGAGTCAATTACACTGCCTCCGCCCACAGCCAAAATAAAATCAATCTTTTCCTGCACTCCAAGTGCAATCCCCTTTCTGACCTTGCTTAGATGAGGATTGGGAACCACACCGCCAAGCTCCACATAGGCTATTCCGGCCTGCGTAAGATTTTTCTTCACACGGGCAAGCAGACCTGAACGTACTACACTTTGTCCACCATAATGAAGCAGCACCTTTGTGCCGCCGTAGGCTTTAACCAACTCACCAGCCTGCTCCTCTGTTCCTCTGCCAAAAATAACTTTTGTCGGGGTATAATATTTAAAATCGAACATCTGCATTACTCCTTCCATCAATCCGCCAATGGTGTATATCTTTTCGCAGTTTCGGTAAAATTCTCTTTCTTCCATGCCTCGTATTCTGCATCAGATTTTTTCACACCATCGATATATAACTGTTCTCTAATCACAGTACCGACGTCTTCCACTATGTAATCTCCGTCCACGAACTTCATTCTGTGATAATATGCTCTGTCAGCTTCAGTGGAAGAAAAATACAATCCCTCCTTCTGAACTCCCATAAACCAGCTTATATACATATCGATACCGTATATCATACCGTTTTCTTCATGAAGAATCAGCCACTCATAGCCCATATTTCTTAGACACAAGATCAGGTCTTCACTACCGCTATGAAAGACATCAGCAAAGCAGAAGGAGTCCACAATTGGTTCCACCTGCTCCAGACCACGCACTACCATTTGGTCTGCCAACATCTCACGAATATTAACCTGTTTTTTAGCATGGATATGAGTATAGGTATTCTCTTCCTCACTATTAGGGCTTAAATATACCCAGGTAAATGTCTCCCCATTCAGTATCGGCAGGAATTTCTGGAGTGTGTGATATTCTTCCTCTGTAATTCTTGTACCAATGTCCTCCCAGTCAATATCCTTCAAATACTGAGCAGTGCCGGGATAAAATTTCTGCATAAGTATTGCTTCCTGCTCCGGTTCTTGGGAGCTTTTTCTATACTTCCTGTAATTGCAAAGGTATCTGTTACCATATCAACGCTTGTACTGGTTTCGTAGGCTTCATCATATACGCTGCATATTGCCCAAACATCATCTCTCTGTGCAATTAAACCAACTTGTGTTACAATAGAGTCCTCTGTTTTTTGCCATTTCCCACTCTCTGAATGATAAACAAAGCCTTCTGCCAGTAACCGTTTTTCTGCATCTGAAAGTTTTTCGTCTTCATAATATTCAATCCAGACACCGGTATTAAAAGAGTGCTGTGAAGTCATCTTTATCGGTGATGCTAAACCGGAATCGAATAAACTCCAACGAGCAGGCGTATATATATCAAAACCATCCCCCTCGTAATGTGCAGCCAGTCCATTATAAGGTTCCCCAAATACATCATACTCAACGTATATGGTATCCGGGCGCTCGCTTCCTATTGCGTTTTCTTCCTCAGGCAAAGACTCTTTTTCAACAATTGCTGCAGATGTATCCTCTGCTTCTTCCAAGCCGGGCAGGTTATTATAATACGTTTCCAGATTTGCCACGCATTCATAGTACTTTTCAATACCCATCTCATAAATACCAATTTCAATCCCTGATGAATGATAAAAAACATGCACGTAACACGTTTCCTCGAACACCCAGAAATTCATGTCGTATTTATTATCTACAGTGATATACATGCTTGGAAGTCCCTGCTTGTCTTTTCGTTCAGGTTTTGTCATTCTTCGCTGCCAGGCTGGTATATCTATGCTTTGCATAATAGCCGAAATTCCTTCATCCTCATCCATCCCGAACATAATATCTCCACACCGGACATGAATATACTCTGCATTTTTTATCCTGTATTCTGCATACTTTGGCAGTGCAAATATATATAGCAAGATTGCAAGACCGATTGCAACAAGCAAGATTACAAGCACTTTCCAAAGTATTTTATTTCTATAAAAACGCTTTTTTTCCATAATTCATTTCCCCATCATCTTCATGTGTTTTCCTTAAACACCTCATACCCCACGGTCACCTGCAAATACTTCATATACTTGGCATAGGCACTTGGTACGGGATAATTTTCTTCGGTATCCTTTGGCTCCACGAAAAGCCAGTGGGATGGCGTCTCACCGCGGCTCAGTTCGTCCACACGAATCATGTAGCCTTTCATATGCCATTCCTTGTGGGTAAAAATGTGCTTTGCATCTTCAAGGGGTGTAATCCAAAGTGTATCCAGCCCGTGCTCCTTTAAATAAGCAACCACAGCCTCCTCTGCCACGTGGCCCTCCATAACCGGAAATTCGTACATGCCGGCAAGCAAGCCCTTCTCAAGACGTTTTGTCAATGCCGTTTTATTCTCATCGCGTAAAATCAGTATGGTACGCTCTTCAATGGTTCGCTGTTTTTTGGGTGCCTTGTAAGGATAGTTTAACTCTTCGCCACTCAAATGGGCCTGACATATATCTGAAAAAGGGCATATGTCGCACTTTGGAGCACCATTCGGCACACAGACCATAGCACCTATTTCCATCATGGCCTGATTAAAGTCACCCGGTCTGTCCTTTGACATGGCACGTGTCAGCAGACTTTCCCAATCCTTTTTGACCTGTGCATTTAATATATCTCTGTCATCCTTAAAAATACGGGACATCACACGCAACACATTGCCATCTACAGCCGGTGCCACCCTGCCATAGGCAATAGAAGAAATGGCACCTGCAGTGTAGGAGCCAATACCCGGCAGTTTCAACAATTCCTCTACTGAAGAAGGCATCTTGCCATCATACTCTTCCATAATCTGCCGCGCGGCCTTGCCCAGATTGCGTACACGACTATAATAGCCTAAGCCCTCCCATAACTTCAGTAATTGCTCTTCCTCCGCCTCCGCAAGGCTCTTAATATCCGGCAAAGCCCCCATAAAGCGCGCAAAATAAGGCTTCACCGCCTCCACTCTGGTCTGCTGCAGCATAATTTCGCTGACCCAGACGCGATAAGCCGTAGGCTCCTCCCGCCATGGCAAAATACGCCTGTTGGCATCATAATATTGCAAAAGCGGCCCGGACAAACCTGCTGCCACTGCCTCTCTCTCCTCTAAATAAACCGGCACTCTGTCTGCAATCTCCAGACTGTCAGGGGTAACAACACAGTCCACAGCCAGTATTTCCACGCCTGTCTCGAGGGCCTTTAACAGAGCCTTACCAAAAGCTGCATGGGTAGCCCAGTTCGGTACAAAATATTTGGCACCCTTCATTTGAATTACAAAAAGCACGTACACCTGATAACCAGACTTCTTGGCTGCTATCAGCTCCTCTACATGCTTTACCGCCCTGTCGCTGGGTGCATCAGGAAAACGCACCACACCGTTCTCTTCTAGTGTCACGCCTTTCACTTCTATGAATGTTTTTTGCTTAGCAGACTCCACATAAAAATCAAAGCGTGAATTTCCCCAGGTAGTCTCCGGCTTTAAAAGTGTAATATCAGAAATCAGTTTTTCCTTTAAAAGCCACTCATGGGCCACTTTATTCGGTGCCTGGGAATCCATATTTACAAGTTTGTCGCCTTTCCAAACTGCCACCAAGTCGTATGCTGTACTCCTCTCCGGATTAGCACCTTTCTCCAAATAAACCTTTGCACCAGGTACCAGCAGTTCCTTGCACCGCCCGGTATTTTTCACATGTACCTTTACTCTATCGCCTACTCCCGGAATTTCCACATAGGCAATAAAACGATTGGGACGCTCCAAGAAACGTCCCTCGATAATATTTTCATACTTCATAGTTCATTTATCCATCGTTTAAATATACTTCCAACAGCAAGCTTATCTGACTCTGTTGCACTCATATTTCACCTGCATCAAAAGAAAATTCTTTAAGCTGGCTATTCTGTCACCAAGTTCACCCTCCGGCACCTCTGTATCTAAAGAAATCGCCATGATATTAATCATATCATCTGTCAGGCGATGCTGCATACCGGTAAATATTCTCAGTCGCTCCTCAAAGCTGTCAGCATCCAGAAATTCCTCCAATCCGGCATCCAGCTGTGCTGCCTGTGGATTTGCCTCCGGCTGCGGTGCTGTCTCCAGCGCCGGCTCTGCTATAATCTCATTCACTGCCTGTGAAGTCTGTACCGGCTCCTGCGCTTCCTCCATGGTAATCTCGTTAGCAGTACGCACCAGTTCAAAGCGCTCCCTCTGCTTCACATCAGAATATTTTTCTCTGTCTAATTCAGACATAAACATGTGAAGGGGTCTGGCATAAACCTGAAAATCTCCGTACAGTGCCTGATATATTACCAATGCCTCTAACGTTTCAGAGTGACGGGCAATGGTCACAATCTGATATAAATGTCCTTTAAAATGTCTGTAAATCTGCCCCGGTTTTGGTATTTCTCTCATACTGACCTCCTACTGCTCTGCAATTCTCTGAGCCAAATCTTCTAAATACATCCATCGTTCCATTTTTTGCTCTAATAAGAGCTCTGCCGCTTCCTTGGCCTCGGTAAGCTCTCTTAGCTTTACAAAATCGGTAGCACAGGAAAGCATGTCGCCCTCCAGCTTTTCGATTTTGGCTTCAAGGTCTGCAATATCGCCCTCGATGGTTTTATAATCTCTTTCCTCCTGGAAAGTAAATTTCAGCTTACGAACCCTGTCAGCATTCCACTTTTTGCCTGTCTCGGACGCCTTATCTGAGGCATCGACAGCATGTGCCTCACCTTTGCCTGCTACAGAGTTTTGAGTGCCTGCTTTTCCTGCCTGCATCATGCGCTCCGCCTCCATACGCAGTGCATAGTCCGTATACCCGCCTTCATGCTGGCGAAGCTGGCCGCCCTCCTCAAAGGAGAAAACACGACGCACCACTCTGTCCATAAAATATCTGTCATGACTGACTACTATGACTATGCCCTGAAAACGATCCAGATAATCCTCCAGTATCTGCAAGGTGGCAATGTCCAAATCATTGGTAGGCTCGTCCAGTATCAGCACATTTGGTGCCCCCATAAGAATCTTACACAAGTACAGTCTGCGACGCTCTCCACCGGAAAGCTTTTCCAGCCTGCTGTACTGCATTTCTCCGTTAAACAGAAAATTCTCTAACATTTTGGCAGCGGTAACCACACCATCCTCTGTCTGCACATATTCGGCAACATCCTTAATGTAGTCGATAACTCTTTTCTGTGGCTGCATTTCCTTGTCATCAATTTCCTGGGAGTAATATCCTATCTTAACGGTAGGTCCAATATCAATACTGCCGCCATCCGGCATAATCTCACCCATAATCATCTTTAACAAAGTGGACTTTCCGGCACCGTTGGGGCCTAAAAAACCTATTCTGTCATTCTTTAAGAAAATATAAGAAAAATCCCTAATAAGTGCCTTTCCATCATAAGCCTTGGATATATGATGAAGCTCAATGGTACTGCGGCCCAGTCTGGAGCTCACACTGGAAAGCTCTACACGACCGTCAAACTGCACAGCCTCGGTATTTTTTAACTCCTCATAACGCTCCAAACGTGCTTTCTGCTTGGTACTGCGGGCTCTGGCGCCACGCTTTACCCATTCCAGCTCCACACGTAAAATAGACTGTCTTTTCCTTTCACTGGCTAACTGCATATCCTCACGCTCCGCCTTTAACTGCACGAAGCCGGCATAGTTAGTCTCATAAGAATATATATTACCCTTATCAATTTCTATAATACGGCCTACCACACTATCCAGAAAATATCTGTCATGGGTAACCATCACAATGCTGCCGCGATACCCTTTTAGCTGTTCCTCCAACCAGTCGCTCATAGAAGCATCCAAATGGTTGGTAGGCTCGTCCAGTACCAGAATATCTGCCGGTGCCAACAGCACACTGACCAGTGCCAGCCGCTTTTTCTGACCTCCGGAAAGCTGACCGCAAGCCTGTGCAAAATCTGTGACGCCCAGACGGGTAAGCATGGCCTTGGCCTCCGCCTCTATCGTCCACTCATTCTCTTTATTGATATTATCTAAAAGCACTGCCTCAAGCACACTCATATCCTCTGCAAAAACAGGGGTCTGGGGCAGGTAACGCACCACCACATGACCGGCCTTTATGATACTGCCCTCGTCCGGTTCCTCCAGGCCTGCAATGAGCTTCAGCAGGGTAGACTTGCCGGTACCATTAATACCAATGACACCAATCTTCTCCCCTTCCTGCATATAGAAGGAAGCCTTATTTAATAATTTTCTGTTTTGAAACGATTTTGTAATACAATCTAATGTCAGTATATTCATGTAAATATCCTTCGTTTTCCTGATTAATTTTATTTTACCAAAAATCAAACCATATTTCCATAAAAATCGTATTAATTATTTGACCAATTTAAAATTACAATCTATACTATAGATAGTTAGCTTACATCCATATTTTTAAAACAGAAGGTGCATACTAACTAATAATTGCAAAAGAGGGCGAACTTATGAAATTTTCAGTGAAAGAAGACGGCAAGCGTATTGCTGTTATCGTATTAGCATCACTTTTAATGGCACTGAATATCAAGTCCTTCGTACGAACCGGCGGTCTCTATCCGGGCGGTGCCACCGGACTTACGCTGCTTATTCAAAGAGCTGCAGAAATGTTTTTGGAAATCACCATTCCGTACACCATTGTAAACCTGGTCTTGAATGCCATACCCGTTTATATCGGCTTTCGCTACATTGGCCGAAAATTCACCCTGTATTCCTGCCTGATGATTGTACTCACCAGTATTTTTACGGATATTATTCCGGGCATTATTATTACCTACGATACGTTGCTTATCAGTATTTTTGGCGGTATGATTAACGGCTTTGTGATCAGCCTGTGCCTGCGCATGAATGCCACCACCGGAGGTACTGACTTTATTGCCATATATTTCAGTCAGAAAAAGGGTGTGGACTCCTTCAATCTGGTGCTGTATTTAAATATTGTCATCCTGTCCTTGGCAGGCATTTTGTTTGGCTGGGACAAGGCATTATACTCTATTATTTTCCAATATGCCTCTACCCAGATATTGCACACGCTCTACAAAAAGTACCAGCAGCAGACCCTGCTTATCGTTACCAATAAGCCCTCTGAAGTATGCGCACTCATTACCCGTATCGGACACCACAGTTCTACTATTTTACAGGGCGAAGGATCCTATGAGCACAGGGAACGGTTTTTGGTATACTCTGTAGTATCCAGTGCCGAAAGCAAGGCTATTGTGCGAGAAATCCGTAAGATAGATGAGCATGCCTTTGTCAATTCCATCGCCACCGAGGAAATTGCAGGCAGATTTTATTTTAAACCGAATGAATAAATTTCGGTTTATCGATTTGCAGCCGTCCCAATTCTTTGCAGAAGGGAGGCTTTACGATTTCATTTTTGGGGACGCTTCCGCTCAACGAAAGGCTGCAGCGGTACTAAGTTCAGCTGCGGTGTAAACACCTTG
>JAZRRW010000089.1:0-4861 GCA_045651105.1 Lachnospiraceae bacterium
GATTCCCAGAATTGCCTTCGATGGTAAAAAACTTCTTTTCTGCATGGTCAACATCTGTAATAATGGCGACATGATCCGCATCAGGCTCATCATCCCAATTAAAGAAAAGCAAGTGACCACGTTTTGCCTCATAGGAACCGGCTTCTGCGGCAGCGGTGATCAGCTCCAGACCACGGTCACGATCTACTTCTACATCTATGCCTTCCAAATCCCCGGTATTCAAATGAACGATATAATTGCCCTTTTCAATCGGCAAAAGCTCACAGGCAATCTCTTTATTATCTAAAACAACAGAAGCCTTAATCACTTCACGCTGTCTGCATACTTCCCATACATTAAACGGAATATGAATGAAGCCGCCGTTTTCCTTCATCTCAATCATTCCGGAGAAAAAATATCGCATAAAATCCTCCCGATTAGTCCTGTATATCAACTAAATATTTTTTGATTCACGTTCTTACGGCCTAATTAGCAAGTGATTCGGCCTGTACTGAACAATTACTATTTTTTCACAAAGCTTTTTATATTTTACCACATTTTTTTCATTATGGAAAGATTTTTCTTGAGATTTTATAAAGGTTTTATAACTCTGAAGCTTTATGAATTTAATGCCATCCCTACTATTCTGCAGATGCTGTCCGCAACTAATATTACACCAATCGGTATAAACCACTTCAGCACCCTATAAAAAGTTCGCCTGAAAAACACCTTATTCAAAACCAATATTTTCCCAAAAATCTTCCATCTTCTCTGCTCTGGCAGCCAACTTGTTCCACTGCTTTAACGTAGTCTCATCAGCCTCCTGCAAACGAACCTGAAATGCTGCAGGAACCGGCCCTAAATCATTTAAAGTATCTAATATAGCATTAATACGACCAAATCGTTCTCCCTGAGATATACCCTCAGATAATGTAGCTTTTAACTTTGATGCTACTTCTTCTTCCACTCTCGCTACTACTTCTTCTTCCACTCTCGCTGCTACTTCTTCTTCCACTTGCCTATCTAACCATTCACCAACTGTCATAAAATTACCTTGCACCTCCGCTGAATGTTTTACACTGCTCACATAATTATGAAGCTGTGCAATATCATCATTTGTTACACATTCTATTCTACTATCATTTAAGTATGTAAGCAATTCTTTTTTTGCTTTTGGCGCATTTAAATTTCCTGTAGAGTTAAAATAAATAAATTTCAACCCATCTTTATACTCTAAATACGGAAATTCTTTACAAGTGTTCTCAAAAGTATAAACCACACTATCTTCACCAAAAGGATCATAATTGGTAATAATCTTTTTGGGGACGCTCCCGCTCAGTGAAAGGCTGCAGCGGTACTAAAGCTCGACTTCGGCATTCATGCCTTGTCTCGCTAAGGACCGGCGCCTTTCAATGCCCCATAAATAAAAGCGTAAAGCTTCCCTTCAACACACTCCTATGACGGCTGCATATACACAAACTATTCAGCTATATTAAGCAAGCTTCCGTTAGTAAAAAGCTTGCTTAATTGTGTGTAGCAGTATATTTTATTTAGTTAATTTGAAGTAGGTTGCAAATTCCGTTTTGTCGTAGGGCAGAATAATTGCTCCCTCTGGTATTCACTGTGTAGATGCAAAGAACGGCTATATAAGTACTTATAGAACCATTGAAAGGCGCCGGTCCTTAGCGAAGCAAGGGGCTTGCGCCGCGGCTGAGCTTAGTACCGCTGCAGCCTTTCACTGAGCGGGAGCGGGTTCTAAAAGGACTTATATAGCCGTTCTTTGCGCATCATAGTTCTACAGGAGGGAGCAATTATTCGTCACCCCTACAAACCGGAATTTACTTCACCATCCAAAGCACCTGCTGTTTCAAACTGTCATCCTCTGCAAAGTCTCCTCTGCAAGCGGTGGTTATGGTTTTAGTTCCCGGCTTTTTGATGCCGCGCATGGTCATGCACATGTGCTCTGCTTCCATGCAGACCATAACGCCCTTAGGCTGTAAAATATCCATAATGGCATCTGCAATCTGGCCTGTCAGCTGCTCCTGAATTTGCGGGCGCTTCGCATAAACCTCCACGGTTCGTGCAAGCTTGCTGAGACCTACCACCTTGCCATCCGGAATGTAGGCAATATGTGCCTTTCCGTAAAAAGGCATCAGATGATGCTCACAAAGGGAATAAAAGGTAATGTCCTTTTCGATAACCATTTCACTGTTTGAAGCGGTAAAAGTCCGGGACAAATGCTCCCCGGCGTCTTCCTCCAAACCACCGCATATTTCCTCATACATACGCGCTACACGCTGTGGTGTATCTGCCAGTCCTTCTCTATTGACATCTTCACCGATGCCTTCTAATAAAAGCCTGATTGCGGCTTCTACTTTTGCTTTATCTACCATGCCTGCTCCTTTACAATCCTACCTAAGAACGCTTTTTCCGGTACGATTGGCATATATTTTCTTGACAGCTCCCAAAAAAGAAAGGGAACCAAAACACAAAATCACAGTATCCTTGTCTGCCAGCAAATGGGATACCTCTACGGCTTCCTCCAGACTGCTTAAGTTGGTCACCTGACTATGATACTCTCTGGCTGCCATAGCCAGCTCAAAGGCACTTAAGGCCCGCGGATTTTCAGGCGGTGTGATGGTCAGAATATGCTCCGCATACTTAGCCGTCATGGACAAAATCTTTTCATATTCTTTGTCCTTTAACACACCTATAATAAAAATCATCCGTTTATTTTTAAAGTTTGCCTCTATAGAAGAAACCAGCTGTCCGGCTGCACCTTCGTTATGTGCACCATCTATAACAAACAATGGCTTTTTGCCTAACACTTCTAATCGTCCTTGCCAAACAGTGTCCTCTAGTCCTTTATAAATCGCTTTATCCGAAATGTCAATACCAATCTTTCTTAATTCTAAAATTGCCTCTACTGCAAGCACTGCATTTTCAATCTGATGAGTGCCCGCCAAATGAATTTTAAGCTTTGATAAGCCTTTATAGGAAAATTGCTGGGCAGTCATGCCATATTTTACACCGGTAGCTTTTGAAGCATCCGCAATGACTAAAGAGCCTCCTACCTTTGCAGCCTGATTACGTAAAATTGCCTCTACCTCCGGTTCCTGTCTGCAGCTAATCAGCAATGCCCCTTCCTTGGCAATACCTGCTTTTACATCAGCAATATCGGTAAGCTTTTTCCCTAAAAATCCCATATGATCCATGCTGATAGATGTCCATACACAGGCCACTGGTGCCGGAATAACATTGGTAGCATCGGTGGCACCACCCATGCCTACCTCCAATACAACAAAATCACATGTTTTTTCTGCAAAGTACAGAAACCCCAGAGCAGTTTCTACCTCGAAAGGCGTTGGATGCGGATGTCCCTCCACGGTCAGTTCTTCACAAACCAACCTCACGCGCTCCACATAAGCACACAAATCCTTTTGACTGATCATGCGTGTACCAATCTGAAAGCGCTCCCTGTAATCCGTAATGGTTGGCGAAATATATCTGCCCACCCGATAATCGGCTGCCATAAGAATGTGTGCTATATAAGCTGACGTAGAGCCCTTGCCGTTGGTACCTGCAATATGTATAAACCGGCACCTTGTCTCCGGATGCCCCAGCTTATCACATAAACGATGCATGTTGTCAAGCCCCAAAACAGAACCATATTGATTTAAAGACTGAATATATTCTAAAGTTTCCTTATAATTCATGGTATCTCCAACAAATCCCGCATAGCCTTATAGCTATACGGGATAAACTGATTTTTATTGAAGCGGATATTTAGCAACTAATGCATCTACAATTGCCCTTGCCTTAGGCACGCCTGCCTCACCTTCCTTGATAACCACAGCAATTGCCTCTGCGATCTGATCCATATCCTCTGTCTTCATACCACGACTGGTTACAGCCGGAGTACCCAGACGGATACCGCTGGTTACAAACGGAGACTTCGGATCATTTGGAATGGTATTCTTATTACAGGTAATATGAGCCTCATCCAACAGCTTTTCCACAGCCTTTCCGGTCAAATCGTAAGTAGTCAAATCAACAAGCATCAAGTGATTGTCTGTGCCGCCGGACACAATCTTGATATCACGACTCATAAGCCCCTTGCAAAGTGCCTGTGCATTGTCCACAATCTGCTGCTGGTAAGCCTTGAACTCATCAGACAAAGCTTCCTTAAAGCAAACCGCCTTGGCAGCAATCACATGCTCTAACGGGCCACCCTGAATACCAGGGAAAATAGCCTTGTTGAAATTAAACTTGTCTGCCATTTCCTGACTTGCCAAAATCATACCGCCACGTGGTCCACGCAAGGTCTTGTGGGTAGTTGTAGTCACTACATCCGCGTATGGAATTGGGCTCTCATGTACTCCGGCAGCTACCAGACCTGCAATATGAGCCATATCTACCATAAGCACTGCACCCACTTCATCAGCAATTTCTCTGCAACGCTTGAAATCGATTGCTCTTGCATATGCGCTGGCACCTACAATAATCATCTTTGGCTGACATTCTAATGCAATTTCACGCATCTTATCATAATCAATAAAGCCCTCGTCATTTACCCCGTAAGGTACTACATTAAAATACTTACCGGACATATTTACCGGACTTCCGTGTGTCAAATGACCACCATGATCAAGATTCATCCCCATCACTGTATCTCCAGGATTCAACATAGCAAAAAATACTGCCATATTTGCCTGTGCACCGGAATGAGGCTGCACATTGACATAGTCACAGCCAAATAATTCCTTGGCTCTGTTAATTGCTAACTGCTCTACCTCATCTACATTGACGCAACCGCCATAATAACGCTTGCCCGGATATCCTTCTGCATATTTATTGGTTAAAATACTGCCCATTGCAGCCA
>JAZRRW010000090.1:0-20958 GCA_045651105.1 Lachnospiraceae bacterium
AAGGTACCGTCCTGAATATCAGTAAGAACCTTCTTCATAGCCTTGTTGGTTTCTTCAGTAATAATCTTTGGACCTGTTATGTAATCACCATACTCTGGAGTATTGGAAATAGAATATCTCATGCCTGCAAAACCGGACTGGAAGATTAACTCAACAATTAACTTCATCTCATGAATACATTCAAAATATGCGCTTTCCGGAGCATAACCAGCTTCTACAAGTACTTCGTATCCTGTCTGCATAAGCTTACATACACCACCACAAAGAACTGCCTGCTCACCGAAAAGGTCTGTTTCTGTTTCTTCTCTGAAGGTAGTCTCTAAAACACCTGCTCTGGCACCACCGATAGCTAAAGCATATGCTAATGCTTTGTCTAAAGCCTTACCTGTAGCATCCTGATGTACAGCAACCAAACAAGGTACTCCCTTGCCTTCCTGATACTGACCACGTACTGTGTGACCAGGTCCCTTTGGTGCGATCATAGCAACGTCTACGTTCTTTGGTGCAACGATCTGACCGAAATGAATAGCAAAACCATGTGCAAACATTAACATGTTGCCTTCTTCTAAGTTTGGCTCAATAGACTCTTTGTATAATTTTGCCTGCTTTTCATCATTAATTAAAATCATGATAATATCTGCTTTTTTTGCAGCTTCTGCAGCAGTATATACCTTGAAGCCCTGTGCCTCAGCCTTTGCCCATGATCTGGAACCTTCATAAAGACCGATAATAACATCGCAGCCGGACTCTTTTGCATTTAATGCATGAGCATGACCCTGACTTCCGTAACCGATAATGGCAATTGTCTTGCCTTCTAAAAGTGAAAGATTACAATCTTCCTGATAATAAATTTTTGCCATAATAATTTGCTCCAATGTATAAATATAATAAAGGGTTATCCCTTAATTAACTTAAATTAATCTTCTATCACAACAATGTTGTCATGACCTCGGCTTAGTCCTGCAATACCCGTTCTGGCAAGCTCCAGAATCTGATAGTTCTCCACCATCTTTAAAAATGCATCGATTTTAGACTGGGTACCAGTAAGCTCCATCATAATACTCTCTGTGCTGACGTCAATGACCTTTGCACGGAAAATATCACAAATAGACATAATGCCCTGTCTGTCATCGGCAGTGGCTCTGACCTTAATCAACGCCAGCTCTCTGTACACACTGTCATCAGGCTTTAACTCCTTGATATGACGGACATCTACAAGCTTGGCAACCTGCTTTTCAATCTGCTCCAATATCACATCATCTCCACTTGCTACAATGGTGATACGCGTAAACCTTGGATCTGCAGTCACACCGGCTGTAATACTCTCGATATTATAACCTCTTCGACTAAACAAACCGGAAATACGGCTTAATACACCGGCTGTATTGTCTACTATAAGCTGAAAGACTTTCTTTTGCATAAAAATCTCCTTTGTCTTAAATTAAACTTTAAAAACAATTTTATCAATTGTCACGCAATATGTCAATCTAAATCGGAACATTTTGGTAAAGCTAATGTTCCTGTTCTGGCAACCTCTACCACACTGACAGATTTCATCATAGACATAAACAACTGAATCTTTTCCGGAATATCACAAATCTGAATAACCATCTGGCTCTTGCTCATATCTACAATTTCAGCTTTTAATATATCACAAATTTCCATGATATCTCTGCGGTTATTACGATTGTACTTCACTTTAATGAGCATCAATTCCCTGCTGATACTGTGGTCTTCATTAAAAGTCTTTACTTTAATGACATCAATCTTCTTGTTCAGCTGCTTTTCAATCTGCTCAATGGTTCGCTGGTCACCGGAACTGACAATGGTCATACAGGATACCATAGGGTCATCCGTCTCACCTACCGCCAAAGAATCAATATTGTAACAACGGCGGCTGAACAAGCCTGCTACCTTACACAAAACACCGGAACGGTTTTCCACTAAAACGGAATATATACGCTTCATACTGCCATCCCTCCTAATACGCTACTAAATCCATCGGATCAATGATACATTCCAAAATCATGGAAGTATCTTCCGCCAGAAACTCATCAATTATTTTATCACACGCATCCATATTCTCCAATCTAAGGAACGGAATGTTATAAGCCTTTGATAACTGTGCCAGATCCGGACTGCCGGACAAATCAATCATACTGTAGTTGTCCTTATAGGTAAAATGCTGATACTCTCTAACCATACCTAATACCGCATTTTTAAGCACCACTATCTTAACAGGAATCTGATGTTGGCACATGGTTGCAAGCTCCATCATGGACATTTGGAAAGAGCCGTCTCCACAAACTGCTATAACCTGACGTTCAGGGGCTGCTACCTTGGCGCCCATGGCGGCCGGAATGGAATAACCCATGGTACCCATACCACCACTTGTCATAAACTGACCGTTTTTAACTATGTGATAGCCACAGGACCAAATCTGGTTCTGTCCTACGTCAGCCACATAAATGGCATCATCCTGCATTTTTTCTGAAAGCCTGGTAATAAACGCTGCCGGGTCTACAAAAGCCGGATTCGGGCTTCTGCGAGGCTTCATGGATGCCTTGCTTGCTTCTAATGTTTTAATCCATTCTGCAGTATTGCAGGTAAAATCAACATGATTAAAATCTTCGAAAATATGCTTTGCATCGCCTACTAATGGAATACTGACTCCGGCATTTTTACCGATTTCAGCAGGGTCAACATCAATATGAACCAAAATCTTGTCCTTGGTAATAAGTCCCGGCTGGCTGACTGCTCTGTCTGCTACTCTGGCTCCCACCATAATTAATAAGTCTGACTCATTCATAGCCTTATTGGCATAAGGCTTTCCATTATTACCTACCATACCAAAATATAACGGATGCTCAGTAGGCATTGCACTGATGCCCATCATAGTAGAAACAACCGGTATCTGATGCTTTTCTGAAAAAGCACGCAGTTCTTCTCTGGCTTCACTTAATAATACACCGCCACCGGCGCAAATAATCGGTCTGCGAGACTGCTCCAAAGCCTTTGCAACTTTCTTAATCTGAAGCATGTTGCCTTTTACAGTAGGCTTATAAGTACGCATATTAATTTCTTCCGGATATGTAAAGTTCTTTAGCTCAGCATTCTGAATATCTATCGGAACGTCAATAAGTACAGGACCTTTTCTGCCTGTATTGGCAATATAAAAAGCCTCCTTAAAAATCTGTGGGATATCCTCTACATGCTTTACCAGATAGCTATACTTCACAAACGACTCTACCGCACCGGTAATATCAGCTTCCTGAAAAACATCTCGTCCCAACAATTCACTATTGACCTGACCTGTAATACATATTAACGGAATGCTATCCGCATAAGCAGTTGCTATACCTGTTATTACATTCGTTGCGCCCGGACCGCTGGTAACAGCACAAACTCCGGGTCTGCCGCTAATTCTGGCCTGACCGCTTGCTGCATGAGCAGCATTTTGCTCTGTACGAATAAGTATAGACTGAATATCGGAATTTAAAATACTATTATAAAACGGGCAAATTGCAACACCCGGATAACCATATACATGGGTAACACCTTCCGCCTCAAGGCATTTAATAATCGCATCAGCACCTTTCATACGTGCCCTCCTCTATGACTTTTTGTTGATAATACCACAAATCCGAAAAAAACACAACCAAAATCAATTTTTAAACTAATAACATCAAGAAATATTAAAATACATCAAGTAAAATTAAATTAATTTAAGTTTTTTTGAATATACTTGCCGAAAATATCACAATATGGTAAATTAATATAAATACTATATCAAAGGAAAAACATATGAGAAAAATAATTATTTATACTCTTTTATTATTAACCCTGTCCTTTGCAGGATGTGGCAAGGACAACGAACAAATTTTGGCATTTCAAAACGAATTAAATACTGTAGTCATGAAAATGGAAGCTCTTGACAATAAGCTAAATACAATAGATGTTACAGCTCCTGATGCAGCCGAATCCGCCTTAAAAAACTTGTCAGACTTAAAAAAAGCCTTTGATGAGCTATCAGCAATCAATGTAACTGACAAGAATTACACTTACATATCCGGCTTGGCAGACGAAGGTGCCGAGTACATGACCAAAGCATTAGAATTTTACGAAAAAGCATATGGTCAGGATAAGTTCGACAAAGGCAGTGCCGATTTGGCATATCAGTATCTGGAACGAGCTACCAAACGAGTTCGTGTAATGGTTACCATGCTGCATGGTGAAGTGCCTGATGATGTCATCTTACATTAAACCGGTTCTATAAACAAATATTAAAAGCTTTAAAAAGCAGAAAGGATAAATTATTATGACAAAAAAAGAACTTGCAATTTCCTTGCATGACAAAAAATACAATTGTGCACAGTCTGTGGCCTGTGCCTTTGCCTCCGACCTGGACATCGATTCAAAGATCCTTTTTAAATTATGTGAAGGCTTTGGCTTCGGTATGGGATGTGCAAACGGTACATGTGGTGCTATCTCAGGTGCGGTTGCACTGCTCGGACTGTTAAACAGCGACGGTAACCTGGAAGCTCCTTCTACCAAAGCAGGAACCTATGAATTATCAAAGGAACTGCTTCTGAAATTTGAAGCAAAAAACAACTCAACCATCTGCCGGGAATTAAAAGGAATAGACACCGGAAGGGTACTTTGCTCCTGTCCGGGCTGTATCGAAGATGCCGTGGAGATAGTAGAAGAAATTCTTAAAAATTTAAAATAGCGTACATAAGGAGCCTTACTCAGGCTCCTTTATCGTATTTAAAAGCTCCAGTCGACACGGCAGGCACTCATACCACACCTCTGTAACATCTGCCAAATATTCTCCATCAGCATGCAATACTACAGGTGACTCCGTTTTTATATGACAGGAAGTGTCATGATATGTATGAAAATATTTTAATCCTTCATGCTTACCTAAAACCAGCCTTATGAGGCAAAGTGGCAGAACTAATAAAGGAATATCTGCTGCTACACAAAATGGTATCTGACCATCACACGGATTGGAAGATGGTGCCATAGGTACACCGCCGCCCTCTGCCTTTAAATTCATAGCAGCCGAAAAAATGATTTTATCAAAACAACATTCCGAATGATTCCCCAAAGAAATAGAACCCTTGTATGTTTTCATAGAAAACAATGATTGAACCGTTAAAACCAAATAAGCGAGCTTTCCCATATGGATAGAATTCAAAAACTTCTTTACGCGCGAAGTCAGCATTTTTTTACATACAAGTGCATCAAGACCAAAGCCAGAGCTGATAGTAAATAAACGTCTATGCTGGTTTGGTGTCGTTCCCCAGTTGACTGCTCCAATATCCAATCGTGCATTTTTACTACCACATAAAATATCACGAATAATCTCTTCGGTAGTCCCTTTTATGCCAAGATTACGTGCAAAATCATTTCCGGTACCGGTTGGAATCACTCCGAGACGAACCTTATTAAAATCCGAAATACCATTAACCACTTCATTAATGGTACCATCACCACCCAGAATAATGATATCGATCACATCGGAAGCATTTTCTGTAAGTCTTCTGGCCAACTCGGTAGCATGCCCTTCAAAAGAAGTTTCAAAAGCTTTATAAGTAACAGCTTCTTTTTTAAGCACTAACTTTACCTCATTCCATACATGAGCTGCATTACCGGTTCTGGCCTGCGTGTTTACAATGAAATAATACATAATAACCTCTTTGAATAATACAAAATACTATATACATTGTAGACCTTTGTCGAAAAAAAGTAAAGTAGAGAATTAAATTTATTTGTTACTATGGCTGAACTGTTACCTCTGCGTAATATGGAATCATCAGCATCGTACCGGCTTTAATAGTGTATGCATCATCCAGACTGTTAATGAAGCTGATTTCATTAATCAGCTCATCTAATTCGTAGCCAGGTGAAAGATGCTCTGCTGCAATATCTGAAACAGTCTCGCCACGCTCCACAATAACACCGGTATAAAACTTTTCGTAGCTCTTCTCATAACCCTGTCCTGCATTAGCAATAATAGAATTTGCAGAAACAACTGTTATAAAAAGTATGGCAAATGTAAAAACTGTAGTAAGAATTCGAGTGCGTCTTCTAATTGCAGCCCTGCGTCTTCTTTCCAATCTCTCCTGTCTTGCTTTCTGTCTATAAATAAAATTGTGATCCATAATCAATCCTCCGAACAAATGTTTGTTATAATCATATAATACCGAACAAACATTCGTTTGTCAATATGTTTTTAATAAAAAACCGAACAAATTTTCGCGAATATATGTTTGCTTTTTGTAGAAAAGTGTGTTATGATAGAAACATAAAGAAAGCGAGGTCATATTATGGATCAGAAACTTACTTCCAAACAGGAGCAGATTTTAGAGTATTTAAAGGAATGTATATTAAAGAAAGGCTATCCGCCTGCAGTTCGAGAGATTTGCGACGCAGTAAACCTCAAGTCCACTTCCTCCGTACACTCTCATTTAGAAACCTTGGAGAAAAAGGGATTTATACGTCGTGACCCTACCAAACCACGCGCTATCGAAATTTGTGATGACAGTTTTCAGATGGTACGTACCGAAATGGTCAGTATTCCGGTAGTGGGAAATGTTGCTGCCGGCACTCCTATTTTTGCAGAGCAGAATATTGAGAGCTATTTCCCTGTACCGGCAGAATTTATACCAAGAGGCGAATCCTTTGCACTTCGCGTTCGCGGTGATTCTATGATTAATGTAGGTATTTTTCATGGAGATCAGATTTTTGTGAATGTCTGCAGCAATGTATCTAACGGAGATATTGTTGTCGCACTCATTGATGATTCCGCTACGGTTAAAACTTTTTACAAAGAAAATGGTTACATACGTTTACAACCGGAAAATGATACCATGGACCCTATTATAGTAGAGGATTGTACAATTATAGGCAAGGTTTTCGGTATTTTCCGTTTTATGAGATAATATTTTTTGATTTAATAAATTACGTATAAAGTTCTTCCTACGGGACATATTAATGTAAAAGGAGGTAACTTTTATGCGTAATAAATATTTAGATTGTACCGCCCTCACTATTGCTATTATTGGCGCAATCAACTGGGGCTTAATAGGTTTCTTTCGCTTTGACCTGGTAGCATTTTTATTTGGAGATATGTCCTGGTTAAGCCGTATTGTATATGGACTTGTAGGTTTATGCGGTTTATACCTTATTTCCTTTTATATGCGCCTGGGCGATGACGACGTGGAATAATATACAAAATAAAAAGTTGCTTGCAACATTTTGTAAATAAAGAAGGAGCTCTGCGTTTCAGAACTCCTTCTTTATATATCTTATAAGCTATTGCTTTCTACCAGTTTACCATCTCTCCAGATTCTTTCCAAATCATAGAACAGACGATTTTCCTTATCAAATACGTGTACAATCACATCACCAAAATCCAACAATATCCAATTTGCTGTTTCATATCCTTCCACCTGGCGGCTATGCACACCGGCACGTCCTAATACCTCTGTTACATTATCGCACAATGCCTGTACCTGATTCGTATTGGAACCATTAGCAATAATAAAGTAATCAGCCAGTACGGACACATCACTAATATCAATAACTCTGATTTCTTCCCCTTTTTTGTCTTCTAAAGCTTTTACGGCAAGTTTTGCCATTTCTCTGGATTCCATGCTTTTCCTCCATATCATGCATTTTATAGTTTTATATAATAATCCAATGTTGCCTTGGTAGCCGGATCAATTTCATCACCCTTGCAATTCAAGTAATTTAAGGTATCCTGCAATATCTTTACAAGCGCTTTATCCAAATCCACAAAAGCAAGCTTTCGTACCTCCAAAAGATTGTTGGCTTTATTTCTTCCAGGTTCCATGTAATCTGCAATAAAAATAATTTTTTCAAGATTGCTCATGCCCGGCCTTCCTGTAGTATGACTTCTTATTGCATTTAGAACATCAGCATCCTTTTCCTCGTATTTATCCTCTGCAAGCTTGGCACCCAGCTTAGCATGTAGCAGTGATGGATTTCGTTTTTCAATATCTGAA
Organism: Lachnospiraceae bacterium; assembly: GCA_045651105.1. Taxonomy (GTDB): domain Bacteria; phylum Bacillota; class Clostridia; order Lachnospirales; family Lachnospiraceae; genus RGIG6307. Next base: position 8,034 of record JAZRRW010000090.1, read on the forward strand.
ATCTCAATATGATATTTTTTACATAAAGATATTTTTTTATCAGGCTCAATACATTTTGCACAATCATGCAACAACCCGGCACGCATAGCCTTTTTCACATCAACCTCATATAAACTTGCCAGACAGGCTGCGGTATAAGCCACACCAAGGGTATGCTCATATCTAAAGTCATCCTGAGCCTTCTTCATAGCCTTTCTCAATTCTTCCATAACTCAAGCCTCCCTATATAAATCATGTGTATGAATATAGGACAAAACAGCATCCGGAACCATATCTTCTGTTGCTTCACCCCGAGTAAGCTTTGCTCTGATATCACTGGAAGAAATATCTATTTTGTGAAAAGGTACTAAGACAATATCAGCCTGCAAGGTACGCTCTAATAAGCGTTTCTGAGTCTCAAGACTCTGCACATCTGCATCATCTCTTACCACAGTTGCTATGGTGCATAACGAAGCAATCACATCCGGCATTTGCCACTTAGGCAGATCAAACAACGAATCGGCACCCATAATAAAATAAAATTTATTTTCCGGATACATCTCGTGCAAAAGCTTAAGTGTATCTGCCGTGTAGGTATTGCCCTTTCTGTTTACTTCAATATCAGAACATTTAAATCCGGGATACCCTTTAATTGCAATTTGGGTCATTTCCAGCCTATGCTTGCCTGAAACCACATTGTCATGTTTTTTAAAATAAGAAACCCCACTGGGCATAAACCAGACCTCATCTAACTCACAAAAGTCAAAGGCCGCCTGTGCAAGGGCAATATGACCATTGTGAATAGGGTTAAAGGTCCCACCCATAATACCAATCTTTGCTTTTTTCATGCACCCACCAACTTCTAAAATGTCAGCTACAAGTATTATCTTGGAAGCTCGATTTTTTTATTGTCTTTATTTTCTTTGTAAAGAACAATCTTTTTGCCAATTACCTGCACTACCTGAGCTCTGGTTCTCTCTGCAAGCATATAAGCCATTTCCTTTGGATCATCAAAACAGTTTTTTAACACTGCAATCTTAATTAATTCATGAGTATTGAAGCATTCTTCCACTGCAGCTGTAATTTCCGGAGTCAGGGAAGACTTACCAATCTGAAACACAGGGTCTAAATTACTTGCCAAACTCATTAAATATGCTCTTTGTTTACTTGTCATATTCTTTTCCTCTTATTTGTAATAATCAAAACCGAGACCATACATTCGTACAGAATCGCCTTCTTCAATGCCTAACTCCTCTAACTGCGCCAAAATACCGGTATCCTTTAAGAAATTCTGGAAGAAATGGAATCCCTTTTCAGACTCTAAATTGGTATAACCAAGCATCTTTTCGATACGAGGCCCTTCAATAACGTACTCATCCTCTTCCTCATCATAGTATACCACAAAAGGCTCTTCGTCCACAGGATTTTCAAGCTCCGGAAAATATTCCTGTTCAAATACAACAGGTGCTTCATCCAAGTTTTCCAACATCTCAGAAACCTTGTACAACAGTGTTTTTACGCCCTCTCCGGTGACTGCGGAGATTGCCATTACCTCTACTCCCTGAGGCTCAAATTCCGCCTTTATGCGCGCTACAGGGTCATCCTCCGGATCAAAAATTGCATCTATTTTATTTGCTGCAATAATCTGAGGTCTATGGGCAATATCAGTGTTATATGCTGCAAGCTCCTTGTTAATGGCATAAATATCCTCTATAGGGTCTCTGCCTTCGGTACCTGCTGCATCCACAATATGAATCATAACCTTGGTACGTTCAATGTGACGCAAAAATTCATAACCAAGACCTACCCCCTCAGAAGCACCTTCGATTAATCCCGGAATATCTGCAATTACAAAGCTCTTACAATCCTCCATGTCCACAACACCCAAATTAGGCGTGAGTGTGGTAAAATGATAGTTGGCAATCTTTGGACGTGCATTGGTAACACGACTGATGAAAGTTGATTTGCCTACATTCGGAAATCCTACCAGCCCTACATCCGCAATCATTTTAAGCTCCAGCAAAAGCTCCAATTCCACAGCAGGCTGTCCCGGCTGTGCATATTTTGGTGCCTGCATGGTGCTGGTGGCATAATGCTGATTGCCCTTGCCGCCCCGGCCGCCCTTTAACAGAACAACCTCCGTGTTATCGCCTGACATATCTGCAATAACCTTGCCGGATTCTGCCTCTTTGATTACTGTACCGGCTGGCACTTTAATAATAATGTCCTGACCATTTTTGCCGCGGCAATTTTTCTTGCCGCCTTCTTCGCCACTCTGTGCAGCATATTTTCTAACATGTCGAAAATCAGTCAGAGTATTTAGACCTTCATCCACTTTAAAAATAACGCTGCCGCCATGACCACCGTCACCACCATCCGGGCCACCGTCAGGTACATATTTTTCTCGTCTGAAAGAAACGTGACCGTCGCCACCTTTACCGCTTTTTACAAATATTCTAGCTCTATCTGCAAACATGATGTCCTCTCCTAAAAAAAAGCTCCAAACAAGATGTTTGAAGCCTTAAAAATGTCCGTATTATTCTGCTACTGGGTATACAGAAGCCTGCTTCTTGTCACGGCCCTTTCTTTCGAAACGAAGAACGCCATCAACTAAAGCGAACAATGTATCATCGCCACCAATACCAACATTCACACCCGGGTGAATCTTTGTACCGCGCTGTCTGTATAAAATATTACCAGCCTTAACGAACTGTCCGTCAGCTCTTTTCGCACCAAGTCTCTTAGATTCGGAGTCTCTACCGTTCTTAGTAGAACCAACACCTTTCTTATGAGCGAAAAATTGAAGGTTTAATTTTAACATGGTCTACACCTCCTTGAAATTTACGTTGCAATACTTTTTGCCATATTCCTGGCAAATCTGTTCTAAACCAAGGATCATAGTCTCTATAAGTACAATTGCCTTATCGGATAAACTATCCTGAAACACACATCTTAAAAACCCTGTATCTTCGTTTGTAGTAATTTCCATCTTAGTATCTGTAAATTTCTCTAAACCATTCACAGTATTGATTACTAAAATTGAAATTGACGCACAAACTATGTCTTTTTCAAACCACAGCCGTTTCCGTCCTGCATGTCCCATACAAGTAATGCTCTTGTATGATTCACTTGATTTTTCGATAATAATAGTTGTCATATCAATAATTAAGCATTAATCTTTTCGATTTTAACCTGAGTGTATGCTTGTCTATGACCGTTTTTCTTGTGGTAACCGGTTTTTCTCTTATACTTGTAAACGATAACCTTCTTACCTCTACCCTGATCCAAAACAGAAGCTGTTACAGTTGCACCAGCTACGTCTGCACCAACCTTAAGGCTGTCACCGCTTACTGCGATTACCTGGTCAAAAGTAACTTCACTTCCAACTTCTACATCAAGCTTTTCAACCTTGATAACGTCGCCTTCAGCTACTTTGTACTGTTTTCCACCTGTTGCAATAATTGCGTACATAAGGCACCTCCTAATTGATTACTCGCTAACTTTGGTGATGCTTTAGGGCATACTTCTACCTAGTTAAGCGGCATACTCAATAATAATAACAAGGTGCCTTTCATTTGTCAATATGTAATTTTCAATTTTTAGCCATTTTTTTGAATTTTTGACTTATTTCTGTTCGTACTTTTTAATAAATTCAATGATAAAGTCCACTGTGCCATCAATACCAAGCTTTCCGCTGTCTATGCACAAATCATAGCTGTCGGCACGGCCCCATTTTTTGTTGGAATAGTAATTGTAATAGCTCTGGCGCTGCTTGTCTTTTTTCACGCACATCTCTCTTGCTTCTGAAATGGAAACATTTTGACGCTCACTGATACGCTTTGCCTTGGCATCCTCTTTACCATAGATAAATAAATTCAGACATTGCGGATAATCACTCAATGCATAGTCTGCACATCTGCCTACGATAACGCAGGATCCCTCAGCAGCAATTTTCTTTACTGTATCAAATTGTGCCAGAAAAACCTTCTGACTCATTGGCATATCAACGAAAGCCGTATTATATCCAAAAGAATAGGTATCCATAACTACATTGTAAAGAAACGAATTCGTTGGTCTCTCATCATGATTACGAATCATCTCTTCACAAAAGCCGCTTTCCTTTGCGACTCTGGCTAATAATTCCTTGTCAAAATACGGAATACCCAATTTCTCAGCCAGCTTTTTTCCGATCTCGCGTCCGCCTGAGCCATATTGTCTGCCGATTGTAATAATAGTCTTCATAGTAGTATTCCTCCTGTTTTATTTTTCGCTCTACTATCTGTTAAGCAACAGTTCATCGCCCGTTACTCTGTTAAAATAAATTATACACGATTTGTGTGACAATTTCAACAATTTTTCATGTATTTAACAAACTATTTACAATTTGGCAATATTTACATCGAAAAGGAGACTCTCCCGAAAGAGAGCCCCCTTCAAATGGGTTTTATATAGATAAAAAGTCAATTACTTCTTCATCTGCTTCTTGAAGGTCTGAATACCTTCAACAACCAAGAAGAGTGCTAAGATAACCATTGCAGAAGCGAAAAGCATCTGGAACCAGTCACCCCATGCAGCACCGCCTGCAGCGATACCTTTAATCTTGTTGATAACTGTCATAACAAGGCTGGTAATAGTTGCAACAAGCATGAATACCATAGGAATGATAAACATCTTGTTGTTCTTGCCAACGTTGCCAAGCCATGCAGCAACTGCCATAAGAGCGATACCTGCAAGGAGCTGGTTAGCAGCACCGAAAAGACCCCAAATCTGGCTAAGGCTGAGACCACCAAGAACACAACCGATAACAACCATGATTAAAGTAGAAACGATAGGATTTGCAAATACCTTACGAACACCCTTTGCATCCTTCCATGTAGCTTCGCCTTCCTTAAGCAGTAACTCGCCAAACAGATAACGGCTTAAACGAGTACCGGAGTCAAGAGAAGTTAAAGCAAATACGGAAACAGCAAGTGTTAACAGAGCGTAAATGGTCTTGTAAACAGCAGATGTTTCAACGCTGAACATAGTAGCAATGCCGGAAGCAAATGCAGCCGGAGGAGTAATGGTACCGTTAGCGCCGATGTACTTGTCATAAATCATACCAACAGCGATTAAGGAAATAACACCAAGTGCAGATTCAATTAACATAGAACCATAACCGATAGCCTTAGCGTCCTTTTCGTTGTCAAGCTGCTTTGCAGTAGTACCGGTAGCAATTAAGCTGTGGAAACCGGAACATGCACCACATGCAACTGTAATGAATAATGTTGGGAACAAGTACTGTCCTGCCTTTGGAGACCAGCCTGTAAATGCAGGCATATCAAAGGTAGCAGAACCGGTGAATGCTGCAAAAATAATACCAACTACTGCAAGAATAATCATTGCATAAAGAAGGAAGCTGGATAAATAGTCACGAGGCTGTAACAAAATCCATACAGGAACAAGTGAAGCAATGGTAATGTATGCACCGATAAAGATAATCCATGCATTACGGCCCATAACAAAACCAAAGTTAAGACCTAAAATGGTAATGATAACGATGCCGATGATACCTGCAATTGTTGCCGGAAGAGTCTTAACATTTAAGCGGTTTGTAATAAAACCATAAACAATTGCTAAAACGATGAACAACAAAGAAATCATAGCTGTTGTCTGATTACCTGTAGGGTTAGCACTGATACCAAAACCGCCATCAGCAGTTAAGAAGGTACCTGCTACTACGTTAACGAAGGATGCAATTACCAGGATCAGAACCAGAAGTCCAAAAATAATGAATAACTTCTGAGCTCTCTTACCCATAGATGATTTAATAATTTCACCTACGGACTTTCCACCATGGCGTACGGAAGCAAACAGGGAACCAAAGTCCTGAAGACCACCGAAGAAAATACCACCAATTACACACCAAAGGAATACCGGAACCCATCCGAAAATAGATGCCTGAATAGGACCATTAATAGGGCCTGCACCGGCAATTGAAGAGAAGTGATGACCTAATAATACAGCCGGCTGTGCAGCTACATAGTCAACACCATCTTCTAATTCATGAGCAGGGGTCTTTCTGGTTGGATCAATCCCCCACTGTTTGCAAAGCCAGTTACCATATGTAAAATAACCGATAACAAGCAACGCGATTGCTGCGAGAATAATGATTAATGCTGTCATTTTTTTCTCTCCTTTACATTTTTAAAATTACTTTTGTATATTGCTAATGAGCTTCTTAAGTTCAGAACCCAGGTGGTTGTGGGTAATCCTTCCTGTAGAAGTCTCAAGTGCAATCAATCGATACCTGCTCCACCCTTTTAAGGTAAAGCAATAGCTCTTGTAATGCCCCAGCTTTTTGATAAGCTCTGCCGCTTCACTGTCCAAAGTATCTGTCAGAATTATCAGCGTCACATCTGTACTGCGGTGCAGCGGAGTAAGCTCCACACGTGACAAACCGGTATTCCAGGCAATCTCATCCATTTCCTTTAAACATTCCACATCCAAATGGTCGATTGCCGCAAAAAATACATATTCCTTAGATTCAGATTGTGAGAGCTTGGCACTCTTCATCAAAAAATAAGATTCATCCTGTGAATAAAATTCAGCCTCTGCCACAAAAGGCACGGTAATCTCTTCTCTCTTGATATTATAATATCTCTGAAAAGACGGTAACAACTTTTCAAGTGCTTCTAGAGATGTCATTCGTTTTTCTCCTTCCCGCCGTCGTCAGGACGTGAAAATTCAGCATGAGGAATTAAAAGCTTTAACTCCTCTATTAAAAGTCTGGCAGCCTTGGTGCCCGGAAGCTGTATCTGTGCAATCTCCATGTCGCCTACATAAATGACAAGGTTCTCAATGGCAAAATCGCCCTTACCACAGCAAAGTCTGGCAGGCACGGATACAACCCTGCGAAAGCATCTGGTAATTTCCTCATAAGGGACATAATATTTTTTTAATTGTTTCTTAAAAAACAGGCACTTCTCCCCTAATCTGATAATGCCGATTTCTCTGGCACCTTTGTACTCTGCATCAAGAGAATGTTCGTCCAAAGATGTGGCTGTAAGTGAATGATATCTCAATGATTAATCCTCCCGGTTCTTGATAAGTTACCGCATTAACTCACCAAACAAATCATATTAAAGATAGCACATTTTGGTGCATTTTGCAATAACAGGGCGAAAAATTGTTTATATTTCTTTTAGATTTTTCACAACTTTTTTATAATTCGGATAAAAGCTTCAGGAAATATGATGGAAGCGGTGCGTTTACTTCAATATATGCACCAGTTCTGGGATGTATGAATCCCAATGTCATGGCATGCAGGCATTGTCCTCTTAATTTAAAAGGGCAAGCCTTATCCGTGTACAATTTATCCCCTAATAGCGGATGCCCTAAACTGGCCATATGCACACGAATCTGGTGGGTTCGGCCGGTTTCCAGCCTGCAGCAAATATACGTATATTTGCCAAAACGTTTTAAAACCTTATAGTGTGTAATTGCCTCCTTGCCATTATGAGGATTTACGGCCATCTTGATACGGTCATTGGGATGACGTCCAATAGGCTTATTAATAACCCCTTCATCCTCCTTAATATCTCCGTAGCAGATGGCATGATAAACACGATTGATACTATGTGCCTTTAACTGGGCTGCTATAGCATTATGAGCCATATCATTTTTGCACACAATTAAAGAACCGGTAGTATCTCTGTCAATTCTATGCACAATGCCCGGTCTCATCACGCCATTAATACCGGAAAGCTCATCTCCACAGTAGTGCATCAGGGCATTTACCAAGGTGCCGCTATAGTGACCCACAGCAGGGTGTACCACCATTCCTTTCGGCTTATTTATTACAATAACGTCAGCATCCTCGTACAAAACATCCAAAGGAATATCCTCTGCTACAATATCAGGCTCTACAGGCTCCGGCATATCAAAAACTACTTCGTCATCCAGGCTTACCCTATAACTGCCTTTGACAATCACACCATTTACGGTAACCATGCCGCTTTTGATAAATTTCTGAATAAAGGAGCGGGAAACATCCTCAATAAGGCTGTCTAAAACCTTATCAATTCTCTCTCCATGAAGCTCCTGAGTAATTTTAAATTCATACCTCTGCATATTTAGGCTTCCTTTTTCTTTTTACCGGAAAATAAGGGTATCATTCTATCAAATTCTTCGTCAGAATAATAGAAAAACATAAGTAGTACCAAAATAACAACAGAAACAGTAATATAACAGTCTGCTACGTTAAAAATAGGGAAATCAATTAATTTCACATAAATAAAATCAACTACATATTGATTGAGCACTCTGTCAATAAAATTTCCCAATGCTCCGGCCAATACTAAAATCAGTGTGTAATTAAAGGGCATGTAACGGATATCTCCTCGCAGCCGATACATCTCAATCAAAACTACCGCACAAAAAATTATCGTCAAAATATAAAACAGCACCTGCTGCTCCTTTAACATTCCCCATGCTGCCCCGGTATTTTCGTGGTATCTGAATTCCAGCACCCCGTCCCAGATAACAAAGGACTCCTTTCCCTTTAAATGCTGCACAGCCAAAGCCTTTGTCCATTGGTCCAAAGCAGTCAGTACTGCTACCAAAACCGGTGCAATGATTATCATATTTTTACTAAAAAACCGCTTCATTATGCCGTCATATCCTCTTCGCTGAAATAGATTTCCTTAATAGCTTCTAAAATTTCCTCTTCTTTTACCGTTTTATCAATCATAGACCTGCCAATTCTCTTTAAAAGCACAAACTTTACCTTGCCGGCTTCCATTTTCTTGTCTGATTTGGTAAGCTTAAGTACTTCCTCAGGGTCAATATCTTCTACGGAAATCGGCAGATTGAAAGGTACAAACATATCTCTGATTTCATAGTACTCTTCCATGGTAAGAAGCTCTCTCTTCCAGGAAATATATGCCGCAGCCACACAGCCAAGGGCTACACATTCTCCGTGTAAAAGCTCAAAACCCTTAGCTTTTTCAATGGCATGTCCTATGGTATGACCAAAATTAAGAAGTGCTCTTTCTCCCTGCTCTGTAGGATCCTTTTCTACCACCAGCTTTTTAATGGTACAGCTGTGAATAATCATTTCTTCCACAACATCCAGATCTCTTTCACAGATTTCATACATATTGGAAATCAACCATTCATAAAAACCGGCATCCTTAATCAGGCCATGCTTCATAACTTCAGCAAAACCGTTAAAATACTGTCTGTCGCTTAAGGATTTCAGTGTATTAAGGTTCATATAAACAAGAACAGGCATTTTAAAAGCACCTACCATATTCTTGTAGCCGTCAAAATCCACACCGGTCTTACCGCCTATGCTGGAATCCGTCTGTGCAAGCAAGGTAGTAGGTATTTGAACAAAATCCACTCCTCGCAGATAGGTAGCCGCAATATATCCGGTTACATCACCAACTACACCGCCGCCAACGGCAAGCAGTAAATCCTTACGGTCAAAGCCTTCTTCTATCAGTTTTTTGTATGCTTCCTTTACGGTATCTAAGGTCTTGTACTCTTCACCTGCCGGGAAACTAAAAATGCTTGCTTTTAAGCATTTATCCTTAAGAACCTCCAAAAGACCTTCTGCATACAAAGAAAGTACGTTAGAATCCGTTATAATCATAACACGCCTGTTCGCAATGCCAAGCTCCTCCAAATCAAACCATAAATCATCAAAGCTCTGACTGAATACAATATCATAGCAAGGCTTCTTGTTAACTAATACAGGTAATCTCTGTGCCATATTTCCTCCCAAAAAAGGCCTCCCTAAAGGGAAGCCTTAATACTTTCCTAATTTTATCAGATAGTAGATACATCTGAACTGCCGCCACCAAAAATATCCTGGAAATCACCGGAAATCTCTACAGACTGCGGAGTGATAATAAAGATGTAATTAGATATTTTTTGTAAATTGCCGTTAATTGCATAACAACTGCCTGATGTAAAATCAATAATACGCTGTGCAATTTCTACATCCAATCCCTCTAAATTCAGTACAACGGCACGATTTTGTAATAAAGTCTCCGTAACCGTTCTGGCCTCATCAATACTGACAGGCTTAATAACACAGACCTCCAGACCTGTGCCCAGATTCATGTTGCTTCTTCTGGTCTTCATAGGAGCAACCTTCTGACCGGAATATCTTCTGGACGGCTGCTTCGGTGCATCATAATCCTTTTCCGGCTCCGGCTCACTTACATATGTATCCGCTGCGTCGAACCCATCGTCCAGAAAACCACTGTTGTCTTCATAGCTATCTTCATAATCATCATCGTCGCCATTTAAAGACATAAAATTGACAAATTTGTTTACTACGCTCATATTATCTCCTTTAGCTGTATGTTCTGTTGCCAAAAATGCTGGAACCGACACGTACGTAGGTAGCTCCTTCACTAACTGCAACCAGATAATCTCCTGACATACCCATAGACAAAATATTCATGCTTATATTATCTATGTTTTTGGCCGATATGTCAACCGCTAATTGCTTTAACTGCTTAAAATAAACGCGATTATCCTCGGAATTCTCCACAAAAGGGGCAATGGTCATCAATCCTTCTACTTTTACACCCGGTAAAAGGGCAATTTCCCTCACTGCTTCTAAAAGCTCTTCTGCCTTAAACCCATACTTCGTAGCCTCCTTAGCAACATTAACCTCCAAAAGGACTCTCACTGCCAGATTTTTTTTACAGGCCTCTTTGCTGATTTCCCTGGCCAGCTTCACACTGTCCACACTATGAATGAGAGCCACCTTATCTACGATATATTTGACCTTATTGGTCTGTAAATGACCTATCATGTGCCAGCGTATGTCACTGGGCAGCTTATCGTACTTGTCCATCAGCTCCTGCACCTTGTTCTCGCCAAAGTCCCTGCAGCCTGCCTCATAGGCTTCTCTTAACAGTTCCACAGGCTTGGTCTTACTGACTGCAATCAGCGTGCAATCCTCTCTGCCCCTGCCTGTACTTACACACATATCAGCTACAGCGTCTTTAATTTCTAAATAATTATTACCAACCATGTTTACTCCTAACCTAAACTGTATTTAAAAAGTTTTATAGCCTATTCATACAAAAAATCATCTTCGCTTACTGCGCTGGCATTTAAAACAATATAATCATAAACATTTAAACCATACATGGTATCAGATTCTACGATTGCATAAGATTCATTTTGGTCTTTTACGGTTATTTGTTTGAAATCTGCATATCCCTTATTCATGTTGTAAACACCGGTAAGGGAAGCCTTTTCACTGACTGTATAGGTATCAGCCGAATTCGCCATCAAAAGCCTGGTGCCCAAGGTCAGACTAATATCATCCAGATAATACTTGCCTTCCTTCAGAGAATAAGGCGAAACCTCTTTCTTTTTAATGGTTTTTTCTCCTGTTTCCATATAACTCTCAATATTGATGTAATAGGTACTTTCTTCCTCCACATACATAACATACTCTTCAGGAACAAGAAAAAATTCCTTTTGCGCAATAGCAGAAACAGGTATTTTCAGCCCAACTTGATCCTCCAGGGCAATTTCTATTTCCAGAAAACGATCCTCTGCGAAATTAATGCTGCCACTTTGAAAATCCAAAACAACCACGGTCTCCCCTGCAGAATTTGGCATCAGTGATACATTCCCCCACAAAGTAATATCATTTTTTAAAAACCTGACAGGAACCACTTCTTCTTCAAGATAACGATTTGCCTTATCTAAATCTTTGGTTGGAAAAGCAACAGACCATTTTTCACTATTGTATATCTTATAAGCAACATCTCCCGGTGCAACAAGTCTGCTTCCGGACAAATAATTTACCGCATATTCTTTTTTTTCAAAAAGTGTACTTGTTACATCAGAATAAACCAACCCCTCCAGTCCGTCTGTCCAATATACTACATTACCGGAATCGGATGCATAATGATACTTTACCAGACCGTTCAAAGAAGAAATATTGTCCAGATTTTTGAGCAGTCTATTGTTGGCAATTTTTTGCGTCTGTGTCTGCAGCACACTGTCCAACTGATAAAGCTCATTTAAATCCTGAGGATTATAATTCTGGGTAAACTCGTCCAACGTTTCCCTAAAGGCATCCAAACTAAATTCATCCAACGAATTCTCGCTTAGAGTGGCAGTTTCTATATAATCCTGAATAGAACCGGATTCATCCAGTGCATATACCAGCTGTCCTACACCAACCCTCTCTCTTTGTGCCGTAAAGTAATTGATATAACCGGCTGAACCGGTTGTAATCAGCTGTTCTTCACGAAGAATCACGGCCTTATAGCGACTATCCTCCATCAAGGCACCTTCCCGCACTTCATAACCCACAATGTGTTCTTTTGAGAAGTACGCATATACGCAAACCACCATATAGACAAAAACCGCAAGTAATACAAAAATTGCAATATTAAATTTTGATTGCTTTGGAAATACAATTACATTATCCTTGGCCATATAAGACTCCTTTCCGGCACAAGTCAGTTAAAACAATGAAGAATGTGCGTCCACACATTCTTCATTCATTATACAATATTTATAAAGCAACTTCAATATTGGATTTGATTGCTTCTGCCACATCTTCCGCTTCAACAGAAACGCTTAATGTGAAGTCAACCTTGAACTTTTCACTAATTGCTTCAAGCTTCTGAATGGTTTCAGTAATATCTTTTCCTTCTAATTTTGCAATTTTTAAGAAGCTGTCCAAATACATCTGCTGCAAATCATGATCCTGAGATATAATACCTAAAATAAATCCCACAAATGCGTCTGAATTATCAATCATGTAATCAGATACATCAATCAACCTTATTTTGTTGTTTAATTCGTACATATGCTTTGTACTTTTATCAAGATAAACAATATTGCCTTCTGCAGTCTGTATCTGCGCATTTACCTTGTCTAATAATACTTTTGTTTTGCCTTTGCCTTTCACACCTAC
>JAZRRW010000091.1:0-1658 GCA_045651105.1 Lachnospiraceae bacterium
CAGAGCAATAACCCTTAGTTCTCACTCTGAATAATTACCTTTATTGTATTCTTTCCATACCATGAACAAACGGCACTGTTAATCCAGTATCCCGGATCTGATGACATGTCCTCTATATAAAACAGCCACGGCTTATACCGATATGGCTCAAAAACAACATCTTTCTGGTCGCTCTGTAAAATCTCCAAACGCTCTTTATATTGATTGTACATATTCCCCAACTCACCGGTATGAATATAGTAATAAGCACCATAGCTGGAATAACTACCTGCCTGATTGGGTGACCATGCAAAAATACAAACCGCCGCTATGCACATCGTAATGTAATAAGACCATGTATGCGCTATTTCCTTTTCCCTTGCAAACCTGTGATTGACCCAGCCTGACCAGTAAAACAGGTTAAATATAAAAAGCAGCTGAAAATCTATTTTGACTACATTAAAAACTCTGGCAACCCCAATACCGCCCGTGGCAAAAAGAAACGGTGTGTACCCCGTAGCATAAAAGCAATAACTAAGTATCGTTACCAATAGCGGCAATTTAAAAGAAAAGCTTATCCGCTTTGTCATGCGTAAGGCCACTGGAAGCAAGACCAACAGCACCACAATAAACATCACATCAAACATACGCGGCATTTTGGTAATGGTTGCCTCAAATGAGCCCAATATCGCTTCTAAAACGCCCATAGAGCTGTACTCAGAGCCTCGCACCTGATTGCCCGGTGAATTTACATTGTAGTAAAAAGCAAGGGCAAAGGTAAGGATACCAGGCAAAACAATGACTGCCCTCTTATTCCTGCCTAAAATACCAAGTCCTGCAAATAACAATAACAGCAAAATACTCTGCAGTGCAGTCACATAATTACCACCGCCAATATTAAAGCCTAAAATGGCTATTCCGATAGCAGTAAGAACCTGCGTCAGGCGCCTCTTGGAAGTCATCCCACACATAGCCAGAGTAATCATCCACAGCATAAAACTGTGCATCAAAATATAATGAACCGCACCGACCCACCAGTAAAAAGCATTGGATGCCGAATAAATAAGCTCAATCACAGCAACCGTGGTACAGGCAGCAAAGAAAATACTCTCACACCTCTCAGCATGAAGCAGCCTGCGTACCCATATATAACATATGCCAAACAGCGTACCCGTAAGCACAAATATTAAAATTAAACTCAAAATAAAATAATACTGCTCTCCTGCCAGCCCTGAAAAGGCCATAAAAAATGCAGATACAAAAGGTCCCTGATAGGCATAGTACATACCAATCGTACCCTTTTTCAAGGCATCCCACAAGCTTGTATAATAAGGCTCTCCCATCAGCCAGTGACGCACCGGAGCACCATAGGTATAATCATCTGCCCACGGTCTGGTAAAAAATGCACCTCGCACCAATGGCACCAGCATAATCATAAGCAAAGCCACCGCAGCCACTGCCAGAAACCGGGGAGATATCTTCTTTTTTAAGACTGCCATTTCATTGCCTCCAAAAAAAATTGTGCTATTGTAATAATAACACAATCTGCCAATTTGTCAATTATGATTTGTGGGGTGCACTTATTCGTCACCCCACAACCCGGAATTTACAGGAATTTTATGATTCCCAAAATTAACAAATGCAGTGGATAAAAAGTATAGTAAATATATTGCAGTATT
>JAZRRW010000092.1:0-5150 GCA_045651105.1 Lachnospiraceae bacterium
TCCTTGTTAAGGGTTTCAATTTCTCCATTAAAAATATTGTATTCGCCATGTTCATAAGAAGAAATCTTTTTTGTAATGTCCGTGATGTCCTTGGCTTCAGAGGCAATGAGGGACTTTTTGCCTGAAAAAGGGTCTTTATCAAACAAAATATCATTCAGCTTGTAAGAAGCGTTGAGTTTGTAAAACATGATGTATTTATTGTATTTTTTGGCTATTTTCAATTCCCAGGTAATGTTCGGACTTTCGTGGGAAGTATCTCCTACTAAAAATAAAACCATCTGAGACATTTTAATCAGCTTTAATGCTTCTACCTTCCAAAAGAAGCCGCCATTTTCCAGAAGCAGTACATTGGCATCCTTTTGAGCCATTGTTTCCAATTCAGCCTTTAATTTCTCGGCATCTTTTCTGTTTTTTCCGGAATGAACAATAAATATATTCATGATTAATACCTCGTTAGTATGTTTTATAACTAATTTGATGATAAAATATATGTAAAAATTTGTCAATGATTAAAGCAGTTTGTCGTTCCATTCTTTACATACCCTACCAAATAATGTTATAATCATGTAGACTAAATAAATTTACGTGGAGAGAATTATGAACGGACTAAAGAAACTTTTTGCAACGGTAGATATGACGGAAGGCAGGCCGTGGGAGAAGCTTTTGATTTTTACCTTTCCGATGCTTCTGGGCAATATCGCGCAGCAGCTGTACAATACGGTGGATAGCGTGGTAGTAGGTAAGTATGTGGGTGACAATGCACTTGCGGCAGTAGGCAGTGCGGGGCCGATTTTTAATCTGCTGTTGGTATTGTTTGTGGGTATCAGTACAGGAGCCAGCATTATGGTGTCTCAGTATTTTGGCGCCAAGAAGCGTGAGGAGTTGTCTGTTACCATTGGTAACTGTATCGTTTTGACCGGCATTGCATCTGTTTTTATTATGATAGTGGCAACGTTAGCGGCAAGGCCGTTGTTGGTGCTATTGGATACGCCGGAAAGCATTCTGGACTGGTGTACTTCTTATTTGAGGATTTTGTTTCTTGGTATCGTAGGGCTTGCATATTACAATATTCTTTGCGGCATACTGCGTGGGCTGGGAGATTCTGTGTCTGCGTTGGTGTATCTGGTAATCGCAAGCCTACTAAATATTGTTTTGGATTTATTATTTGTAGTTAAGTTTAATATGGGTGTATCCGGTGTGGCTTTGGCAACGGTAATTGCACAGGGTGTTTCAGCCACCTTATGTTTATTTAAGCTGATGAAGATGGCAGATATGTTTGATTTTGGTGTCAAGTATTTCTGGTTGGATAAGCGTATTTCACTAAATGTAATTCGTTTGGGGCTTCCGTCCGGTGTGACTCAGGCCATTATGTCCATGGCGATGCTGTTAGTGCAGTCACTGACCAATAGCTTTGGAGAGCAATTGATCGCAGCCAATGTTATTATTATGCGAGTGGATGGTTTTGCAATGCTGCCGAACTTCTCTTTTGGTACGGCACTGACTACATATGCAGGGCAGAATGTAGGGGCACGCAATTACGACAGGGTTTCTAAGGGAGCTAAGCAGGGCACACTTCTTGCAGTGGGAACTTCTACCGTTATTACAGGCACGATTTTAATCTTTGGCAAGTATTTAATGGGTATTTTTACAGATACTGTGGCATTGGTGGACCTGAGTATGAAAATGATGCGAATTCTGGCTGCCGGATACATTGCTGTGGCAGTTACGCAGAGTTTGTCAGGTATTATGCGTGGTGCAGGTGATACCATGACGCCAATGTGGATTTCCATTGTACAGACCATTGTCATTCGTGTACCTTTGGCGTATACATTGGTAAATTTGAGTAAGAGTGCAGCAAATCCAGACGGGCGTCCGGAATATCTATTTGCATCTTTGCTGATTTCCTGGGTGCTTGGAGCAATACTGACGGGTATTTTTTATAAACGAGGCAAGTGGAAAAAAGGAGCACTGTAATGTTGAAAAATAAAAAAGAAAATAAAGGTCTGAACATTAGTGCAAAGTCCTTTATTACAGCAATTGTTATTATATTTATACTAATGGTGTTAACTTACGTACTGACCTTTTTGGTTCCGGGCGGTGAATATACCAGGATTATAGACGCAAACGGCAATCTGGTTATTGATGTGGCCGGAGGATTTATGTCCATTGCAGGCGGTATTCCTTTTTGGAAATGGCTTTTATCTCCCATACTGGTGCTTGGAGCAGAGGGTAGTGGCTCACTGATTGCAGTGATTATTTTCCTGCTGGTGCTGGGAGGTGTATTTAACAGTCTGGATCAATGTGGACTTATGAAGTATCTGTTGCAAAAAATTACCTTCCGATTTGGAACAAGTAAGTATCGGTTGATGGCCTGTGTTACCTTATTTTTTATGGCTATGGGTTCTTTTATCGGTTCTTTTGAGGAATGTGTACCTTTGGTACCGATAGTGGTGGCCCTGGCAGTTGGTCTCGGCTGGGATGCTTTGACCGGTGTAGGCATGAGCCTTTTGGCAGCGGGCTGTGGATTTGCAGCCGGTATTTGTAATCCTTTTACGGTAGGTGTGGCTCAGGAGCTGGCAGGCCTTCCCATGTTTTCCGGCATGTGGTTCAGAGTCATTGGTTTCGGGCTGATTTATGGATTGCTGCTGGTATTTTTATTCCGCTATGCGAAGAGGATTGATAAGAACGTGCAGGAGCAGGTTGATGGACTTGGCGCTCACAAGCCCAAAAGCATAGTATTTGTGGCAGACAGGCAGATGGACAAAGGTGTACTCTGTTTCGCAGCAATTGTAGGGCTGGGAATTGCAGTTGTTTTAAGCAGTGTTTTTGTAACAGCATTGCAGGATTATACCATGATTATTGTGGCAGTGATGTTTTTGGTGGCTGGCATTACGGCAACCTTGATTTCCGGCACAGGAGGCCGTACTTTGGGCAGCACCTTCTGGAATGGACTGGTAGGTGTGCTTCCGGCGGTGCTGATGATTCTTATGGCTAATTCTATTAAGTATACCATGACAGAGGCACATATTTTAGACACCATACTGCATAGTGCTGTTATGGCAGCGTCAGCGCTTCCGAAATGGGCAGTGATTTTGTTTATTTACCTGTTGGTGCTTGTAATGAACTTTTTTATTCCATCAGGGTCTGCCAAGGCCTTTTTGATGATACCGTTAATTGTTCCGGTGGCTCAGGTGTTTGGTATTTCTGCACAGCTTTGTGTGTTGGCATATGCTTTTGGTGACGGCTTTTCAAACGCCTTTTATCCAACCAATCCGGTGTTGCTTATCAGCCTTGGATTGGCAGATGTAAATTATGGAACCTGGGCAAGGTGGAGTGGTAAGTTTCAGATATTAAATTTGATGCTGACGGGTGCGCTGTTACTGGTGGGGCTTGTAATTGGTTATTGTTAAAGGATTGTAATGGAGCATTTACAGGATTAGGGGATTGCTTAGTGGAAAGGATACACAATTATGATAAAGGTTATGGAATACAGGGGCCATATTCGCAATTGGGCGGCACTTTGTGGGGAGCTGGATATTGATGCTTCCTTGTCCCGAGAAGCCCGCGAGGAGGCTATTTTGATAAAGGCGTATAAAGCCTGGGGGTATGATATGGCAAACCACATGCACGGTATGTTTGCTTTCGCATTGTGGGATGAAGAGGAGCAGAAGCTTTTCTGTTTGAGAGACCAGTTTGGTACCAAGCCGTTTTACTATTATGTAACGGAGGAGGGCAGGCTACTTTTTGGCACCATGATTCGTCAGATTTTGGAGCAGCCGGGTTTTGTAAAAGAGCTCAATGAGGAAATGCTGCAGATTTACCTGACGCTTACCTATGGTGCCGGTGAGGATACTTTCTTTAAGGGGCTGAAAAAGCTTTTGCCGGGGCGTTATCTGGTATGGCAAGATGGTAAGCTGGAAATTACCCGTTATTGGAGTCCTCAGTTTCAGGCAGATGACAGCAAGTCTCTGGAGGATTGGGCTGAGGAAATACATACCACCATGCAGCAGATTATGCCTGAGGTGAAGGAAAAGAGCGAATATGCAGAGTCTTTTTTGTCAGGAGGTGTGGATTCTTCCTACGTGCTGGCTATGTCTGATGTACAGACAGCAGATTCTTGCGGTTATGATGAAGAACGCTTTGATGAGTCCGGTCTGGCGGCACAGACGGCAGCCTTATTGGGGCGTGATATTCACAGATGCCGCATTACGCCTGAGGAATATTTTGCCGCAGTGCCGTATGTGATGTATCATATGGAGCAGCCCTTGGGTGATGCCTCTGCCATTGCGTTTGCTTTGGCTTGCAAAGCTACCGCAGAGCACACCGGGCTCTGCTACTCCGGCGAGGGAGCTGATGAATTTTTTGGCGGCTACAATATGTACCGCAATGCAGAGCGTTATGGCGAGAATCTGAAGACCTTTTATGTGGGGAATACCAACATCATGAAGGAGGACGAAAAGCGCAGAATTCTGAAGCGTTACTATGAGGATGTGCTTCCTATCAACCTGGTAAAGGACATTTACGAGGAAACAGAGGGGCTGGACCCACTGACCAAGATGAGTGATGTAGACATTCAAATCTGGCTGGAAGGGGACATTTACCTGAACGTGGACAAAATGAGTGAGGCCGCAGGTCTGGAAATTCGCATGCCGTTGACTGACCGCCGCATCTTTGACATTGCCTCCCGCATGCCTTCCAGGTATAAGGTGAGCCTGGAGCAAAATAAAGTGGCTCTACGTACCGCTGCTGCCAAGGCACTGCCGGAGGAAATTGCCTTCCGCAAGAAGCTGGGCTTCGTGGTACCAATCCGCATTTGGATGGCAGATGAGAGATACAACCAGGACGTACAGGCAAGACTCATGGGCAAGACCGCAGAGAAGTTTTTCCATGTTGACGAAGTAAAGGCTATCTGGGACGAGTATGTTGGAGGAAATTCAGATAACTGGAGAAAGCTCTGGACCATATACTGCTTTGTAGTGTGGTACGAGGAGTATTTTGGGGTGGAGTAGAAGTCGGAGTGAGATTTATGGGGCTTATATATTTTTTGGGTTTACCAATACTTTCCATTGCTTTTGTTGTTACAAAAGGTTATAATAAACTAAACAAAGTATTTAACACAAGGTACATACGCAAAATAATTAAATAGATAC
>JAZRRW010000093.1:0-36689 GCA_045651105.1 Lachnospiraceae bacterium
AAGAGGATAACAGTCCTTTTCAGGAAGTGGAAATGCATTTACTAACTGATTATAAAGGATTGTCGTTTCAGGAGCATAAGCGGCATTTGTTTCTTCCATTGCAGGCTTCAACGGAATGCAAAAAATACCGTTGCCGCTACCCTTGGTTAAATCTACTACCTGCTCATCCTTTATTCCATAAAATGCGAAATATAATCCGTCTGCAGTCTGTACACTACAGCTCTCAAATTGCATACTTTCACTTCCACAGCCCACTTGTATAATTTTACCATCTGCATCCTTGGTTATGGACACCTTATATTTGTGACTGTCCGGTATATGAATTCTAAAAAAAATTTTGGCCAGCTCATGATTACCTGCAATCAAATAACTGCCGGCACGCAGATTTTCAGAGATATAAATATCATAGTAGTTCAAATATTTGTTCAGCTGAAACTCCTCTGTATGCGTCTCTCCTGCTTCAGTGCGCTCTGCTATAGCAGTAAATTCCTCTGCTGACAGCAAAACCGTGCTATAATTACTGATAGCATCAAAATCTATATTTCCTCCATTCCATACCATGTAATCGCCATCAATATATAGCCTAATCGTTTCATCCAAAAGGTAGCTGCTTACATAATGAACGGAATCTGACCTCCCCTTCCACTTGTTCTCAAACTCCGTAAAAACCTCTAACTGCTCTGTATTCTCGTGCACAGTCACAAAGCTGTCCCAATACAACCCCTCCTGCAATTGATTTCCAATCCTGAAAGAAATTCCCTCTGCTGCGGCAGCGTCGCCCTCCAGCACTTGGCAAGTTATCTCTACATCATCAGACTGAGCCACTGTCATATTTATACCATACATCAGACCGGCAAAAACAACGAATCCTACTATAATAACAAAAACCAACCCTTTTTTCATAGCATACTCCTTTCCCGAAGCACATCACACCAGCTCATCCAATGCCTTGCTTACTCTGTCTGCACGATATCCATATGTCTCCTTGATATAAGAAACCAATGAATTGCCCTGTTCCTCCAGCTTTATAGTCTCCATATCACCGATAATTTCACCATGCTTAATTAAAATAGCCCTGCCCACAAAATTCTCCACCTCTTCGATTAGATGTGTAGACAAAATTACTGTCTCATGGGGCTCTAAGATGCCCAAAAGCACCTTATAAAAGTCTTCTCTGTTAAAAATATCGTTTCCCGCAAAAGGCTCGTCCATAAGAATATAATCAGCCCCCTGGCTCAATGCCATAATAACCTCAAACTGATTTTTCTGACCGGTAGAATAACTACGTATAATTTTATGTACCGGCAATTCAAAGAAATCCATCAACCCTTCAAAGCGTTTCCTGCGAAAGCCCTTAAAGTGCATTTCATAAAAATCTGCGTGTCCATCCGGTGTCAGCTCCGGAAAGAAAGAATGCTCACAGGTTGCAAAAGAAAGCTTTTCTATATTTCTGTGTGTGATTTTCTCCCCATCCAGAGTAATTTCTCCCTTAAAAGGTACATATCCCAACATGCACTGAAACAAAGTAGACTTACCTGCACCATTCTCCCCAAACAAACCGATAATCTCGCCTCTCGGTATCTGCAAATTTACGTTTTTCAAGGCCTGCACCCAGCCATATCTTGAATTATAAAATTTATTTACATTTTTAATTTCTAACATAACATTACCTCCTTAGCCCGGCAGACACTCGGCCGGTGTCACTCCTATGTATATCAGCCAGTAAACCAACCGTAAAATACCTATTATTGCAAGCGTAATACCCATTCCGATAAGCGGCCCCAGTACACAGGTTCGCCACACATAATATTTGTCCGGCAACCTCCGCACCAGATAAATACTCTTGCTCCCCTGCGTATAGTATAAATAATGCTTCAATACTGTAATGATTAAAAGAAATAATACCAGCCACAGCATCATAAAATTATAACTGATAATTTCCTCAAAAGGTACTATTTTCGCCCCTTGCCTTACGACTTTTTCTACACCGAAACCATTTTCTACCTTCCAGACAAGTAGGTCATCATACGCTTCATAATACATGGCGATACACCTGAAGCTGAATATGATGCCTGCCAGAGGAGAGAAAAAAAGCTGCCTGCATTCCTTTTGCTTATCATATCCCGGTGGAAATAAGGTATCAAAAAATTTTTCCAATCTAGCCATCATAATGCTCACCCAAACTTCTCTTTACTGAAATTCCCATACAAATAATCGTAATGAGTGCCACTATTACCGTTAACGCACCCAGCCAACGCACCTCTGACAATATTCCAACTACCACAAACAATGTGGCATATGCCATTACGCCCAAAACTGCACTGCAGGCTGACTGATGCTCTGTGATATCTCTATACCCTATGTATGCAGTACCCATACCGCACAAAACAATAAATATACTTAGCCATACCATTCCAAAAACGTCTGACAAAGGCAACAGACTATGTAAAAAAAGATTTCGATAAAAAGCCAGAAATAGAGACTGCGGTGCCATTTCATAAGCAATAATATGTTGATACATTTCATTCATAGCAACTATCAGCAAAATCTGCCATGCTATGACCAACGCTACAATAAAAGTCCTATAAACACTCCACACAACATATACCTGCCTTCTTTCAATGCGAAGTCTCCAAAGCAAGAATTTACTGCGCACCTTGCCGTGCTCACTACATCCCCAGATTAGTATGGCGCATATAAACACCAACATCGCACCAAAAAAATACTGAATATAGCCTTCCTCTATAGCCTGTTCAAAGGTGATTATCAGCATATTGTATTCATTCAGGTCCATATTATAGTCATACTGATTCCACCGTGCAAGGTTACCTCGCAGCACCCGATAAAATACAGCCAACTGTGCCCCTGACATTAAAATCAAAACACCCAGTATTTTATAAATAGTGCATCTGACATCCAGTGCCAGAACTGATATATATTTCTTCATGCCAAATACCTCCATGCATATAAAATAATTTTGTAAAGCTATTTTCAGAAACCATCTGATTTCATGACCAAATATCCTTGGCCAGACAAATAGCTTCCTCCAGCCCTACCCCCATCTGCTGCATAGCCTGCACCCAGTTACCGGTGTCCTGACTAATCAGTGCCAGACGAATCTGCGCCTTCATAGCCTCATCCACCTCCACGCAGCTCTTGGCACCTGCTCTGGATCGAATAATCCCCTCTTCCTCCAACAGATGATAAGCCTTTTGAATCGTATTGGGATTTACCCCCAAAAGAGCTGACAGTGCTCTGCGGGAAATCATTTCCTCACCGTTTTCGATGGCACCCGACACAATACCACGCTTTACATATTGAATAATCTGCAGATAAATAGGACTGTCATCCATTAAAATAAAATCCTCAAATGATATCATGTCTGTGTCACCTCCTTTACTAAGCTGTGCTTCTACAAGTCGACAGCTGCACGCTTGTAAAATTCACTTCAAAGTGTATTAATTGTATAATACACCCCTCTTAACTGTATTATACAATTAATACACTTTTTGTCAATAGTATGAAAAAAATAACAAACCAGAAGAAATACTTTTTACACATTTCTCCTGGTTTACGTCTAATATTTTTTAGTCTTTGATATTATCTCGTTCCATTGTTTTACTTAAGCATATCACACATGGCAGCATTGGTGTCGCCACCATAATACAGTATACATATCTCATTGCCACAACCGGTCCGAGCAGACAGGTTGCAAAATACATTAACATCAATATACCCGGCATCATCTCTTTATATTTTTTGCGATAAATGCACCATAATATAAAAGACACAAGCCCCCATATATACACTATGCTTCTGAACAAATATCCAAGCAGCGGAACCTGATGATAAGTGGCTTTGCAAAACAAATTGAAATATGGCTCATATGCCCATTCACAATAGCATTCCTTCTCTATCTCATCTCCTGCCTCAATCATAGTGTGATACAAAGCAATATCCATGGATACGTAACCACCCCTGTTTAAAGGATACCAATATCCCATGGAATTACTTATAAAAGCTTCAAAATATTCATCAGGGAATTTAAGCCCCAATTTCAACCAGAGTTTAAAGAAATTAAAGGTATTATGCTCTAGTAAGTATTCATTTGTATTGTTTTTTATTTCATCGGAAAGATACGGATTGTATCTGCTCATAGTGTCTGCATCGATGTACAGCTGCATTTCCTCATACAAATCATTAGGAATTTCTTCTGTGCGATAACTCCCCACCCTTGCAATGCATTGCAAAAGCACACTAAAAGTTTCCCGATAAACATCTGAGCCTATTGCATTGGTTGCTGTAATTAAGGCCTGATTAGCCCCTTGTGTCAAAATAAAAATTGCCGCAAAAATTCCGGCAAGCTTTAATTTGCTCTTTTTGCCCTTTATCCAGAAAATTATCACTACAGCTGTTGCAAGCAATGCATGCATGGCATTATTACGAAATAGCGCTAACAAAACTCCGCTTGCAACCATTCCCGTATAGCTATATCCCGAAAATGCTTCTCCATCTACTAATAAACGTATCAGAAAAATAATAAAATAAAGGAAAAATGCTGCACACAACACGTCCTTAGTGGCTGTTATAGCAAACAATGCATGCATCGGAAAAACAGCAAACCACGCCAACATACCAAGCCATATCAGCTTCGGAAGCCCTTTCTTTTTGGCATAGTAAACGGCATACGCAAAAGCACTACTTAAAACCAGCATTTGAAATAGCGTATAAAACTGATATCCCCATGCCACATTTCCTACATTCTGCCCCAGCTTATATGCACTCCCCATCAATACGGTATGTGCCAAAGGATGATGCGTAGTGTAATAATTATTGATTACATTTCGCATCTGATACGGAGCATCCCAAATAAAATTCCCCGGCCACCATGCCAAAAACAACGGTATGTATGCAAGAAAAATAATTCCCCAAAAGCATAAGAAACTTTTGTATGTCGTAGCTGAAGGAACGACTGCTGTGTGTTTCCTGCCCCAAGTATTTAACCTGTCAAACACCTTTAACAGTTCAGCCGCCAATGGCGTTGTAATTGCAGAAATTGCCAGAATCATGCCTATCTGTAAAAAACTCTCCGCCACACTGGTAAAAATATCATTCGTATAATGTGCATAAGCCCCATAAACAATACAGAAGCCCATTAACACACCGCCTACTGATGCTATCACCTTCAATCTGCAGCTTGTCATATCAAAGAAACGCTTCAGTAAATAAATGTCTACAGCAAATAAAACTACAGCATATCCATTATAACCAAAGCGTTCATATCCATCCATGGCATATATTCTTGCGTAAGACAATACACATAAGTAAGAAAGAACTATATATACCAATACCATAATTGATTTCTTATACTGTTTAATAATCCGTCACCATCCTTAAATCGTTCTTTAGTCATCTTCGGGGTAATATTAGCACATCAAAACTGCTATTGTCAATATATATTATCCATCTTTGGGATAAATTAATAAAGCGAGGTATAACTTCCAATATAAGCTCCATACAACAAAATATACATAGTAAAATACAGCCACAACATAATAATAATCACAATATTAATGCTTCCATAGCTGGAAAAGTCATTAAAATTATCTACGTATACAGAAAAGCAATAAGAAAATACCGTGCAGCCCGATGCTGCCAGCAGCCCACCCGGGAACTGCTTTTTCAGGGTAGTTTCAATATTAGGCACGTAGGTATACAAAAAAGTTAGTATGATGCTGAGCATCAGCACAGCAAGTATATAACGGATCTTTAATACACGCTCCAGTATTTCCCCTAGTATAGGCACATTTATAAGAATTACCTGATAAATACTTTCTCCAAATACCAAAACCATCAGACTGAATATGATTACTGTCAGTAATATAATGGTATAAAGGCTGGCAATCAGTCTGAGTTTTAAATAACCTCGTTCTTCATCAATGCCGTATATTTCATTAAAGCTGCGTATCATAGAAAGCATGCCTCTGCCCGCTGACCATATTGCAATGAAAATTGCCACCGGAAGCAATCTGGCATTATGTGTATAGACGTAACGAATTAAGGTCAGTAAATAATGTCTGGTAGTCTCCGGTAAAAAACGGATAATATACTCGGTAATAATTTCCTCAGAAAGTCTGGTGTAGGGAAAAATGCTGCTGATTACTACAATAATAGGCACTGCAGATAATATCCAGAAAAAGGCAATACCTGCTGCATATACAGAAAGATTTTTCTCTCCTGCACCTTTTATAAAGTTCTTTAATACGTTAAGTGTTATTTTCATAGCTTACAAATACCGTCTCCGGAAAAAAATGTTCCAAAATCTTCTGGCAGGAAAAGCCCAGCCCGGCCATCCTGTTCGCACCATTCTGGCTCATGCCCACACCGTGACCATATCCGCCTCCGTATATATGATATGATATTACATTTTGTCCAAAATAAACCGGGTCCAAATAAAAAAATCCGCTTGGAAGCAAGGTCGTGCAATCAGCCTTGGTCCCGTCTGCTCTGGTCACAGTAACACCTGTACCATTTAAAACGTAACGGATGTTGTATTCTAACAGCACCTTGTATGTTTGCTCCGTCCCTTCAATAATCAGACTTTTACAAGCGCCACCCATTCCCCGTTCTTCTATTTTGATATTTTTGACATCTCCCAGACTCTTTATTGTCTTTGATACAAACTCCCCATTTTTGTTTTTGGTAAGCACCACACCGGGATTAGCCTGATAACGCTCTCTCATTCTTTTTACAAGCGCATCCGTGTTCACCTCTACCTCCAAGGCGCTCCATCGATACCATGGTTCTTCGACTTCATAACCATTTACAAAGGGTTTTACAATCATATTTCGAAAAACCTGCTCATCTCTTAATGCATTTAGATAATACTGCTCTGCGGCTTCTCCGCTTAGCGTACCATCTGCATTTTCAAGCACACCCGGCCCAATGCGTGTAGCCTGTAGATAAAACTGTCCCTCTCCACCCCATGCAGTGCCATCTGTACCGTATCCGCAAGACGTGGAATAGTAATATACCTCCGCCAGACTTCTGTCTGAAAAAAGTAATATTCCTGCTGTATCCGTCACAGCCTGGGAAGTCGCTCCGTTATTATCAATATTTCCATACACCTGAAATGCTATACTATCATCCACATGAGCTTGATATTGCGGATATGCCGGCTCAATTAAATATTTGTAAGCATAGGTCCTGGCCAGAATTGCCTGAGCCTTTAAAGCCTCCGCTTCATAGCTGGCAGGCATTTCACTGGGCACCACGCTGCAAAGATAACTTTCCAAGGGCAAGGCATTTACCAGCAGTATTCCGGCCGACTCTAAAGTCACCTCCAGTCTGCCATAATAACTGCAAACTTCTCTGTTTCGTTCAATGGAATTTACTATTAACGGCTTAGTCTCATCACCTGACAAAAGTGCAATCAGCCTGTCCTGTGTAATTTGAAAATCATAACCACTACCACAACCAATCGTTACACTATCCCCCGATTTTACCACATGCTTCTCCCAATGATTGTTTTCCCCGGTCATCACATACCCTCCTGAAGGAAAGGTCACATTCACATCAGCGTGATAGATTCCCTCATATTTTCCGGCCTGTAAAATTACTCGAATATCCGGACTTTCCTCCAAATACTGAAAATCATCCCGGACAGTCTCTGAAGACTCCGGCACTTCACCGGACTCTTTCGGCACTTCTTCGTCCGGTACTGTCCTGTCTTTAAGTCCTGTCCAAACAATAAATGCTCCAACCAATAAAAATAAGAAAAACCATTTTAACCGAAACCTCTTGTACTTCTTTAAGGGATTTGGTTGAATATGATATCGCTGCATGTAAGCCCCTCCTGTCCATGTGAGTCTGACACAATATCATATTACGAAAGAGCCTAAAATATTCTTTTTTATAACCAAATGTACAAATTACATAAAAAGGTAATTTTTGTTGCAACTTAAAAGTGCCTTATCCTCACGGATAAAGCACTTTTTATCTTTTGTAGATTAGGAATCTTTTGTAATCAATAACCCAAGATGCCGCCTCTTATCGTTTGACTCCTAGCTTTTGCTAGGTGGGTTACCGCAGCAAATGCTTTTGCCTTCCACTGCACAAGACCATATAGGTCGGAGGCCTGACAGCCGCATTGCGATATAGGAGTCCCGTTTAAAGTAATGTAGGTTCAAATAGATAAGAGTTATCGAACACCCCAGGCTATCGAATTCGTTACTTTAATTATATACAACTCCCGGAAAAATTACAACTAGAAAATATAGGTAATTTTATAACTGTGGACCTGCACTTACTAATGCCTTACCAGCTTCGTTTCCTTCATACTTAGCAAAGTTCTTAATGAAACGTCCAGCAAGATCCTTTGCCTTAACTTCCCATTCAGAAGCATCAGCATATGTATTACGAGGGTCGAGAATATTGGTATCAACACCCGGAAGCTCTGTTGGAACTTCGAAGTTGAAGAAAGGAATATTCTTTGTTTCAGCCTTTTCGATAGAACCATCAAGGATTGCATCGATGATACCACGTGTATCCTTAATAGAGATACGCTTTCCGGTACCATTCCATCCTGTGTTAACTAAGTAAGCCTTAGCGCCGCTTACTTCCATCTTCTTAACTAATTCTTCTGCATACTTAGTAGGGTGTAACTCTAAGAATGCCTGTCCAAAGCAAGCTGAGAAGGTTGGAGTTGGCTCTGTAATACCACGCTCTGTACCTGCAAGCTTTGCAGTAAATCCGGATAAGAAGTAGTACTTTGTCTGCTCAGGTGTAAGAACAGAAACCGGAGGAAGTACACCAAATGCATCTGCAGAAAGGAAAATTACATTCTTTGCTGCAGGAGCTGTAGAAACCGGACGTACGATATTGTCAATATGATCAATTGGGTAAGATACACGAGTATTCTCTGTAACGCTGCCATCATTAAAGTCAATCTTGCCATCTGCGTCTACTGTAACGTTCTCTAAAAGAGCGTTGCGCTTAATTGCATTGTAGATATCAGGCTCAGACTCTTTATCAAGGTTGATAACCTTTGCATAGCATCCACCTTCAAAGTTGAATACGCCGTTGTCATCCCAGCCATGCTCGTCATCACCGATAAGGAGACGCTTAGGGTCTGTAGATAAGGTTGTCTTACCTGTTCCGGAAAGACCGAAGAATACAGCTGTATTTTCGCCGTTCATGTCTGTGTTTGCAGAGCAGTGCATAGAAGCGATACCCTTTAATGGAAGGTAATAGTTCATCATAGAGAACATACCCTTCTTCATTTCACCGCCGTACCATGTATTGATGATAACCTGCTCCTTGCTTGTAATGTTAAATGCAACTGCCGTCTCAGAGTTAAGACCTAACTCCTTGTAATTGTCAACCTTTGCCTTGGAAGCGTTGTAAACAACGAAATCAGGCTCAAAGTTTTCAAGCTCTTCTGCTGTTGGCTGGATAAACATGTTCTTAACGAAATGTGCCTGCCATGCAACCTCAACGATAAAACGAACTGCCATTCTTGTATCAGCGTGAGCACCACAGAATGCATCTACTACGAATAATCTCTTGTTAGAAAGCTCTTTCTGTGCGATACCTTTCAATACGCTCCATACTTCTTCTGACATAGGATGGTTGTCGTTCTTATACTCGTCTGTAGTCCACCATACTGTATCCTTGGAATTTTCATCCATAACGATATACTTATCTTTAGGGGAACGACCTGTATAAATACCAGTCATAACATTAACAGCTCCAAGCTCTGTTTCCTGACCTACTTCGTAGCCTTCTAAGCCAGCCTTTGTCTCTTCCTCAAATAATACTTCGAAGGAAGGATTATATACGATCTCAGTGCTGCCGGTAATACCATACTTTTCCAAATTAATCTTTGACATCTGTAAAAAACCTCTTTCTTTTTTATTATTTCACTAACATGAATGATTAAAAATTCCACAAATTCACCCATGTTAATCTAGTACACATTATACAGGATTCTGCTACTTTTCGTCAATATATTCTACGAAAAAAACTTCATAATTTTGGAAAAATTTACACGTTTTTCTTAATTTCAGCGCACTCCTCTTCCAGCCACTTAGCCTCTTTCCATGTAAGACGAGAACTTATGGCATCATATACACGCTTCTGATATCTGTTAACCCTTGCCAAATCCTCCTCATTCATGTAAGAAACATCCAGTGCTGCTCTGTCCAGAGGTACATAAGTCAGGTTGTCAAAGGCCATAAACTGTCCATCACTGTTTTCTATGGTATTCTTTGTCAGCAAAATATTCTCTATACGAATGCCATATTTTCCTTCCAAATAAACACCGGGCTCATCGCTGATTACCATGCCGGGCTCCAAAACAGCCTCCTTCATATCCTCTGTATATTTCCAGCGGATATTCTGAGGTCCTTCATGCACATTTAAAACAAAGCCAATGCCATGTCCTGTGCCGCATTTATAATCGATGCCCTCCTTCCACAGACGATGGCGTGCCAGAATGTCCAGATTTCGACCGGTACATCCATAAAGCCACTGCGCCTCCATCAAGTCTAACATCCCCAGCGCAGTCAGTGTATAGTGCTTACGCTGCTTATCGGTAAGTGCCCCCAGACTGATAGTTCTGGTTACATCCGTGGTGGCACCAAAGTACTGAGCTCCGGAATCCACCAAATAAAAGCCCTCATTATCCAAGACTGCATGACTAGACTCCGTAGCCTCATAATGCATCATCGCTGCATTGGCCTGATACGCAGAAATAGTCGGAAAAGAAAGCATTAAATAGCCAGGCGCCTTTGCTCTCATTTCGTCCAGTTTAGCCCCCACAGTCCATTCGTTTAAGCTTTTCTTATCCGGATGGTGCTTTAACCAGTAAATAAACCGTGTAAGCACCACACTATCCTCCAGATAATATTCCTTCATATATTTAATTTCTGCTTCATTTTTCATAGCCTTCATTAACGTGGTAGGATTGGTGCCATACTCCACTTCACAATTCCTGCATAGAATATCGGCTATCATGGCACTGGTATTTTCTTTATCTACCAAAATCCTCTGTGCCGAAAGCTTCTCTAAATAAGAACATACCTCTTCATATACTAAGACCTCTACCTCCTGTCGGTGCAGCATAGGAAACACAGAGCAAATATCTGCTTTACTTTGTAAAAACAATACCGCCTTCTCCCTGGAAATATAAGCATAGGACAGAGCCACCGGATTGCAAGCCACATCACCGCCACGAATATTAAAAAGCCACATAATATCGTCCAGCTTACTTAAAAACAAACTATCACAATCTCCCAGCTTCTCACGCACCTTATTAAGCTTTTCCGTGACAGATGCACCGGCCACATGCTCTGCAATAAAAAACAAAGGCTCAGCCGGCATCTCTGGCCTGTCTTCCCAAAGCATGTCCACCAGGTCCTCATCCATTTTGTACCGGATATCGGGAAGCTTTTCCTGAAATTCCAAAAGTCTGGAAGCACTGACACACCGACCGTCAAAACCCAAGGTTTCTCCTGCCTGCATATGCTCCCTAAGGTACTCCACAAGCTTTGGCACACCCGGCTCATTCATCTTCATAAGCATAATCCCACTGCCCAAAAGCTCACGCTCAGCCTGAATAAAATATCTGCCATCCGTCCATAAACACACTTCATCCCGGCTGACAACCAGTGTGCCGTTTGAGCCTGTAAACCCACTCATAAATTCCCTGCACTTAAAATACCCATGCACATACTCCGAATTATGAAAATCCGCAGTAGGAATCATGTAGTAGTCTACACTTTTTTGGTGCATCAAATCACGTAGTGCCTCTATTCTCATGCTATAAATATTTTCCATTTTCAATCCTTCTTTCTATCTAAAATAAAAAAGTGTTGCGAAATCGTATGCTAGTATTCTTCAAGACACTTCATACTTTTCTGAATGAAATTCCTTCGAATGCTCCGTTAAGAAACCGGAAAGTAACGCCTTTCCGGTTTTAGGGGCTGACTCGAAGGAATTCTCATGAAGAACATGTATGAAGCGACTTGAAGCTCACAAACATTGAATTCGCAACACTACTTTATTCCAAGAAATCCCTTCACTTCCTTGCACATATCTTCTACTTCACAAACTGTTTTGTGTAAAACGTCTGCAGTTCTGATTTCTGCAATAGCATCCGGAATCTCTACCTTACTGAGCTCACTAAGTGCATCTACCAAAGCAAAATCTTCTTCATCTGCCTTCCCCGGAGCAATGGCAGCCATAACACTTCTGGTGAATTTGTATGGACTTGCAGTAGAAGCAATTACAGTCTTAGTATTATCACCTGTTGCAGATTTATACTGCTCATAAACATGAGCCGCAACAGCTGTATGTGTATCGATTACATAACCACAAGCATCATAAATACGCTTAATAATATCAGCAGTATCCTCTTCTGTAGCGAAACCGCCGTGGAAATCAGCTAATTTCGCCTTCATTTCCTCGGAAATGGTGTATTTACCATCCGTATTCAGTGCCTTCATAAAGCCTGCATTCAGAGCCGCATCCTCTCCTGCAATCTTGTAAATCAAACGCTCTAAATTAGAACTGATTAAAATATCCATGGATGGAGAAGTGGTCAAAATAAATTCACGATTTCTGTCATATGTACCTGTTGCAAAGAAATCAAATAATACCTTATTGTCATTAGATGCACAGATAAATTTATGGATAGGCAGACCCATTTCCTTTGCATAGTATGCAGCCAGAATATTACCGAAGTTACCGGTCGGAACCACTACATTAATCTGCTCACCTTCGCTGATAGCCCCCTCTGCCAGTAACTGTGCATACGCATATACATAATAAACCATCTGAGGCACCAGACGGCCGATATTGATAGAGTTTGCGCTGGAGAACTGATATCCGTTTGCATCTAAAAGTGCGGCCAGCTCCTTATCACCAAACATTTTCTTAACACCTGTCTGTGCGTCATCAAAGTTACCTTTAATACCTACTACAAAGGTATTGTCTCCCTTCTGGGTTACCATCTGCTTCTCCTGAATAGCAGATACACCATTCTTTGGATAGAAAACGATAATTTTAGTGCCAGGCACACTTGCAAAGCCCTCTAACGCTGCTTTACCGGTATCTCCGGAGGTAGCTGTCAGGATAACGATTTCATTCTTTACGTCATTCTTTTTGGCTGCAGTAGTCATCAAATGCGGCAAAATTGATAATGCCATATCCTTAAATGCAATAGTTCTACCATGGAATAACTCTAAATAATAAGCCCCTTCTGCTTTTACCAACGGAGCAATTTTGTCTGTGTCAAACTTACTATCGTATGCGCTGTAGATACAATGCTTTAATTCTTCCTCCGTAAAGTCGGAAAGCATCAGCTTCATAACCTCATAAGCTACTTCCTGATAACTCATCCTTGAAAGCTCTAAAAGGCTCTTTTCCAAGGCCGGAATATGGTCAGGAACAAATAAACCGCCCTCTGCGGAAAGTCCCTTTAAAATTGCCTGTGATGCAGTCACTGTGGCATCACTGTTTCTAGTGGAATGATATAACACTGCCATAATAAAAAACTCCTCATATGTTCAATAAAAAATTAAGTCAAAAACACTTATTGTTCCAAAGTATAACACAATCAAACCTTTATTTCAATTGATTTATATATTCTTTTGAAAAGACGCATGATTGTCTTGCAAAATCCGGGCTATTCTTTGAGCGCCCTTGCCATCTACCAGCTCAGTTTCCTTCATAGAATATGCCTGCCTTAATGCATGACTTTCACACAATAACCCGAAAATTCTTTGCATATTGTCAAACATTGCAGCACTGTCCTTATCATAACTTCCTGCATAGCCCGCAATATCCTTCTTGCCAATATATTGTACCAGCTGCTCCTGATTTTCTGCATAGGAAAAGCAAATAAACGGAATACCCAATGCTGCCAGCTCATAGATAGTACTGCCGCCGGCTGTAATTGCCACGTCACATTTCATCATAAGCTCTGCCATATTTTTGACATTATGATATATGTGCAAATTAGACTGCTTTGTTTCCAGCTGCTTTAACACTTCATAATTTGGATTATACACACCGGAAATTAAATGAAAGTGTACAGTAGTATTATCCGCTGCCAGTTTTTCATAAATCTGCCCTGCAATATTTTCTATATCTCCGCCGCCGGTTGTAATAAATACATTGCTGACACTATCTCTGAGCACACCTTTCTTAGCCAGAAACTGTTCTCTGACAGGAATATATGCGCCACCTATCATATAGAACACTTCATTTCCATAAAGCGAATAATACTTTTCAGAATCAGCAAAAACATTGTAATTAATGACACCATCTACCGGGTAAGCCTTTTTTTGCATATCGTCCATGTAAATGACCAAGCCAAACGCTTTAAGCCCTTCCAGATAACTGTCCGTAACAAAATAACTGTCCACTATGATAACAGCATCTGAAATATTTAATTCCTGCCACCCACAAAGCTCCTTATCCATCTCCCGGTAATCGGTATGAAGAACATAAGCCTCGTAGCCTCTTTCCTTAACAATATCAGCAGACTGCCCGTCAGCACATACAAAGCAAATATCCTTCACGTCAACATCAGAAAGCATAGCATCTGCAATGGTCAGACACCTCATTAAATGCCCTACACCTATCCCGGCATTTCCATCAGCTCTAAAAATATACATATTATAAAATAGGTTAAAAATCAATCAGATCCCAGCTCATCGGCATGCCAAATGCCACATCCTTCTTAACTTTTTGACCCAAAATCTCCTCATAATATTTGGTGTGCAGACCAAATCCCGGTCTGACAGAACGTAAATTCTCTGCCGTAAAAACATCCCCTGCCTTCATATCCTTTGCAATAAACAAAGAACGGCAATGTTCCCTTTCTGCCAACTGCTTATCTGTCAAATCATAGGTCACCTTACCAAGGGCCTTTTCGATAATACGGATGTCATCCACCATT
The DNA here is from genome assembly GCA_045651105.1 of Lachnospiraceae bacterium. Lineage (GTDB taxonomy): Bacteria > Bacillota > Clostridia > Lachnospirales > Lachnospiraceae > RGIG6307. Next base: position 14,966 of record JAZRRW010000093.1, read on the forward strand.
TTCTTAAATTCCTGAGGCTCCATAGAAAAGGCAGAATCCACACCACCCTCAGCACGGCTCAGGGTCAGATGCTTTTCTACTACCCTGCCGCCCAAGGCAACACTTGCCCCTGCCACAGTACTTCCCATAGTATGGTCAGAAAGACCGGTCAGACAGTCAAAGGTTTCTGCCATGGAAACCATAGTACGCAGGTTAATATCCTCATATGGCGTAGGATAAGCAGAGCAGCATTTCAACAAGATAACATCCTCATTGCCTGCCTGTCTGCAGGTTTCCAGTGCCAGCTCTATATCAGAAAGCTTCGCTATTCCGGTAGAAATAATTACCGGCTTACCCAAAGAAGCTATTTTTTTGATTAGCGGAATGTCTGTAATTTCAAAGGATGCAATCTTGTATGCAGGTACATTCATCTCCTCCAAAAAATCCACGCTGGTACCATCAAATGGCGACGAGAAAAAGTCCAGACCCATTTCGTTTGCAATTTCTTTTAACTTTGGCTGCCACTCCCATGGAGTATATGCTTCCTCATATAATTTATGCAACGTCCTTCCGTCCCACAGCGTACCCTGCGTAATCTGAAAATAAGGGCTATCACAATTTAAAGTAATGGTATCTGCTGTATACGTTTGAATTTTAATGGCATCTGCACCACTTTCTTTGGCTGCCTCCATAATCCGTACAGCACGGTTAAAATCCATGTTATGATTACCGGACATCTCTGCAATAATATATGCCGGTGAATCCGCGCTGATAATATGGTTTTCAATTTTGACTTTTTTGTTCATGATTTCCTTCCTGTAAAATCAATTTTTTCGTATTTTTTGGTACTTCGCATTTCTTTCCATCTGTCAGAGGTCATTCGCATAAAGGTTACATCATACCAAATGCCTTCCTTACAGATATGATTCTTTTTTTCTTCTACAATTTCACATCCGCACAACTTGTGGAGAGCAATCACTCCGGCATTAAGGCTGAATATGTCTCCATAAACTGCATTTTTGCCAAGCACATCAAAAACATAATCATACATGCTCATCTCCAAAGCAAGTGCCGTTTTCATGCTGCGCAGCTTTTTCTCCCCTACATAATATGCCCAGCCCAAATCGCCTTCTTTGTTTGTAAGCCCCGTCAGGCTGATAACCCCTGCCGGTTTGTCGTCCACTAAAATCATCCAGTAATCTACATCCGGATTGTTCCTAATGGATGCAAACCACTTTTTTTGACCCTCTATGGTCAACTTGGGATTTGTATTCATGTATCTGGTAATATCCGGGTCCATTCTCCAGCCCATAATCATTTCCAAATCATTTTCACAAATCTTTCGTAATGTCACTGACAATCTTTATACACCTGCCTTCTCCAGGATTTCCTTTACACAAGTAATTTCAACTGCCTCGTCAAGCGGTATTTCTACACCAAGTCTTTCCTCCAGCTCACCAATAAGCATCACATGTGCCAAGGAATCCCACTCTTCCAAATCATCCATGGTTGTATACTCTGTAACAGTACCCACAGGTACATTTAATACTTCTTCCATTATTTCTAAAATTCTTTCTTTCATAAATAAAATTCTCCTTATTCTTCTGTACATTTTTTTAGTCTGTAATCCCTTGCCGGCTTGTCAGGCAAAGAAATGCTGTACTTCTTTACTCCATCCTCTTCTTCAAGAAACGTGTAGCCTAAATTCTCGTAAAGATTTGATACAGGCTTGTTCTTTGGTGTGGGAATATACTCTGCCAAAAGAGACGTATAGCCAAGCGTTTGTAAAGCTTGCTCCACATCATCCATAATGGCATTTTCGATATTTTTGCCCATCACCCTGCAACTCATTACAAATTCCATGATAACAGGAACCCGGGCACTGATATCCACTATTACAACAGCAACAATGCCATTATCTCCAAATGAGTCTGACACCTGATAAAGAAAAATCTTTTTGGTTTCCTCCTGCACCATTTGCTGGATTTCGTTTAGCGTATGTCTTCTTGTAGTAAGATTAAACTGATTGGTTTTGTTTAACAGCTGTGTGATTCTTTCTACATAAGAAGCCGGTTTCTTCCTGATAAGCTCTATCTGCAGATTTTGTAAATATTCATTAAAATCAGTAACCGCCGCCTTTAGAGCTTCCCTCTTGACATTAGCAGCATATTGGGTTGTTTTCTCCAAATCCTCTCTGGTCAGCGTGCTTTTGCAAAAATACTCCTGCCAGATTTTAACCATTGCACCGGCCAAGTCCTCAGGCTTGTCCGGAAATTCCGGTACACTAACCTCCGGCAGCATTTCCTTCACAGCCTGTCTTTCTGTAGGATTATCATCAAAGAAAACCATAGAATCCAATCCCAGATTTAATTCCTTAGCTATCTGCCTAATATTTTCGTATTTCGGATGCCAATTGATTTTTTTAATTGCAAAAGCATCTGATCTTAAAATCATATGCGGATGCCCGCTAATGATATGCATAGCATCTTCTTCGTTATTTTTGGACACGGTTCCTAAAATAACCCCCTGCTTCTGCATCTGTAAAATTACTCTCTGAAGATTTTTGTAAGCTTCTCCTGCATGTTCCTCAGAAAGAATGACTGGCGTTATATCCGCCTCTCCTGCAAGACCGCCCCAAAGCGTATTATCCAAATCAACCAATAACACCTTCTTAGGTACATAGCTTTCCATTCTTACAGCCTTCTTAATCTCTTCGCAAAAAAGCTTTTGCAGCTCCACACTATGCAAAATACGTCCCATATACCACATTTTCATGGAAAAAGCATTTTGTTCACCTATTTTCTCCACAAGCCTTCTGTATGGAAATACATGAACATTCGGATGACTTTCCACACAAGCTTCCAGACGCTTCTGCCAAATTCCTTCTATGCGTGCTTTCACCCCATAGTCCATAAGCACATCCAGCTCTGCACCATATAAATATGCATCGGAAATATAATAGCTTTGGGATGGATGGATACTACCTTCCAGACTGTCAAACCAGCTGTCTACCTGCTCCTTAACAAACTCCGGCTCTAGTCTATGCTCTATAATGTCCATCAAATCCTCCAGCAAAAAAATAATATCCGGTGCAAATTTGTGAATAGAAGCATTTGGGTTCATAAGAGTGCCCAGTTCATTGCCATAGCCCTCAGCATCATATATTTCAAAATCTTTTTTCAACATTCTGATTGTTGCATTTAAATTGATATTGGAAAGCAAAGCAATTTTCATAAACTTAAAACCACCACCCGGAACATATTTTCACACAGACCATTATACAACAGTATTATTTAAAAGTACATAATTATTTGCTGTTAAATCTTCGATTTTTCTGTTATAATGTTAATATATATGTTTACAATAACGTTACACCACTGCAAAACTTGCCTGAATTTGCGAATAAAGGAGGCTAACTATGTACACCAACAAAGATATTTTACATGATTATCATATAAATTTCCCTTTAGAGAAATATGCACCACTTACCAAAATTTTATTTTTAGACATCGAAACCACAGGCTTAAGCCCTTCAAACAGTCAGCTATATATGATTGGTCTTGCTTATTATGAAAATGGTGCCTGGTGTATTGAGCAGTGGATGGCCACACGTGGCACAGAGGAGCGTGAGCTTTTAATTAAACTTTCTCAGTTTCTGCCACGTTTTACCCATATTATACATTTTAATGGTAACCGTTTTGATATCCCTTACCTCACAGAAAAAGCTGCTGAACTATTTGTAAAATTATCCTTTGAGGATTACGAAGGCATTGATATTTACAAAAGGGTATCTGCCATAAAGCAGCTATTGGTTCTGCCTGATTGCCGTCAGAAAACTATCGAGCAGTTTTTGGGTATTAATCGTATAGACAAATATAGCGGTGGAGAGTTAATTCAAATATATAAGGCCTATGTAGATGCGCCTAATGACAGTATGCTCACACTTTTAATACAACACAACTATGATGATATGAAAGGAATGTTAGACATACTGCCTATATTGTCATATTGTGAAATATGTGATACAGATTCTTTGGTAACCCGCGTTGAAATGTTGAAAAGTCACACGGTTACCGGCAAAGAATGCTACGAACTGGTTATGACACTTAAGCTTCCTATAGAATTGCCCAAAAAGCTTTTTTCACATTTTGACGGCAATTTCTTGACCGCAGAAGGTACGAGAGCCACCTTAAAAGTACCGGTATTCGAGCAGGAATTAAAGTTTTATTATTCAAACTATAAGGAATACTATTATATCCCGTCCATGGATGCTGCTTATCACAAATCAGTGGCCTCCCACGTGGATGCTTCTATGCGAGAGCAGGCTACTGCCTATAACTGCTATACCAGAAAAGACAGCCTCTTTTTAAAACAATATGATATTTTAGTAGAGCCCTTTTTCAAGAAAGACTACAAGGATAAAGAAACCTATTTTGAAATATCCGATGAAACCAAGGTGAACCGTCAGCTTTTTACCTATTATGGCAAACATATTTTAAATGTTATAATTTTGGGACGTAAATAAACAAAAAACTAAAAATGACTCACAAAAAGCTGTGGCAGATACTTTCTACCACAGCTTAAATGTTAATATATTAATAAAATTATTCAGCTTCTTCTTCCTGCGCCGCAATAACTGCCTCGATATCTACAGAAACAACATCTGCATCATCTTCCGGCTCTTCTACAACTGCTTCTTCAGCCTTTGGTTCCGGAGCAAACAATGCCTTAATGCTTAAGCTGATCTTCTTGGTTTCTTCGTTGAAGTCAGTAATTTTTGCTGTAACTTCATCACCAACATTTAATACATCAGCAGGCTTCTCAATACGTTCTTTAGAAATCTGAGAAACATGTAATAAAGCATCCACACCGTTATCAAGCTCGATAAACGCACCAAAATCAGCCATACGAGCTACCTTACCGGTTACTACATTACCAACTGCATATTTGGTAGCTGCATCCTTCCAAGGATTTAAATCATCAAACTTAAGAGAAAGTGCAACCTTTGTACCATTGATCTCCTTAACCAGAACGTTTAATACCTGACCAACCTTGAATACCTTCATAGGATGCTCGATACGTCCCCAGCTCATTTCAGAAATGTGTAATAAACCGTCTACACCACCCAAATCAACAAATGCACCGAAGTCTGTAACGTTCTTTACAGTACCTTCTACTACATCGCCTTCCTTGATGCGTGCAAATACAGCTGCCTGTAATTCTTCCTTAGCAGCAACGATTAACTGCTTTCTGTCACCAATGTAACGTTTTCTCTTTGGATTGAACTCGGTAAGAACAAATTCAATCTCCTGACCTTCATACTTGGTCAAATCTCTCTCATAAGTATCAGATACAAGGCTTGCAGGAATAAAGATACGAACATCCTCTACAACAACGCATAAACCGCCGTCTAATACCTGTGCTACAGGAGCCTTTAATACTTCACTGTTGTTAAACGCTTCTTCAAGTCTCTTGTTTGCTCTGTCAGCAGCAAGACGCTTGTAAGTAAGTGCAACCTGTCCGTCACCATCGTTAACCTTTAACACTTTAACTTCCATGGTGTCGCCAACCTTAACTAACTCTGTCATGTCTACGGTATTGTCATTAGTGTATTCGTTTCTGGTAAGAATACCGTCTGACTTGTAACCGATGTTTAAGACAACTTCGTCCGGCTTTACAGCGATAACAGTGCCATTAACTACCTCTCCTGTATGAATTGTTTTTAATGATTCTTCTAACATTTGTTCAAAAGTTAATTCTGACATAATTTTGAACCTCCTCGATAATATTGTTTGGGGTTGATGCCCCTGCAGTAATACCCACCAATCCAACAGATTTAGGTAGCTCCAACTTCAGATCTGCAAGTGTCTGTATGAAGTAAGTATGCTCACACTCCTTGGCGCATATTTCGTACAGCTTTCTCGTATTGGAACTGTGCTTACCACCTATGACAATCATCACATCAGCTTCCCTGGCAATTTCCCTTGCCTCAGTCTGCCTCTCCTCAGTTGCATTGCAAATAGTATTCACAACACTAATATTATAGCCCCTTTTTGTAAGTTTTTCAACTATTTTATGAAATTTTATGTAATTAAATGTCGTTTGTGACACGACACAGATTTCCCTGTCTGTCGGTAAGTCGATTTTATCGGCTCCTTCCTCGGTTTCAATGACAATTGCAGGGCTTTCTGACCAGCCCATTATACCCATTACTTCCGGATGAACGGCACTGCCCACAATCACAATCTGCTTGCCCAATGCGCTTTCTTTCTCTACAACCTTATGAATACGCTTTACAAATGGGCATGTAGCATCCACACATTGAAGCCCTAAAGCCTGAATGTGCTCACAAACTGCTTTTTCCACACCGTGGGATCGAATAATAACTGTCCCCTCTTTGATATCCTCCAGATTTTCCTCCTCGATTACCTGAACACCCTTTTTTTCTAAGTCCTTCACCACTTCTTCATTGTGAATAATGGGACCATAAGTATAAATATTCTCACCGTTTTCTGCCTGATTATAAACCTGCTCTACCGCTCTTTTCACCCCAAAGCAAAAACCTGCGGATTTTGCCAAACGAATTTCCATAAAAGCTCCATCCTGCCGCTTTTTATTTACGGCACAATCTTAATTTCTTTTTCCTTCTGCTAAAGAAACAATGGTGTCTGCCACTTCTTCAATCGTCATTTCGGAGGTATCCACCAGCACTGCATCCTCTGCCTGCTTTAAAGGAGAAATATCACGATGCATATCACGATAATCTCTGTCAATAATATCTGCCTCAATCACATCCATGTCACAAGCCTCGCCCTTTTCCAGAAGCTCCTTGTAACGACGGAGTGCCCGGACTCTGCTGGAGGCTGTCAAATATATCTTTAGCTGAGCCTTCGGCAATACGCAGGTACCGATATCTCTGCCATCCATAATCAAATCGGTATGCTCTGCCATGCGCTGCTGCAATTCTACCAGTCTCTCCCTCACCCTTGCATTGGCACTGGATACACTTGCCGCCTTGCCAACCTCCTCTGTTCTTAAATAAGGATTGACATTTTGGCCGTTTAATATTACAACCTGCTCATTATTTTCATAAATAATACTGATTTCCGCATTCTGACATTTATCGGATATCTCCTCCTGATTGCCTAAATCAACGCCCTGAGACAGCAAATAATAAGCCATAGCGCGATACATTGCTCCTGTATCTACATATATCAAATTCATTTTCTTTGCAACCATTTTGGCAATGGTTCTTTTGCCTGCACCTGCAGGCCCATCTACTGCTATACAAAAACTCATATATTTATCCTCTTATTCCGTAAAATTAATACTGCTGCCTGCCAGATAGCCCGTAGACCAGGCTATCTGTAAATTAAAGCCACCTGTCACAGCATCTACATCCAACACCTCTCCCGCAAAATACAGGCCCTTTACTGACTTTGACTCCATGGTGGAAGGATTGATTTCCTTTACCTTCACGCCACCCTGGGTAATAATAGCCTCTGCAAAGCTTCTGGTACCGGTAATGGTAAGAGGAAGATTTTTAATCAGATGCACAAACTGTCCACGCTCTTCCTTGCTGATTTCATTGACCTTTTTATCCGGGTCAATACCGGAAAGACGCACCATGACAGGCACAAGCTTTCCCGGAAATAGGCCGTTTACCGCATTCTTAAACTGCTTGTTCCTGTTCTCTTCAAAATCACGAAGTACCCGCTTATCCAGCTGATCCATTGTCAAAGCAGGCTTTAAATCAATATACAGCGGTAGCTCTTTACCATAGTACTTTTTCACATAATGACTGCTGGCAGACAAAATCAAAGGTCCCGTTACACCAAAGTGTGTAAACAGCATCTCTCCAAATTCCTGAAAAAGCTTTTTCTTTCCATCTAAAATGGTAACCTGTACATTACGTAAAGATAAGCCCATCAACTCCTGACACCAGTCCTCCGCACACTCTAAAGGCACCAAAGCAGGCTTTGGCTCATTTACCTCTAATCCGACTGCTCCCGCAAAGCGATAACCGTCGCCGGTAGAACCTGTAGACGGATAGGACACACCGCCGGTACATACAATGACTGCATCGGCTTTCAACACTTCATCGTGCTTTGTCTTTACACCGATTACGCGTGTTTTCACCGTTTCGGGCTTTACTGCTGCATCCGGCACTTCACCTTGAACCGATACCTCACTGTCCTGCATGCACACCTCTGCAACCTCTGTATGCAGTCTGATATCCACGCCCTTGTCCTTCAAAGCTCGTGTCAGTGCAGCAATTACATCAGAAGAATGATCGCTGACAGGAAATACTCTGTCGCCACGCTCAACCTTCGTAATGCAGCCATATTCTTGAAGTAAGTCCACAATAGCCTGATTGTCAAAGCTATAAATACTGCTATATAAAAACTTGGGGTTAGAAATTATATTTTTAAATAAGTCCTCCACCTCACAGGCATTCGTCACATTACAGCGTCCTTTACCGGTAATAAAAACCTTTTTGCCCAGCTTTTCGTTTTTTTCTAATAAAATAACCTGATGTCCACAAGCAGCCGCGCTGTATGCAGCCAGCATCCCGGCAGCACCGCCGCCAATGACAATACATTTACTCATATATTTTGCGTGCCCTTGGCTTCAAGGACACATCCTCGTCTAAATAATTAATTTCATCATGTGCATACACCTGATAATTGCTCCATACATCCTCTAAGTTCTTCAGCTCATCCTTTACCTGCTCCGGATTTTTGAGACACATAGCAACAATCAGGGCATTCATCAGACTGAATGGTGCCACCAGCGAATCAGCCACACCATTTAACTCACTCTTTGCCAGCAAATGAATACTGCTATACATGGTCATCGGTGAATGTGCCGAATCCGTAATAGCAATAACCTTGGCCCTTCTGTCCCTTGCAAACTCCATTGCCTTCAGCGTTCGCATAGAATATCGAGGAAAAGAAATGCCAATAAATACATCATCCTCATCAATACGAATCATCTGTTCAAACATTTCCGTAGAGGAAGTGGTGTCCAGCAAAATAACGTCTCTGCGAATCATATTGAGATAAAAATAGAAAAAGGAAGCCAACGGAGCACTGTTACGCAAGCCCACAATATACACATGCTTTGCAGCCAAAACAGCATCTACCGCAGAAGCAAAGGTTTCCTCACTAAGTGCCTCTAATGTATCATGAATTTTTTGCATATCAGACTGCATCACTGTAGCAATCACACCCCAGTTGTCAGCTGTCCCCGCAGAAAACTGCGGTGTAGTACCGGTATACAGCTTGTGTCTGGTCCACTGCTGCAACTTGTCCTGCAAATCAGGATATCCTCCTACTCCCAGCTTGTCAGCAAACCGCACTACCGTAGACTCGGAAATACCAAGCTTGGCACCTAATTCAGCAGCAGTCATAAAGGTAGCATCCTCTCCATGCTCCAAAATAAACTCTGCGATTTTCTTATGTCCCTTGCTCATTTTCTCCTGTCTTGCAGCTATGAGCTCCATAATGCTTTGCTCTGCTTTTTTCACCATCATATCCTCCAAATTCACTACATCAAAGAGTGTATAACACACTACTATAATTTAATGTAACATATTTTTTACAGAAATGCTACAAAAAAATCCCGGGAACTGAAATTGATCCCGGGATTTTGTAAAATAATTCAATTATTAAACCGGATATGCACCATTCTTTGTATCAGAAACAGTCATATCAACCTTTTCCTGCTGTGCCTGACGGTACTTAAAGAAGTCAGTTGCAACCTGTGGGAATAAAGCGTAAGACAATACGTCTTCATCCTGTTGCTTCCAGATTTCCATTTCCTTCTCAAGCTTGTCAAGTTCCGGCTCGATTAAGTCTGCGTAACGGCAGGTAATTCTTTCTTCACCAGGAATAACCTTATCGATAACTTCCTGATTCATCGGCTTAACGGTCTGGCCGTATTCACCACGAAGAACAGCCTTTGTTTCTTTGGTAGCCATCTTGTATCTCTCACCTAAGAGTACGTTAAATACAGCCTGTGTACCAACGATCTGAGAAGAAGGTGTAACAAGTGGCGGCTCACCTAAGTCTTTACGTACTTCAGGGATTTCCTTTAATACGTCATAGTACTTATCTTCTGCGTTTTGTTCCTTTAACTGGCTAACCATGTTGGATAACATACCGCCCGGTACCTGGTAAAGAAGTGTCTTAATATCAACACCCATAACCTTTGGATTGAGTAAGCCGTTTGCAAGGCACTCATCTCTGTATGGACGGAAGTAATCAGCAATTTCAGCAAGTAAGTTCTGATCAAAGCCTGTATCGTACTCTGTACCTCTGAAGGTCTCAACCATAACCTCTGTAGCCGGCTGGCTGGTACCAAGTGCAAATGGGCTCATAGCGGTATCGATTACGTCAACACCGGCTTCAACAGCCTTTAAGTAAGTCATGCTGGCAACACCGGAAGTATAGTGGGTATGTAACTGAATTGGTAAGTTTGTCACAGACTTCATAGCTGTAATCAATTCTGTTGCCTTGTAAGGAACCAATAAACCAGCCATATCCTTAATACAGATAGAGTCTGCACCCATTTCCTCAATCTTCTTTGCTGTCTCTGTCCAGTACTCTAATGTGTAAGCATCACCCAGTGTATAGGATAAAGCAATCTGTGCATGACCTCTGCCTTCCTGTGCTTTAATCTTGTTAGTAGCATTTACAGCTGCCTGTAAGTTACGAAGGTCGTTTAAACAGTCAAAAATACGAATAATATCAATACCATTTGCAACAGACTTCTGTACAAAGTACTCTACTACGTCGTCTGCGTATGGTCTGTAACCTAAAATGTTCTGGCCACGGAATAACATCTGTAACTGTGTATTCTTCATGCCTTCACGAATCTTGCGAAGTCTTTCCCATGGATCTTCCTTTAAGAAACGAAGGGAAGCATCAAATGTAGCACCGCCCCAGCACTCTACAGAATGGTAACCAACCTTGTCCATCTTCTCTAAAATAGGAAGCATGAAATCGGTAGGCATTCTGGTTGCAATCAGGGACTGATGTGCATCACGTAAAATTGTTTCAGTAATTTTAATAGGCTTTTTAACCTGTTCTGCCATTTTTATATCCTCCAAAAATTATAAATAAAACCTCTAAATCAGAATACTCCGAAGATGGCCATAAAGGTACCTGCTGCTACCGCAGTACCGATAACACCTGCTACGTTTGGACCCATAGCATGCATTAACAGGAAGTTTGTAGGGTCACTTTCTGCACCAACCTTCTGAGAAACACGTGCTGCCATAGGTACCGCAGAAACACCTGCAGAACCGATTAACGGATTTATCTTGCCACCGGTAGCCTTGCACATAATCTTACCAAATACCACACCTGCTGCAGTACCGAATGCAAAGGCAATCAGACCTAATGCTACGATTTTCAGTGTATCAAGGTTTAAGAATGCCTCAGCACTGGTAGTCGCACCTACGGATGTACCAAGTAAGATAACTACGATGTACATAAGAGCATTGCTTGCGGTGTCAGTGAGCTGACGAACAACGCCGGATTCTCTGAATAAGTTACCAAGCATCAGCATACCTACTAACGGAGCTGTGGTAGGAAGAATTAAGCTTACTACGATAGTAACAATAATCGGGAACAAAATCTTCTCTAGCTTTGAAACCGGACGAAGCTGACCCATTTTAATCTTACGCTCTTCCTCTGTAGTTAAAAGCTTCATGATAGGCGGCTGAATAATCGGTACCAGTGACATATAAGAATATGCTGCTACTGCGATTGGTCCAAGCAAGGCAGTCTGTCCCAGCTTACTTGCAAGGAAGATAGAGGTAGGACCGTCTGCACCACCGATGATGGAAATCGCTGCCGCTGCCATATCGTTAAAGCCCAGGGCAATAGCACCGAAATAAGCAGCAAAAATACCAAACTGTGCGGATGCACCAAGTAAAAAGCTCTTAGGGTTTGCGATAAGAGGACCAAAGTCGGTCATGGCACCTACACCCATGAAAATCAGGGATGGAAGGATTGCCCACTCATCTAATAAATAAAAGAAATGAAGCAGTCCGCCCTCTGCCATAATATCCGGATAGATATTAACCAGCAGCATACCGAAGGAAATCGGTAATAAGAGCAACGGCTCATATTCCTTAGCAATTGCTAAGTAAAGGAAAACACACGCAACAACAATCATAATATAGTTGCCAACTTCCAAGTTGAAGAAAGCAGTCTGATGAATCAGGTTGTCGAGTGTAGTCATAATGTAATCCATATTAACACCTCGTTAAAATTTTGATTCATGCTCGCTTATTAGTTTAAAGTTGCAAGTACTGCACCTGCTTCTACTGCATCACCTACTGCTACGTCGATAGATGCAACGGTACCGTCTTCCGGTGCTACTACAGGGATTTCCATCTTCATAGCTTCCAGAATAACTACTGCATCACCCTTCTTTACAGCCTGTCCAACCTTAGCTTCAATCTTAAAGATCTTACCGGCTGCGCCTGCTTCTACCTTAATGCTGCCAGCTGCACCTGCTGCTGCCTTTGGAGCTGCCGGAGCCGGTGCTGCTACAGGAGCTGCCTTTGGTGCCGGAGCTGTTTTTCTTGGTGCTGCTACAGGAGCTGCACTAGCTGCGCCTGCTTCTTCTACTACTACGTCATATGCTACGCCATTTACTGTAATTGTATAATTTTTCATTTTGAATTCCTCCAAATCGATTAACGTCTTTTTGCTTTTTTAATAGATCTTACTACAAAGCCATCTGTGCTTGTCTTACCTTCATATGCGGCAATAGCTGCTGCAATCACTGCAACCAATGCCAGATTATCAGCTTCTTCTGCTACTTCCTCAATAACAGGGGCTGCTACTGCAGCTGGTGCTGCTGCAACCGGCTTTTCTTCCTTTTTGTTCTTTGAGAACATTTCCTGCATCTTAGGAATAAGTGCAAATGCCTGAATGATAAACATAATCAGAATTAATACTGCAAATACAGTACCCATACCAAGTAATGTATTTAAAGCCGCCTTGGTCATTAATTCACCAAAAGTAGCATCTACATTGAGTGTGCAGGATTGTAATACTGCAAAATAGTCATTGGAGAAAATCAATTCAACCTGACCATTCTTTAATTCGCCTGTTACATCTACTGTAACAATAATAGTGTCATCATCTACAACAGAATCAACACTATCAATAGAAAGGATAGCCCCCATAGTCTCATTAGCCTTTTCAAAGGACTCTAAAGCCTTTAAGTAAGCATCACCCTCCACTGAAGCGCCAAAGCTGTTTGCGATAACGGTCTCCCATTCTTCAACTGTGTAACCACCCTGGTTATAAATATCCATAATGGTTTCATTTGCCAAAGACTGTTCCATTAACGGAATAATGCTGTCTACTGCATACTGCTCTGCAACCGCCTGTTTATCAGCCTGATACTGGTTTACAGTGTCCTCACCACCACAGGCTGTTAAGCTGAAAACACAAGTGAGCATGCAAAGAAGTGCTACAAATCTCTTCATACTATCTCACCTTTCTTACACGGTACCGTGTTTTTTGCTTGGGCGATTTTCCACCTTTGCATAAAGCATTTCAAATGCTCCGATTACATATTTTCTGGTATCAGCAGGCTCTACAATATGATCTACATAACCACGTCTTGCAGCACTCTGTACGGAAGTCTGAAGTGCCTTGTATTCGGAAGCCTTTGCTTTGATAGTATCAGCATCCTTACCGTCATACATAATCTTTGCTGCTAAAGTAGCATCCATAGCACCAATCTGTGCATCCGGCCAAGCCATAACGATATCAGCACCGATTGCCTTAGAGTTCATCGCTACATAAGCGCTGCCGAAAGCATCACCGATCACCACGTTTACCTTTGGTACTGTTGCATCTGCAAATGCATGTGTGAGCTTAGCTACAGCAGTAGCGATACCCTTTTCGCTGCCGATAGTAGCTTCGTAGCCCTTAACGTTAGTAAGTGTAAGTACAGGGATATTGAAAGCATCACAGAATTTTACGAAATCTGCAGCCTTGTAGCAGCCCTTAATAGTAAGTACAGCGTCCTTCTTGGTTACATTACCCTCAGCATCATAAATCTCGGTTCTGTTTGCCACAGCACCAACCGTCATGCCGTTTAATTTGATAAAGGCTGTAACCATTTCAGGAGCATATTTTTCTTTGATTTCAAAGAATACGCCACAGTCAGAAATCTGAGATAATGCAATGGCTGTGTCACCCTTGCAATTAGCAAGTGCATCACATGCTCTATTTAAATCATCCTGGCATTCATCTAATACTTCTTCCTCGAAGTTGCCCGGAAGTAAAGTAACTAATTCTCTGATCTTTGCTAATAAATCAGCTTCCTCTGCTACAACGTCAACAATACCGCTCTCGCTTGCATGGAAATCAGCAGATGCACTGTCGCACTTTGCTACCGTATTGCCATCTAATGCATTAGGCGCATTTACAAATAACTTTGCATTCTTTGCTTCCATAAAAGTAAAGTCTGTCAAAGTAGGAATAATAGCCAAGCCACCGCCACAGTTGCCGAAAATTGCTGTAATCTGCGGAATAACACCGCTAGCCAGAGTCTGCTTCATATAGATTTCACCAAATGCATTTAAAGCATCGGTTGCCTCCTGAAGTCTTAAACCTGTAGAATCAATCAAACCGATTACAGGTGCTCCTGTTTTGCTGGCCAAGTCGTAAAGCTTGGTAATTTTTTTGGCGTGCATTTCGCCTACGGAACCATTTAAAACTGATGCATCCTGGCTGTATACATAAACAAGGTTGCCATCAATCACACCATATCCGGTAACAACACCGTCAGATGGAGTCTGGTTCTCTGCCAGGTTAAAGTCAGTAGCTCTTGCTGTAACAAGGGCACCAATTTCAACGAAGCTGTTGTCATCAAGCAGTGCGTGAATTCTTTCACTTGCTTTAGAAGTATTACTCATTATAGTCCCTCCACGTATATGTTTAAAAACATTCTTAGCGAATAAATTTGTAAATCAAAATCTTTCGCATGATACCATTGTATCACAGATTTTTCCATTTTTAAACACTTATTTTTCATTTTTTCATAATTATTTATCAAAATTTCTGCTTAAATTACATAATACACCTATTTCATAAGCATGAATGCATGTATCATGTAATACAATGTATCTTTAAAGCTTTTTTCCTCTATTTCTTTGGTGCAAATAATATCAAAATGCTCTATGACGCTACCATTCAACATCACATCAACAGCTCCCACAATTTGACCTTCACGGACGGGAGCCATCAGAGAATTCTCCTGTTTCATGGTAACCTCTGCCTTTTCCCAGCTTGCCAAAAGCATTTCCACAGGCTTATCACCGGATACTGCCGTATCAACCTGCTGCCTTTCATAAAACTTACTGATTTCCGGCTTTGCATTTTCCACGATTATAGGCTCTGTGCTTGTATTTCCGTCATAAATATTTTTTATATGGTAATGCTCCAGACCATAGGACATCAGTTTCTTCGTATCCTGCCATTTTCTGCCCTTGTTGCCGCTGCCGTAAGCACCGGAATTCAGTAAAGCCACTACAAAATACCGGTCGTCCCGTTCCAAAGCTCCTACATAGCAATAGCCTGCCCTTCCGGTATACCCGGTCTTGCCGCTGATAGCACCATCCATCATATTTAAAAAAGCATTGTGGTTTCTACACACAAAGCTTCTTGTTTTCTCTATATTGGTAAAATTATAAGAATATGTACCGGTAATTTCTAAAAAGGCCTCTTTTTCCGGTGACTGCAGGATACAGTAACTCATGATTCTCGCAAGCTCCGCTGCTGTGGTACTGTGAAAACGCTCTGTCTCCGCGCCATCTGCTGAATAAAACGTTTCCGTACCATCCAGTCCATTTGGTGTAATAAACCACGTATTATAACACTGAAGCTCACCGGCCTTTTCATTCATGCATTTTATAAAGGCTGCAACTGCCTCCTTTGACTCTGCATCCGTACGCTTTGTCACACTCTCCATGTCAGTTGACAGCCCTAAAATCTCAGCTCCGATATGTTCCGCAATGGCCACCGCAGAATCATTGTGTGATTCTAACATCAGTGAATATAATAAATCCTTTAAAAGTATCTGCTCACCCTTCGTCAAATACAACTTTACCTTAGGCTGTGCTGCAGCATAGCCTGATGCCGTTACCACATCCTCTAAGCCTCCATGCTCCAAGGCTACAATGCAGGTCATTATTTTGGTGGTACTGGCCATAGCCAATTGCAAGTCCTCATTCTTGCCATACAAAACCCTGCCGGAAGAAGCATCCATTAAAACAGCTCCTTGAGAATATAACTCATTTTCCTTAATAGTAACCGAGTTTGTAGTCACTTCCGTTACTGTAGCATTATCTAAAGCAACATTCTTAAAATCTGATTTGCCTGCCACTGATATGCCATATATAAACATCCATATACATATACCGCAAACAGTAAGTATCCTTTTCATAAAACTATCACCACACATGTTTTCGTCGTTTTATTATATGTAACTTACTGCTTTTGTATGAAATAAGTATCGTCTTCTTTTATGACAGTCGGAATACGCCTTTTATATTTCCAGACTTAATTGCACCCCTGTCGGCAAGCCCGCCTCTCTTTCAGCCTCTTCCTTAAACTCTTCCATTTTGTCCATATCCATTTCCGGCATCTGGGCAAGAGTTTCTAAACCAAAGCTTCTAAGAAACTGCTCCGTAGTGCCAAAAAGGATAGGTCGGCCCGGAGCATCCAGTCGGCCCAACTCCTGAATAAAATCATACTCTAACAATCTGTCAATAGAATGATGGGAGGATACACCACGAATTCTTTCAATCTCCACACGGGTAATAGGCTGCTTGTATGCTACAATTGCTAACGTCTCCAGTGCGGATTCGGAAAGTGTGATTTTACGAGGAGCCTTTGCAATACGAATAATATACTCATACAGCTCCTTTCTGGTGCAAAGCTGCACAGACTTGTCCAAAATCAACATCTGAATACCGCCCTCACGTTCAAAGTATTCCTGCTGCATCTCATTTAAAATTTCTAAAGTATCTTTTTTGTCTGCTTCAATCACTTCTGAAAGTCTGGATATTTCCACACTTTCCCCCATAGTGAATAAAATCGCTTCAATAACTGCCTTTGCCTGTTTCTTATCCATGTTATCCCTCAATACTTACTTCATTAGATGTAATATAAATATCATCAAACAAATCATCCTGCCTGATGGTTACCTGCCCGGTCTTCATGAGTTCCAAAATTACCAGAAAGGTAACCACAACCTCCAGCTTGGAGGCCTGCTTTTCCAATAAATCCCGGAAACTGAAATGCTTACGCGTCTTGATATACTGCTCAATATAGATTGTTTTACGCTCCACGTCCACCTCAGGACGCACAATATTACCATACTGACTCCTGATAGGGTCCACTCTGTCAACCTGACGCTTCATAATATCCTTAAAAATACCATGCAGCTTTTGCAAAGTTGTGTCACCAATCAGCTCCTCATGATCTACCGGCGGCCTGTACTCCTGAATTTCCTCCGGCAAAGCCAGACTTCTGCACAAAACATTCCCGGTCTCTAACATCTTTCCCCGCAGTTCGTAGGACATATATTTGTACATTTTGTACTCCAACAACTGCTGTACCAGCTCCGCTCTCGGGTCTTCCTCTTCGCCATCTTCATTCACTTCCTTTGGAAGCAGCATTCTGCACTTAATATCCAAAAGGGTAGCCGCCATCACCAGAAATTCACTGACCACATTCATATCCTCTTGCTCCATGGCACGGATATATTCCAGATACTGGGCTGTGATTTCCACAATAGGAATATCATAAATATCTACTTTATTCTTATCAATTAAATACAATAACAGGTCTAAAGGACCTTCAAACACTTCTAATTTAACCGGTATTGCCATAATTACCTCTTTTATTCTTTTGTAAAAAAATCACATAAACACCGACTTATTTTGCCTTCTTAGGTGTAATTTCAATCACAACCACTTCCCCCGGGTTCCACATACGAAACTCCACACTGTGAAAGCCCAGTCCTCTGCTTAACAGCATAGTGGAGCCTCCCTCTGTAAACCTACCACCATCATATTTGGGGAAAAGCTGCAAATTCGGTGCAATCACACCACCCAAAAAAGGCAGACGCACCAATCCTCCATGAACATGCCCACTGAGCACTAACTCCGGCTTCCACTTTGCATATTTGTCAAAATACATAGGATTGTGAGCCAATAATATATTAAAATACTTATCATTTAATGTGCCAAGCTTCTCTTCCACATACCCATCAACCATAGGAGTCCTTGCAAAACGCTTGTAGTATATATGCTCCATATCCAGGCCATAAATACGTATCGGACACTCCTCCATCTCAAGAAAGCCATTACGAAGCACTTTGGCTCCTGCTGCTATAATATCCTCCATATAGGCTTCATAACGCTGCCCGAAGCGTTTCCTGCCCCAACCCAGCTTTGCCTCATGATTGCCTATACCATAAAAGACAGGATACCTCTCTGCAAGCCTTGCTATGAGACACTCGGCCACCTTATCCGTCCTGTCCTCATGAGCCGTCAACATATCTCCTGCCACCAGCACAGCGTTAGGACACTCCTCCGCTATAGCCTTTAAAAGCTTTGCATTGCCTTCTCCATATTCCTTATCATGCAAATCCGCTAACAGCACAAACTTAACAGGCTTACTGATTTTGTCACTGGAAAGCCTGTAAAAGACCTTATGAAAATGCGTGGAAGCATGCCAGATGCTAAATAAGCAAAGCACACCCAAAATAATAATAATCCAAAGCACTGTTTCGAACCAAGTCACATTATTCCTCCAATTGTAGCAGCAATCCGGACACACTTTCGTATTGTTACTACCTGCAATAAAACAAGCGGCAGTTTTTTACCTACCGCTTCTTATCTTACCATATAATCAATTCAAAGTGCAAGTATTAAAACAGCATATATGTAAGTGCCTGCTTAAAATAATCCAAAAAACCGGCTTTTTCAATGCTTTCTGTATAAATAATCTCTGTTTTTCCGATTTCTTTGCCATTTAAGCTATAAACAGCATATCCCACCACGTCACCTTCCTTGACCGGTGCCTCCACTACTTCCGGCAGCTGAAGCTCCTTCTGAATAGCAGAAATATCTCTGTTCTGGGTATCCAGATAGACAAAAGGCTCCTTAAAGGCAATACCTGCTTCCTTCTTTAACGCTCCTTTAATTGGTATATTTTCCAGTACAAAATCATTTTCATCCCGATACAGATTACTAACAGAAAAACCATAATTCAAAAGCACAGCAGCCTCTTTAAAACGCTCCTTGCCATTTTCGCACCCCATAATAACTGCAATCAAATCAATGCCATCCTTACGAGCCGTAGCAGAAACACAAAATTTTGCCTTTGAAGTGGAGCCGGTCTTTAGGCCTGTAGCATAAGGATACTGCTTTATCAGCTTATTGGTACTTGACAGAGTAAAAGTACTGCTGCCCCTGGCCGTGTTATGGGTAATATCCTCCATCCATATTCCGGCATAATCATAGATTTGCGGATACTGACTTATCAGCTCCCTGGACATTATGGCCACATCCTTGGCACTGGTATAATGCAAATCTGAATCTGACAAGCCGCAACAATCCTCAAAATTCGTATCAGCCATACCAAGGGATACCGCCTTTTTGTTCATTAAATCTACAAAGGCCGCTTCACTCCCCGCAATATGCTCTGCCACTGCCACGGAGGCATCATTTGCACTGGCTACCACAATACATTTTATCATCGTTTCCAGAGTCTGTGTCTCCCCTGCCTCCAAAAACACCTGACTGCCCCCCATACTTGCCGCATGCTCACTGGTAAGCACCGAATCCTTTAAATTGATTTTGCCGCTCTCCAAATACTCAAAGGTCAAAAGCAAGGTCATAATCTTGGTAATAGAGGCCGGTGAACGCCTTTCCGTGGCATTTTTCTCAAAAATCACCTGACCCGTGGATGCCTCAATCAGTATTGCTGAAGGTGCTGTAAGCTCCACATTGGCCCTTACAGATACCCTGCAGGAGGTCACTAATAACAGTACCGCTAATAGACTGGAAATAATTTTTTTCCTCATATATGAATGTCCATATTGTCTTTTATTAGTATGGTATGAACGGTTACAGGGAAATATGAGTGAAAGTTGTGAGACATTTTAACTCCCTGCCATGTAGCTCGATTAGACCACAAAGAAAGAGAGTCCCCTCTGGAACTCTCCCTTGATAGCAATTAGTTATATTTACGCTTTCTAGCTGCTTCAGATTTCTTTTTACGTTTTACGGATGGTTTCTCGTAATGCTCACGTTTACGGATTTCCTGCTGAATACCTGCCTTTGCGCAGCTTCTCTTGAAACGACGTAAAGCGCTATCTAAAGTCTCGTTTTCTTTAACGATTACGTTTGACATGTCCCTGACCTCCCTTCAGTCCCTTCAAGCTTATGACTGATTTGGGTTATTTTTTTGGCTTAAACGCCAATACACAAATGATATTATATCACAAATATTTCTTGCGTCAATACCAAATTTTGTATTTTTGCACCTTTTTGCAAAATTTTATTTAATCTGGCCTGCTAATATGTCTGCAACTGCCTCCATAGCCTGCGGAATACCTGCCGGATTCTTACCGCCTGCCTGTGCCATGTTCGGACGACCACCACCGCCACCGCCAACTAATGCAGCAATTCCCTTAATCAGATTGCCGGCATGTGCACCACGGCTCATAGCACCTTCAGTAGCCATAGCCATGAGATTTACTTTGCCGTCCTTGTCGGAAGCAAGCACAATCACTCCATCACCAATCTTTTCCTTCAGCTGGTCGCCGAGGTCACGCAAACCATTCATATCCACGCCTGCTACAGCTTTTGCAATATACTTCACACCGTTTACCTCTGCCACGCTGTCTGTTACATCGCCAAGTGCTTCTTTTGCAGCCTTTGCCTTTAAGGATTCATTCTCACTCTGAACTGCCTTTAATTCTGCCATTAAATGCTCACACTTCTCTAATAAAGAAGCCGGTGTGGTCTTTAAGATCTTTGCAGCCTGATTTAAAGTAGCCTCCAAATCTGCGTAATATTTAAGCACGCCTGCACCTGTAATCGCTTCAATACGACGTACGCCTGCTGCAACGCCACTTTCAGATATAATCTTAAAGTTTGCAATGTTGCCTGTATTTGCTACGTGGGTACCACCACAAAGCTCTACAGAATCCCCCATCTGAACCACACGCACCTTTTCACCATACTTCTCACCAAAGAGAGCCATAGCGCCTGTCTTACGCGCTTCTTCAATACCCATTTCCTCGGTAACAACAGGAAGGAAGGCCTGGATATTTGCATTTACCTCTGCCTCTATTTTTGCAATTTCTTCTGCCGTCATAGCGGAGAAATGTGAGAAGTCAAAGCGAAGTCTGTCTGCATTCACAAAGGAACCATGCTGCTCTACATGTGTACCAAGTACCTTTCTAAGTGCCTTGTGTAATAAGTGTGTGGCAGAATGATTTTTGCAGGTGTCCTGTCTGTTAGAAACGTTAACCTTCAAGGTAACCGCATCGCCAACTTTCACCATGCCCTTAGTCACAACACCAACATGACCAACTTTTCCACCTAATAATTTAATGGTATCCTTTACTTCAAAAGCAAAATCTGCAGTCTCAATCACACCACTATCTGCACATTGACCACCCATAGTAG
>JAZRRW010000094.1:0-5768 GCA_045651105.1 Lachnospiraceae bacterium
GTCTCATGGTAGAACTTGTTAAAAGCATTGGCCAAATCGTAAATATATGCACAAACCTTATGCGGTGCCGTTTCGGCACAAGCATTTTCCATCATAGCATTGAACCCTGCAATTTCTAACATCAGAGCCTTTTCGCTGGCATTTTCTGCTGCTGTGATGCTTAATCCTTCCAAACTGCCGCCCTGCTCTCTATACTTATTCAAGATAGACT
The DNA here is from genome assembly GCA_045651105.1 of Lachnospiraceae bacterium. Classification (GTDB taxonomy): domain Bacteria; phylum Bacillota; class Clostridia; order Lachnospirales; family Lachnospiraceae; genus RGIG6307. The sequence goes on from JAZRRW010000094.1 coordinate 212, forward strand.
TGATACGAACGATAGTATATAAAATATAAGGTCCCGTATCCCCTTCAAAAGAGGTAAAGCGATCAATATCAAAAATATAATCCTTGCTGGCCTGATTGGATAAATCACCGTATTTAATAGCAGACAGACCTACTACTGCAGCAGTCTCTCTTGCTTCCTCTTCACCCACCTCACGGCCACTGATGATTTTCTGATACATTTCCTCATTAATTTCGGAAATCAATCTTTCCAGACGCATCACGCCGCCTTCACGGGTCTTGTACGGCTTGCCGTCCTTGCCATTCATAGTACCGAAGCCCACAAACTTCAGGCTCATATGCTCCGGAGCAATACCGGTCTTTCTTGCACAGCGGAATACCTGGTCAAAATGCAGCTCCTGACGCTTATCTACCACGTAAATAATATCATCCGGCTGATACTCCCTAACACGCTCTTTAATCGTAGCAATATCTGTAGTGGTATAAAGTGCCGCACCGTCAGACTTTAAAATCATACACGGCGGTATCTCCTTGGTATCAGCATCGGTCTTTACATCTACTACCAATGCACCCTCACTCTCGTAAGCATAGCCCAGCGCCTTCATTTCTGCCACCATGCCCGGAATCACATCTTCCACGTCAGACTCACCCTTCCAAAGCTCAAAATCTACATTTAAATTGGCATAGTTTTTCTTTAAATCGGCAACGGAAACTGCCATAATATGCTTCCAAATGGCACGGTAGCCCGGCTTGCCATTCTGAAGAGCCTTGGTGGCCTCCATAGCACGGTTTTTAAACGCCTCGTCCACCTTGGACTTGCCGCTGGCAGTAGGATAAATTTCCTCCAGCTCTGAAATCGTAAACGGTGCTTCTGCCGGGTATTCCCCTGTATAACTATCATCAAAATACACTAACTCCGGCTTTCTCTCCTGAAGCTCCGTAATAATAAGCCCCATCTGTAAGCCCCAGTCACCAAGATGAATGTCGCCAATCACTTCATGACCGCAATATTTACAAATACGCTTGATGCTTTCGCCAATAATAGCACTACGCAAATGACCTACATGTAAAGGCTTTGCCACGTTCGGTCCACCGTAATCAATCATCATGCGGTGTGGATGCTCCGGTGCCTCCAGACCAAACTTCTCTGCCGCTGCCATATCGCGCATATACTGAGCTGCAAACTCTTCACTTACATGCATATTTAAAAAGCCCGGCATTACTGCATTTACCTGTGAAAACACCTGACTGCCCGCCAATTTCTCTGCCACCGCATTTGCAAGCATAATCGGTGCGCACTTATACTGCTTGGCACCTGCCATTGCACCATTGCATTGGAATTCACACAAATCAGGTCTGTTGGATAAGGTCACCTTACCCAGCTCTCTATCATATCCCGCTGCCTCAAAGGCGTTCTTTACTTCCTCGGAAATTAAATCTAAAAATTTCTGCATAATCTTGTCCTCTTTCTTGTGTACAGTTAGTACTATTATAACCATTTTCTGGCAGTATAGCAAGCAACTTTTGCACTTTCATACATGACTATTTAAGTGCTCTGTCACCATCTTGCCTGTCGCTCCCTCTCTCTGCCTTAGAAAAAGCACAGCCACAATAATCCTGCCTGTACAACTCATGCTCCGCAGACAACTCCACACTTCGCTTGTAACCATTCTTTTTCTTAAAATCACTGGGCAGCCACGTAACACCGGCCTCTACCGCCAATCGTTCCCCGATTGCATTAAGCAGCGGCGCATTCTTTAACGGACTGATGGTCAGAGTGGTAGACGCAAAATCAGCTTCCAACTCTGCAGCCTTTGCCACCGTCTTACTCAGACGCAAATCAAAACACTTCTCGCATCTGGCACCGCCCTCCGGTTCCTTCTCCAACCCCTTTGCAGCCTCAAAAAACAGCTCCGGCTCATAGTCCCCCTCTACATATGCTATCGGATAAGCCTCCCCCGCTGCCGCATCCGGCTGTGTATTAAACCAGGCTATCAGACGAACCTGCTCCTCCACCCGCTTGCGGTACTCTTCCTCCCAGGAAATATTAGGATTATAATAAAAAACCGTTATTCTGAAAAATACACGCAACCGTTCTAAAACTGCACTGCTACAAGGTGCACAGCAGCTGTGTAAAAGTAAATGCTTCCCTTTATTGGACGGATGAAACATGATACGCTCCATTTCCAAATTAAAATTACGTTGATTCATAAAATGTCCTCTCTTCTTGCCATTCCTTATTTTATAGATTTATATTTTATTATAGCAGTTTGTGAAGAAATTTGATATAATAATTTTGTAATTATTCAGAGCCAAGGCAATTTATACATAAAATCATGAGCCAAGCTTGCTTGTGCGAATGCATTTATGTATAAATTTCTTTGGCGAGAAGCCACAGCGAGGAAATGCATAGCATTTTCGAGCTTGGCTCTGAATAATTACATAATTTTATAAAATAAAGGAGACTTTATGCAAGCGACACATAGATTATACGATACAGACTCTCATCTTACCACCTGTGAAGCCACTGTGTTAAGTTGTGATTTTGATACAGAACGAAATGCTTATGGCATCATTTTAGACCGAACCGTGTTTTTCCCGGAGGGAGGGGGACAGTTTGCCGATACGGGGTACGTCTGCAAACACAGAATTTCCGATGTGCAGATTTCAGAAGATCTCATCACCCACTATACGGACAAGCCTCTTACTGCAGGTACTGTTGTTACCTGCGAGATAGACTGGAACCGGCGTTTTGACTTTATGCAGCAGCATTCTGCAGAGCATATTCTGTCCGGACTGGTTCACAATAGCTTTGGCTATAACAACGTAGGCTTCCATCTGGGACTAACCGAGACCACACTGGATTTTGACGGTTCCCTTACCCCGGAACAATTGCAGTGGCTGGAGCAGGAAGCCAATAAGGCTATCTGGCAAAATATTGCCTTTGAAATTAGCTTTCCGGATAAGGAAATGTTGAAAAATATGGACTATCGCAGCAAAAAGGAACTGACCGGTGAAGTACGTATTGTGACTCTGCCAGGCTATGATGTGTGCGCCTGCTGTGCACCACATGTGCACCATACCGGTGAAATCGGCATGGTAAAAATCGTAGGTGCCATGGCACACCGTGGTGGTATACGCCTGACCATTCTTTGCGGTAATCGGGCTCTCCAAGATTACCGAACCAAGCAGACCAGTGTAGAGCAAATTTCTGCACTTTTATCTGCCAAGCAGCCGGAAGTTGCAACTGCTGTAGCCAAAGCTAAAGAAGACCAGCAGGCACTGATTTATCGTATCAACGATTTACAAAAAATGGTGCTGGAAGCAGAGCTTAAAAGCCTCCCTGCTCCAGACACCACAGAAGATGTATTTTTATTTCAAAAGGATTTGGATACCAAAGCCATTCGTAACGCTGTGAATGAGCTTTGTACCCACTATACCGGATACTGTGGTATTTTTGTGGGTACTGATGAAGCCGGTTACAGCTTTGTACTGGGCAGCGCTACGAAGGACTGCCGTAAGGCAGCAACGCTACTTAAGGAAGCCTTTGGCGCCAAGGGTGGCGGCTCCGAAAGGATGATACAGGGTAGTGTGATGGCGAGAGAGACGGAAATTCGTAATGAAATGGCGTGACAAAAATCACGCCATTTCCTCAAAATACACTATATTCCGTTCAAATTATGCTTAATAATTCTCCGCATGAATTTCAAAGTAGCTCTTTGGATGTGCACAAACCGGGCACACCTCAGGTGCCTTGGTGCCTACAACGATATGACCACAGTTGCGGCATTCCCAAACCTGTACGGTACTCTTTTCAAAGACAGCCTTGGTTTCTACGTTGTTTAATAATGCACGGTATCTTTCTTCATGCATTTTCTCGATAGCTGCTACCCCACGGAACTTCGCTGCCAAGGCATGAAAGCCTTCTTCCTCAGCGGTTCTTGCAAATTCATCATACATTTCTGTCCATTCGTAATTTTCACCGGCTGCTGCAGCTTCTAAATTTGCTGCGGTGTCACCTAACTGATTCAGCTCCTTAAACCACAGCTTTGCATGCTCTTTTTCGTTGTTAGCAGTGTCTAAAAATAACGCTGCAATCTGCTCGTAGCCTTCCTTCTTAGCAACAGAAGCAAAATAAGTATATTTATTTCTTGCCTGAGATTCGCCGGCAAAGGCTGACATTAAATTTTTCTCTGTTTTGGTTCCTTCATATTTGTTTGACATGATATTCGTCCTCCTTATAAAAAGTTTTAATATATTTTGTACATAATTTTGGAAAATTATTCCCCATTTACCACCTGCACCTGGCATGTCCTCATGGAAGCCAGTGCGGTATTATGACTTTCAGGTGTAACACCCGCGCAGCAGGCAGCATCCACGATAATCGGTACTTCCGGCAAAAATGCCTTGGCAATCATTACATTGGAAATCACACAAATATCTGTGCAAAGCCCTACAAATGTAATAGATGAAATTTCGTCCTCCTCATGCATTTCCTGTAACATTGGTCCCAGTTCCATAGCACCAAAGGTTACCTTATCCAAAACCTGCCTGTCCTCTGCATAAGGCTGTAATTCCTTGCAGAGCTCCCAGCCCTCTGTACCACGAATACAGTGCGACACCGGAAGATTGCGGCCTTCCTGGGTCTCCATATAATTTTCAAAGTGGGTATCTCTGGTAAAAAGGATATCACCTTCAAAGCCTTTCACCTTTTCTACTACGGCCGGTACAATACCCACAGCCTCTGCAGTACCGAGTGCGCCGTCAATAAAGTCCTTTTGCATATCCACTACGATTAAAATATCTCTCATGGTCTGGTCTCCTCCATCAACTCCAAATTCATATCCGAATGCTCCAGCTCTCTGGAATAACGATATACAATACGCTCAATATCATGCCTTGTGAGCCGCTGCTCCTGCTCCATCCACTTTGCCACGCACATTTCATGGATGTTATACACACTTGCAAGGGACATCTGCACTTTACCAAGCACATTATCATCATACACCGCACCACAGAAGTATGTAAAGACAAAATATACCAAAAGTTGCTCTAAAATAATATTTATGTCAAAATCCGGCTGTTTGCACCAGCGCTTAAACGCCTCATGACACGCCTGATACCCTGCTGCCTTTCCACTATAAAGCAACTCCCAACACTGCTCCAGATATGCCTCCCAGTCGTCACTTAAATGCTCCAACTCGTACAGTCTGCCAAACATGCCCTTGGAATAAGCGAAAGCATCGCTTGCATTTTCATGAACTGCCGCGATTTCTTCTTGAATAGCCCGTGCCGCATTTGCAAGAAATCCTTCATCTTCGTATTTATCAAATACATCCACTAGCTCAAACAGCTCTGTATTTTCGATAATTTCCTGCATTTCCTCTGCAAAGCTTTTCACCAGTGCCATCCTTACTGAAATATCCAGTGTACGATTTTGCAAGATTCCTATCAAAATCTTTCTGGCATCCTCCAAATATGAGAAAAAGAACGGGTCAAAATCTTGAAATTCTTCTTCCTCCCCCTCTACCTCTTCCTCATAAAAGGTCAGAGGCTTGGTCTGACCTAAAATAATTCTC
>JAZRRW010000095.1:0-7519 GCA_045651105.1 Lachnospiraceae bacterium
GGTACTACCACAGACAGTATGGACGTATGGTTCTCCGGTTATACCTCTTACTACACCGGAAGCGTATGGTTGGGCTTTGACAGCAATAATAAGACCTTAAGCACAGCAGAGGAAAGTACCCACACCAAAATCTGGAGCAAGATTATGACCGCAGTCCATGCAGATTTGGAGCCAAAAGAAATCATGGAAAAGCCGGAAAATATTGTTGAGTTAGAGGTTTGTGCCAAATCCGGCAAGCTTCCGACAGAAGGACTATGTGATGCACACAAATACATGGAATTCTTTGCAGAAGGTACAGAGCCTGTTACCCAGTGCGATGTTCACGTATTTGGTCTTGCATGCGGCACAGACGGTGTACTGGCTACAGAATACTGCCCATACAAGGTCGAAGGTTCTATTGAAATATTACCGGCAGAGCATGACCTGCTGATACCGGGTACTCTGCTAGGCAGCGAGCTTACAGGTACACCGATTACCTCCCGCACCTGCCACCATACCTTTGATTACATGTTGGAAAATCATTGGAATGGCGACCCTGCAAACGGCGGTTACGGCTATCCGGAGGATTATTGGTCTCACCTGTTCCCGGAGATTACTACCCCAGAGGGTGAATAAACAGGTATACAAAAAAGCCTACAAAAAATTAAAAATTTTAAAATTTTCTGTTGACAAATCAGCGTAGTTTTGATAGTATATTCAAGTACGCTGATGTGGCACAGTCGGTAGCGCGCATCCTTGGTAAGGATGAGGTCGGCGGTTCAAGTCCGCTCATCAGCTTATAAGCAAAGCCCCTGAATTTCAGGGGCTTTTTTGTTACATATTTACTTATCCGCACTCTCTTCTTTTCCAAAAACCTTTCTAAGCTTCCCCTTCATTCTCTGTAATGCATTATCCGTGGCCTTCTCCGTGCGTCCCAGAATCGCTGCAATCTCTCTGGTGGACATACCGATGAAGTACAAGTCCAGCACCTGCTTTTCTAAGGCACTTAGCTCCGCAGTCAGGATTTTCTCTAATTGATCAACGTTCTCTTTATCAATCAACATGCATTCCGGGCTTTCTATGGCCGTCACCTCAATCAATCGGTCTCTGATTTCCTTGTATTGCTCGCTGTCCGTCTCAGACAGTGAGGTGTAGGAATTAAGGGGTGCGTGCTTATGCCTGTTAGAAGCCTCTATGGCAGTGAATATCTGTCTAGAGATACAAAGCCTGGCAAAGGTCTGAAAACTGGTATCCCTGCCCGGATCATAGTCTCTGATGGCCTTAAAAAGGCCTATCATGCCCTCCTGCAACAAGTCTTCGTGGTCTGCCCCCAAAAGAAACATATTCCCCGCCTGCTGACGAACCAGATATTTATACTTGTCCATCAAAAAATCTACTACTGCCGTATCGCCATCCATATATCTGGCCAGCAGCTCTTCGTCATTTAACGCTTTGTAAATATCCTTCATGACATCAGCCTCTGCCTTACAATCTCATAAGCCAGTACTCCTGCTGCCACAGAAGCATTTAAGGAATCGATATCTCCCTTCATAGGAATAGATGCAATCATGTCACAATTCTCACGCACCAGACGGCTGACACCATCCCCTTCATTACCGATTACCAAACCGATAGGTCCCTTTAAATTCAGCTTATACATCTCGGTGCCACCCATATCAGCGCATACAAACCACAGCCCTCTGTCCTTTAGCTCCTGAATGGTCTTAGAAATATTGGTCACCTTTACTACCGGTGTAAAATTCAATGCGCCTGCAGAAGTACGTGCCACGGTAGCTGTAAGTCCTGCAGCACGATTCTTTGGAATAATCACTCCATGAGCACCTGCCAGATTGGCAGTACGAATAATAGCACCCAGATTGTGTGGGTCCTCAATGTTATCTAAAATAATGATAAACGGATCCTCTCCCTTTGCCTTAGCCTTTGCAAAAACGTCCTCCAGCTCTGCATATTCATAGGCAGCTGCATAAGCAATCACACCCTGATGCTTGCCGGTTTCGGACATCTGGTCAAGACGCTCCTTTGTCACATACTTAATCATAACATCCTTTTTCTTGGCCTCTCTCTTAATCGTGGAAACAGGCCCATCCTGACAGCCATCCAAAATAAAAATCTTATCAATAGGCTTTCCACTGCGAAAAGCCTCGATAACAGCATTTCTGCCCTCTATGGTAAATTCTGTATATCCCATATCTTCCTCGCTTTCTCTTACAGCTCCATATTTGTAAAAGCAACCCCTGCCTTTGTAAGCTCCAAAATACGCTCCATTTGGCCGGTTACATACAAATAGCCCAATACTGCCTCGAAGCCCGTAGCCTTCCTGTATGCCCCGATAGAAGCGTTTTTGGCGCTGGTGTGTGACTTGGTATTACGTCCCCGCTTATATACCGCCTTTTCCTCTTCGGTCAACATATCGTTATCCAAAAGTCCCTGAACCATTACAGCCTGTGTTTCTGCCTTTACAAACCGGGTTGCCTTTTTGTGCAGGTCATTGACCTGCTTTTTACTTTTGTAAATAACCACCGTGCGAATAACCAAATCAAAAATACAATCTCCGATATAAGCCAGAGTCAGAGCACTAAAGGAGCGATAATCCTGCTCCTCCAGTCCAAAAGCTGCTTTTATGCTCTCTTCCATTTTACACCCTCTCTGGTATCCTCTAATACAATACCCTTTTCCAAAAGCTCAGCACGAATAGCATCTGCCAAAGCAAAGTCCTTTGCTTTCTTGGCAGCCTTTCTTTCCTCGATTTTTGTTAAAACATATGCTTCTAAATCAGCATCTACATCGCTGTTCTCCTGCGCCTCTTCCTTTAAAAGATCAAGACTAAGCACATAATCAAAGCTTTCAAGGATGGCTCGCTTGGTAACACCATTTAACTCACTCTTTAACACATCATATACTAAGGTTACACCCATAGAGGTATTGACATCATTGCCTACAGCCTCTAAAAATCTGGTCTTATATGCTGCCACTGCAGCTTCATCCACAACACCGGCCTTATCTAAATCTGCAATACGCTTTTTCAGTTTCTTATAGGTGCCTGCTGCCTGGTCCAAAGCATCAAAAGAGAAAACAAGCGGTTTTCTGTAATGAGACTGCAGACAGAACAATCTGTAAGCCAATGGGTCGTATCCCTTAGACTCTAATAAAGAAACGGTCAAAAATTCACCCTTGGACTTACTCATCTTGCCGGACTGATCGTTTAAATGATGCACATGGAACCAGTAATTACACCACTTGTGACCCAGATACGCCTCACTCTGTGCAATTTCGTTGGTATGATGCGGGAACATATTGTCAATACCACCACAGTGAATATCCATATATTCTCCCAAATGCTTCATACTGATGCAGGAGCATTCAATATGCCAACCCGGGTAACCCACACCCCATGGACTATCCCATTTCAATGCCTGGTCTTCAAACTTGGACTTGGTAAACCAAAGTACAAAGTCATTTTTGTTTTTCTTGTTGGTGTCCTCGGTTACATCCTCACGCACACCTACCATCAAATCCTCTTCATTATGATTGCCAAATACATAGTAATCCTTAAGCTTAGAGGTATCAAAATAAATATTTTCACCTGCCTGATAAGCATAGCCCTTCTCAAGCAGTGCCTGAATCATTTCAATAAAGCTGTCAATGCAGTTAGTTGCGGGCTCTACCACGTCCGGAATCTTGATATTCAACTTAGCACAATCAGAAAAGAAAGCATCCGTATAAAACTTGGCAATTTCCATAACAGTTTTATTTTCTCTCTTAGCACCCTTTAACATCTTGTCTTCACCCTCATCTGCATCAGAGGATAAATGACCTACGTCAGTAATATTCATAACTCGCTTTACATCATAGTCCGCATAACGCAGAATTTTCTCCAGCACATCCTCCATAATATAACTTCTCAGATTGCCAATGTGGGCAAAATGATACACCGTAGGACCACAGGTATACATATTTACCTTGCCTTCCACATTCGGTACAAATTCTTCTACATTTTTTGTAAGTGTATTAAAAAGTTTCATTCTATTTTCTCCTCTCTTATTTTACCATCTCTGCCAGCTTCTGCACCATCTGCTCCAGCTCCTCAACGCGCTGTTCCATAGTGCTTCTGCCTGTCTTTAAAGCATTTAATTCTTCAACAATCGGATCAGGCAGGTCTACCTGATTTAACTCCATGCTGGGACAGGAAATATTATTGCGCTTCACAATACGTCCCGGCACACCCACTACCGTACAATTGTCAGGAACCGGGGACAGTACCACACTTCCGGCACCGATTTTACTGTTGTCACCGATTTCAAAAGGTCCCAGCACCTTGGCTCCCGAGCCAATCAAAACATTATTTCCAATGGTCGGATGACGCTTGCCGGTATCCTTACCGGTACCACCCAGGGTAACCCCCTGATACAGGGTCACATTATCTCCCACAATGGCAGTCTCACCGATTACCACACCATGACCATGGTCAATAAACAGTCCCTTGCCAATCTGTGCACCGGGATGTATCTCAATGCCGGTCTTTCTGGCACTGCGCTGTGACAAATATCTGGCCAGTAGGAAATGCCCCTTTACATATAACTTATGGGTAACCCTGTAATTCATAATCGCCCTGAAGGAAGGATATAAAAAAACCTCCCAATCAGAATGCATAGCAGGGTCCCTTGCCTTAACAATGGCAATCTCCTCTTTGATTTTGCTGATTATACTCATAAAGATCTCCTCAAAATAATATCGCGGACTACTTCCTCTCAAAATAGAGACGAAGTAATCCGCGGTTCCACTCTAATTAAAGCATATGCTTTCCCTCAAGGTGTGTAACGGCACTACCCGTTGCAGGATACTATCCTTCCCCTGCAAAGCTTCCGGACGCACTTCACACCTTGCTCTTTAGGACTGCTTTCAGCCGGTGACAGCCCCTCTCTGAAAAGAAACGCCTTGCTACTCTTTCCGTTCATCGCTTTTGAAATATATTTGCATACATTATTAGAATATGCGAGAGTGAGGGATTTGTCAAGGTGTTTAGAATATTTTCAGCATCGATTTGCTTTTTACATTTTAGAAAAATACACTCTTTGCCTTTTCTTTAATTTCTTTAGATGCAACAAATGGAATTCTGGTGGTATAGCCATTTTTTGCTGCAACGATTTTCTTGGTAGGCCATGCAAAAATATCTTTATTCCATTCATTGATGGTATCATTATAAAGCTCTCTTGCGGCAGTGATTTCTCTCTGCAAATACATATTTTGTTGCATTGCATCTGCGATTTCGCGATGTGCGCCAAGCTCCGGATAACTTTCAACAGCAACATTGATATCCCTTGAAATGCTATCAATCTGACCTCCGATTTCATTACGGGTAACATCAGCATTATCAACATTACCGGATCTAATTCTGGCAATGTTTTCAAATGTGCTTTTGTCAAGATCAATAGCCTTATCTAACAGACGTGCACAGTTTTGAAGAACCATTACCCTCTGTTCAAGATAATTATCTATCTGTGACGCATCTCTCTGTATTTTTTGCTGTAACTGGTCGAAGTGTTTTTGGGCATTCGTTTTCATCCACAAAAAGATAAGCCCAGGAATAATACCACACACCCACAACACGATTTCAAAAATTTTGGAGCCAACTCCTACTTCCGCAGGAATTTTCTTAACTATAACATTTGTGTCAAGCCCTTCTTCTCTTACTTCCGGATTAAGTTCATCTAATTGATTTGCCATTTTGTTTCTCCTTTAAATATTATTTTGATGTAAATATACACAAGTTGTTTCGCCTTGCTATAACATTTTGATTTTGAACGGCGTCCGTAGTGGTGACAAAAAAGTTGTTATGTACTTCCAACGGTATATATTCATCCCACGGAACGGATACATCGTGATAATGCCCATCATCACCACGAACCGAAACGATATCAACACGTTTTACAATATCATATGAATATGCCGAGATACATGTTTCATCAATTTTGTCTTTGGACCTTACAAAGGATGCTTTCAAAATCGCTTGTGTTTTGGTTTTTGGATGTACCATATAACTGTAACTTACTGCATTTGCCAAAGCTTCGCATTCTTTCAGTGCGTACAATTGAGAGTAATCCGGTATAGGTTTTAAGGAATGTACCGGCCTTTCCTGATACATAGGAATTGCCAAAAGCGGTGCGAAATCAAAATATACCGCCTTGAAATACTCTGCATTTTTCTCCACAAAATTCTCTTTGATGATATCAAACGAATAGGAAGCGTAGCTTTCCGGCAACAAATTAATTGACCTTCCCTGACTATGTTTTGAGATAATTCTGTTTGTTCGCTTTTCCTTAATAAATTTAAAATCATCACCATAACCGGTCTTTGATAAAATCAAATCAACCATGTTCGTTTGTGCCAACGGTGTGAACAGCGTTCGGTATTGCACTTCATTCGTTCTGTTAAGCGCATGAAAAAGCACTTCAAAATCCGTATTGGACATACTCATAAAGTCACTGCCTTGTTCGATTGCTTTGTCGGTCTTTCTTTTGAGTTTTCTTTCGCCCCTCTCCACGTATCTCTCAATCTGTTTTTCACTTTTTTTATCAAGATGAGAAGCCTCTCTGCTAAATGCCAACTCCGGACCTCCCTGAGAGCAGTAATTCAAGACCACCTGATTATTATAAAACGGTTTAGGCTTGGTTACGGAAGCTTGAAGTGTTTGGCTTCTTGTTCTGGTTCTCCGCTTCCCCTCACTATCTCTATAGGTTTCTGTCCAATATATCGTCTTATGTCCGTAGTAAGTTTGTCTTCCCAGTCTATGTATAAGTTTGTTTTCAAACAAAAAAGGATTTTCATTAAATTTACCGGCTAAAACATCAATAGTCGATTGCTCACTCTTGTTAGCTTCACGAAAATCATAATTGATTTTCATATCGGCTTCTTGTTGAACAGAAAAGCACGGTTCAAAAGATATTTGCGGAATTGTGGCCTCAATGATATTTATGGCATCTCTGTCCGTAAAAAGCTTGTTGAGCGAAAGCATCTGACTATTCGCTTCCGCCAAAACTTCCTCTGCCTTCATATCAGCAAGTTCAATATCACTTCTTAATTGTTTGATTTTAGGAGTAATTTTTAGTATTACAACCGGAATAAGTACAATTGTAATTATCATCACCACTCTCCAAAATCTAAGAAGATTACGCTTTTTCTTGAACTTTGCCAAATTCTCTCTATAGTCGTTATACCGCTTTACGGTTTCTCTGTTTTTGTCGATATCAACACCCGATTGCTGAACAAGCTTCTCAAAAAAACTGTTGGTATTCTCCAAATGAAGATTTTTGAATTTACTTTCATATTCTTCCAAAGGATTATATATTACAGAATTCATACTTTCTCCTCCTGTTTTTTACAGAATACTACATTTTTTTTACTTTGTAAAGAATACATTGTTTAAATACAACCGTGAGCATAGATACTGTGACATAGAAAAGCCGGCACTCCGCCTGTTTAAGACGAAGTGCCGGGAATTCAATTACTGGTTTTAATTATT
>JAZRRW010000096.1:0-26461 GCA_045651105.1 Lachnospiraceae bacterium
ATGATTTCCGTCTTATTTTGCTATATCATAATTCAACAAACTTTTAAATTATCCTTAGCGTTTTTGACAAACTTCAACTAATCATTATCTATTTTTGTGAAACTTGTACACTAATTTATTTTTTCTTCGTCATTCTGTCCATTTTCAGAGTCTTCCGGAGCCGTCTCCACATTTTCCATCTCCAATTTCGGACTTTCTAATATATTTTCGCCTTCTACAGCGTCAATCTGCTCCTCTTCCAGCTCTACAGACCAGCCGTCATCTACCTGATCCTGCTCCTTCAAAGCCTTTCGGTCCACACCCTCCAGCTTGTCAAACACGCTGCTGTAAAGCATGGTCTGCAAAATACCCGGTGCAGTAAATCCAAATGCAAAGCATAAAGGAAATGCCACTGGGAAAAATGCCAGACATATGATAGGAATCGCAGCCAGAATAATCATCATAATGGAATAGAAAAAATGTGAAATACCTACTATGAATGAATTTCTGATAGTATGAACCACCTTATTCTCATAACGAGACTGCAATATAAATACCCATGTGTAACTGAAGGCTCCCAGAATAGCCACGATATAAAGAGCGTACTGGAAAAATTTCGGCAGATTCAAATTATAATCTTTTATGTAAAAGAAATCCAAAACCAACACCAGAATCAGCACCAGATAAATCAGCCAGATAAGCGTAGACTGCTTTAAATTCTCCTTAAAGGACTTAAAGAAGTGCCTGGTTACATAACTCTCCTCATTACGATAGATTTTTAAGAGTACGTTGTGCATTGCTGTGATGGATGCACCTGCCGTAATAATCGGTATGCAGCATACTAATGTCAAAATATTAAGCCACATTAAATCTGCAAATTTGTTTGCGTAATGCATAAATTTACTGTCCAAATTAAAGATTCCCATGTTTTTCCTACCTTTTTGCTTTAAGTATCATTGGGGTATACCTAAGTCCCCCTTCAAAACGTTCTCCGGCTGATGCCCGAAAACCATTGGCCAGATAAAATGGCAAACCTGTGGGGGCTGCATTTACCGTTAAATTCGACGCGCCATGCTCTGTACTGTATTTCCTGCATGCCTCCAGCAGCTCTCTGCCAATTCCTCTGCCCTGAAACTCCTTCTTGACAAAAAACAGTGAAATATGAGCTTTGTCCTGCAGTGCCAGCATACCGATAACTTTCTTGCCCTCATAAGCACAAAACAACGGATACCTGCCTTGCAAAAAGTCAATGTATAGCTGTGTACTGGTCAAACCATCCCTAAAGTCTCTGGCTCCCTTCTCGTCGCATACCTGTGATGAAATTTGCTGAAAGGTAAGCCAAGCAACTGCTATCGCCGCATCCCAGTCGTTTGCTTCTGCACGTTTAATAATAACATTTCCCATAATATCACCATAAACTTTAATTAGCAGATTTCAGCACCAGATGGCATTTCTTTTTCCGGAGTAAGCAGTGCCAGATTACCTTCTGCATCCTCTGCACAAAGTAACATACCTTCACTTACCACACCGGCCAGCGTGGCAGGCTTCAGATTGACCAGTACCATTACCTTTTTGCCAACCATCTCTTCTGCGGAGTAATGCTGCTTAATACCAGACACAATCTGCTTTACCTGAGAACCAATTTTTACCTGAGAGCAAAGTAATTTTTTGGATTTCTTTACTTCTTCACATGCAATAATCTCGCCCACCTGGAACTGTAGCTTTGCAAAGTCATCATATTCAATTTCAGCCTTTGCTTCGATATCAATTACAGGTTCCTCCGGCTTTACCTCTTCCTTCGGCTTCTGCGCTTCCATAATCTTCTCTACTTCTGCCAGAATATCCTCCAGCTTCAGTCTTGCAAAAAGCATAGTAGGTGCATCCGTCACGTGACCTTCTGCAGGATATAAGCCACTTTCCTTACATTCTGTAAAGCTTCTGAGCTGACAATTTAACTGTTCAGAGATTGCCTTTGCAGTACATGGCATAAATGGTTCTAATAGGCTTGCTGCGGTAATAATAGAATCACAAAGATTGTACATCACCTCGCTAAGACGTGCCTTGTTCGCCTCATCCTTTGCAAGTACCCATGGTTCCGTTTCATCAATATATTTGTTACAACGCTTAATTGCCGTAAATACCTCCGTAATGGCATCAGCTACACGCAGACCATCCATCTTGGCTGCAACCTTGTCCACAGCACCGGATACCACAGCCTTTAATTCTGCATCCACAGGAGCTTCCACACCGGTTTTCTTCACCACCCCACCAAAGTACTTATTGGTCATGGAGATGGTTCTATATACCAAATTACCAAGTGTATTTACCAAATCAGAATTAAAGCGTTCTACCATAAGCTCCCAACTGATAACCCCATCATTTTCAAAAGGCATTTCATGAAGCACAAAATAACGAACTGCATCCACTCCAAAGAGACGAACCATGTCATCTACATAAATAACATTACCCTTGGACTTACTCATCTTGCCATCACCCTGAAGTAACCATGGATGACCAAATACCTGCTTTGGCAACGGCTCACCCAACGCCATCAGGAAAATCGGCCAATAAATAGTATGGAAACGAATGATGTCCTTACCAATTAAATGTAAATCTGCAGGCCAAAGCTTCTGATACTGTTCTGTAGAATTGCCGTCTGCATCATAACCGATACCTGTGATATAGTTTGTCAGTGCATCCAACCACACGTAAATAACATGCTTATTATCAAAATCCACAGGAATTCCCCATTTAAAAGAGGTTCGGGATACACACAAATCCTGTAAGCCCGGTAACAAGAAATTGTTCATCATCTCATTCTTGCGGGAAACAGGCTGTATAAACTCAGGATGTGTATTGATATGCTCTATCAATCTATCTGCATATTTGCTCATCTTAAAGAAATAAGCTTCTTCCTTTGCCGGCTTTACTTCACGACCACAGTCAGGGCACTTGCCCTCCACTAACTGAGACTCTGTCCAAAAAGATTCACAAGGAGTACAATATAAGCCCTCATAAGCTCCCTTATAAATATCTCCCTGGTCATATAATTTCTTAAAAATCTTCTGAACCTGACGCTCATGGTCTGCATCTGTAGTACGTATGAACTTATCGTATGAGGTGTCCACCAAATCCCACAAATCCTTAATGACACCTGCCACGCCATCCACAAAATCCTGACAGCTGACACCGGCATCTGCCGCTTTTAACTCAATTTTCTGACCATGCTCGTCCGTACCGGTCTGAAAGAAAACGTCATAGCCGTCTTTTCTTTTATATCTGGCAATACTATCTGCGAGCATAATCTCATAACTGTTGCCAATATGCGGCTTGCCTGATGTATATGCTATTGCAGTAGTGATATAATATTTTCCTTTACTCATTATAGCTCCTCCTGATTTTAATTCATCTTACAATTTTATATATAAATATCTGGTAATAACTACTGTCTGTATTAAACGGTTCTTCCCTCAGCAATTCCAGTGCATTCTCTTCAGCATTCACAATGTATGCAGCAGAAAGAATGTAATCACATCCCAATTCCTTTAACGCAGCTGTATTTAATTGCAGATCATTGAACCAAAAGCTGTTACGTTCTATGTTATAATATCCCGGAATTTCAGAAAAAAACAAATAACAACGATTTCCCCATGTATCATAGTAATTTTTCAGCCATTCGTTGCGCTCCAACTCAGGTTCAATAACCTTCCTGAAGCTGTGTTTATACTCCAAATCATAATTGTTGGAATACCCATCCACACAATAAAATCCATGATAAAGTGCCGCAGCAGGGTCAATTCCCAGACTGGCCACTTTGTATTCCGATTTCTGTAATCCTTCTGTCT
The DNA here is from genome assembly GCA_045651105.1 of Lachnospiraceae bacterium. GTDB lineage: Bacteria > Bacillota > Clostridia > Lachnospirales > Lachnospiraceae > RGIG6307. The sequence goes on from JAZRRW010000096.1 coordinate 3,825, forward strand.
TTTCTATATAAGCTTCCACTTGATCCATCACACCAATTGCATAGTAATCAGAAAAGCTGATAGTTTCATAGTCCTCCAGAAGGATTTCCTGTAAGCACGGCTTAAGCATGGAGTCTTGTAAAGTAACGAAACCTCCAAACAATATCATAGGAACTGACACCATGAGCCCAAGCCATTTAAACTTCCCCTTAAAACTCCAAAGAATTTCCAAACATAACCCCAGTTCCAGATACCATAATGACGGTACAATCCACAATAATCTGTTAAACTGAAAAGAACCCAGGGCCCCCTTTCGTATTTGCACCAGAAAAGATGTATCCCATATTGCTGCTGCAAAACAAATACTCACAATACCAACCAAAATAACGGTCAACAAATTGCGTTTAAATATAATTGCTTTTGACTCAGACTTTAGGATAGAACCGACTCTACTGTTACCAAACCAAAGAACCCCAACTACAATACATACCAAATATAGAATCCATATATGATGATCTGCGCTGTGTGTATCATTATATTTAAGATACTGTATAAACGTTGACCAGAATGGTTTCGCATTCAGTACATATTCCGTTTTATGAGAAACTGTACCTGCAGTAATTCCAAGCACCTGACCCAATAGAGAAATATTTGTAACAACATATAGCACAAGCATTATAGCAAAGCCTGCCACCATTTCCCTATGAACACTAAGCTTCCTTATTGTTGCCAATATTACCAATCCTAAAAGCCATACACCTAACCATGCAAAACCGCATAACACCAGTGATGACATTGCAGAATATAAAGCAATATAAACATAACTAAATTTCGTGTGCTTTTTAGAATACAAATAATATATACTCAAAAGCAACATCGGTGCTCCATACTGCGCCAAACCATATACCGGCAAGAACGGAATGTACGTAAACAAAAGTGCTGTAATCAGTGCTATCAGCCCTTTGTCTGTAAACAGCCTTATACAGAAATACATTCCTATATAGCTAATAAGCTGGCATGTCATCTGCATAAACATATACGCTGTAAACGGAGGAAAAACCTTAAACAGTAACACTGCCAAAGGTGCCGGTGCAATAAGTGCTGTCTTAGAAGCACCATTTAAAAATTCCGGTATTTTATCACTCCCGCTAAATAAATATTTAGCCTGATACATATATGCAATCATTTCTCCGTCCAACTGATCATGATACGGTATAATCGAATCCATGCCCAAAATGATATACGGAACAAAGGAAGCAATAACTGCCAAAAGTCCTATCGTAAATATTTGTTTGTTTGATATATTATGAATATATTCAACTGCTTTTTTCATTCTTAGGAAACCTGTCCATAATTGCTTTTACATTCCCCTCTACATCGCCTTTAAACACGGCGCTTCCGGCAACGATTACATTGGCACCGGCATCTACAGGAACGGAAACATTGGCTGCATCTATTCCCCCGTCAACCTGAATATACGTATCAAGCCCACGTGCCTTGCAAATTGCACGAAGCTCACGTACCTTATCCGTACATGCAGAGATATATTTCTGGCCGCCAAAACCCGGCTCTACCCTCATAACAAGCACCATATCTACCTGCTCCAGATAAGGAAGCACTTCCTCCACCGGGGTACCCGGCTTAATGGATATACCGGCTTTACATCCAAGCTTTTGAATAAGAGCTATATTTTCTGCGGCCTGATTGGTGGCCTCCAAATGGAAGGTCACCACATCAGCACCGGCCTTAATAAATCTCTCAATATACTTTTCAGGCTCTATAATCATCAAATGCACATCCAGAACACGCTCCGTGCCCTTTCTAAAAGCTTCAACCAGAGGCAGGCCAAATGAAATGTTGGGAACAAAAATACCATCCATAACATCAACATGCACCCACTGTGCACCGGCTGTATCGATTTTTAATAAATCCTCGCCTGCATGCAGAAAATCACATGAAAGCATAGAGGGGGATAAAATATATTCCATAATTATTTTCCTAAAAATTCCTTTGTAGTCTTATATACGCCTTCCGCATCCAAACCGTAAAATGCCATTAACTGGCTGGCCGTACCGGACTGACCGAATACATCCTGTACACCAATTTTCTTAACCGGAGTCGGTGCAAGCTCAGCCAGTGCGTCACATACTGCTGAACCCAGGCCTCCAATGACAGAATGCTCTTCTACTGTTACAACCTTGCCGGTTTTACGTGCAGAAGCTGCAATTAATTCACTGTCTAACGGCTTGATGGTACAAATATTAATAACCTCTGCATCAATACCCTCAGCTGCAAGCTTGTCTGCGGCCTTTATAGCACTGTCAACGCAAACGCCGGTAGCAACGATAGTAACATCCTTGCCTTCCTTCACGATAGTACCCTTGCCAATTTCGAACTTGTACTCAGGATAATCGTTAATAACCGGCACTGCAGCACGACCAAATCTCATGTATACAGGACCTTCATACTCTACTGCCGCACGTAAGCATGCTCTTGCCTCAACATCATCAGACGGATTCATAACTACCATGCCCGGAATAGCGCACATTAAAGCAATATCTTCAATACACTGGTGGGAAGCACCATCTTCACCAACAGTAACACCTGCGTGGGTTGCACCGATTTTTACATTCAAGTGCGGATAACCGATAGAATTACGAATCTGCTCATAACAGCGTCCTGCTGCAAACATAGCAAAAGAGCTCATAAAAGGAATTTTGCCGGTAGTAGCCAGACCTGCTGCAATACCTGCCATGTTGGCTTCTGCAATACCACAGTTAATGTGTCTCTCAGGAAACTGCTTTCTGAACACAGCAGTCTTGGTAGAGCCGGAAAGGTCTGCATCAAGCACTACAACATTTGGATAATCTGCGCCAATAGCTGTTAATTCTGAGCCATAGCTTTCTCTGGTAGCGATTTTCTTTACTTCTGACATAATGCTTCACCTGCTTTCTCTAATTCTTCCATTGCCTGCGCAAACTGCTCATCATTTGGTGCTACACCATGCCAGCCTGCCTGGTTTTCCATGAAGGAAACGCCTTTGCCCTTTACAGTCTTACAGATAATTGCAGTAGGCATACCCTTGGTAGCCTTTGCCTCCTTAAAGGCTGCATCAATCTGGTCAAAATCATTGCCATCGATATTAATTACATGGAAATTAAATGCCTCAAATTTCTTGTCGATAGGATATGGAGAGCAAACAGTATCAATTGCGCCATCAATCTGTAAATTGTTGTTGTCCACGATAACACAAAGATTATCTAACTTGCGGTAGCCTGCAAACATAGCTGCCTCCCAAACCTGACCCTCCTGGGTTTCGCCGTCACCAAGCAACGTATAAGTACGATATTCCTTGCCATCCAGCTTTGCTGACATTGCCATACCAACAGCAGCAGAAATACCCTGTCCCAAGGAACCTGTGGACATATCAATACCCGGTGTATACTGCAGACAAGGATGTCCCTGCAAATAAGAGCCAAATTTACGTAATGTAGGAATATCCTCCACAGGGAAGAAACCCTTTAATGCCAGAGCTGCATATAAGCCCGGTACTGTATGACCCTTAGAAAGTACAAAACGATCTCTGTCCTCCCACTTAGGATTCTTCGGGTCTACATTCATCTCTTCAAAATATAAATACGTGAAAAGATCTGCAGCTGACAAAGAACCACCCGGATGGCCCGCTTTTGCAGCATGTACACCAACTAAAATGTTTTTACGAATCTCTACAGCAATTTTCTGTAGTTCTAATTTGTTCATTTGCTCCTCCAATCTCAGTCGTAAAACTAACTTGCAAAATTATTACACCTTATACTATAACCAACAATTCAAAAAAGTCAAGCTCTAAAACATATCCTTTGCCCACAAAACATAAACTATTAAAAAAATAAGTTGGTTGCCTATGACCTTTTCAAAAAAACGTGCCGCCATACCCCTGACACTTATCATTATCTGCATTATTGTCAGAGGTTGTTTTTTGTACTCCATGAGCGTCTATCCCTTTGCTTCTTTTTGCAAAGAAATGGCACTGGACAGTCTCACAAATAATCCCTTTGAGCTTCACTATACCATAGCCTATCCGGAGGAGATGGGTTTAGCAGACTTAACTAATGACCTGATACCTTTTCATTCTACCTACTATGCTCAGAATCAAGCAGTTTGGCAGGAACGGGCCCGTTCTTTGAATGAAATAATCCCCTCACGTTTAAATGCTGAAGAAACCTTTCTTTACAATCTGCTTTCTAAATATATTATTTTGCAGCTTAAAAGTCTGGAATTTCCTTACTATGAAAATCCCCTTTCATGCTCAGGCGGAACCCATAGTCAGCTGCCCGTTCTTTTAGCAGAATATGCCCTGCGCTCCAAAACGGATATTGAAAATTATTTTAAATTACTTTCCCAGGTTCCGGCTTATCTGGCAGGCCTTGGAGCCTATGCCGCAGAACAAGAAGCTGCAGGCATTTACATGTTCCAAGGAAACATCCAGGAACTTCAAGCACAGTGCCTGGAACTTTTACCTGCTGACCAGCTTCAAAACAATACTCATTTTCTGCAAACCAGTTTTCATACCAGACTGCAGGGCCTGGTGGAGCAAAACATAATTACCTCTTCTGAAGCTTTAGACTATGAAACACGTAACAGTACACTTTTAATCAATGATTTAGCACCTTCCTATAAAGCTCTGGCCGCTTCTATGGCATCCCTAAGGGGTTCTTCATCCTTAACCGGCCTTAGTGCCTACCCACTTGGCAAAGATTACTATGCACTGCTTCTGACCGCCAATACAGGTTCCGATAAAACAGTAGAAGAAATAAAAGCTATACTCTATCAAAGATACGACATGTTATATCAGTCATATATAAACTTATTACAAAAAAACACCTATGTACAAAAATGGAAGTTTCCTATAAATGGATATTCTCAAATGCTGGCGCATTTGTATGAACAGGCTCAAAATTCCTTTCCCGCCTTAAGTCAGGTAACCGGAAACACTGCGCAACAGGTGCAGCTAAAAACCGTAGATGGCATTCTGGCCGGTATGAGTGCGCCTGCCTTTTACATGACCCCTCCCATCGATGCCAATGATGAGCATGCCATTTATATTAACCCTGATACAGAAATGGAAGCACTGGACCTGTACACTACGTTAGCCCACGAGGGCTTTCCGGGGCACTTGTATCAGACGGTATACAGTCAGACAGCCTTGGAGCAGGCAGGCGTTCCTTTAATCCGCCAATTACTGTATTACGGTGGTTTTACAGAAGGCTGGGCTGTTTACGCAGAGCTTTACTCCTATGATTTTGTAATAAAAAGCTGCGATACCGGACTTACGGATACTCTGCTGTTAAACCGATTAAACCGGGAAATCCAGCTCTGCCTTTGCAGCATCCTGGATATCTTTATTCACTATGAAGGTGCCTCCTTGCAGGAAGTAGAATCTCTACTAACCAATCTGGGCTTAAATACTGCCTCTGCCGTACCTGTTTATGAAGCCATTTGTGATGCCCCGGCAAACTATCCGAAGTATTACGTTGGCTATCTGGAAATACTGGAATTAAAAGAAACTGCCAAAGAACTTTGGGCTGAAAATTATTCGGATTACGCCTTTCATGAATGGCTGCTAAAAACAGGGCCCGGGGACTTCGGAAGCTTGGAGTGGAAATTAAAGAAGGATGCCAAGAAGTAAAAATTTATTTCACTTTATAAAACAGGGAGACCGGCAGTCTCCCCACTTTACTCATCAACCTCTTCCATCATCTCTTCCAGATACCCTCTGTCCCAAAGTACAATCTTGAGCTTCTTAGCCGCCTCCACGGCAGGTCCGGTAAAATATTGATTGCTCATTACCACTCCGACCATGCAGTCATAGTAATCCCGGCCGGCGTAAACCTCCTGTACCGCCTTCACCCCGATGGGCGAGGTATAATTCTTGCACTGGATGCCATAACTGATGCCGTCACGCTCCGCAAGAATATCAATACCAAAATCACCGCTGCCCTTTGTCACCACCACATCCTTGAAACCACGTCGTTTCAATAAGTCGGCACAGAAATACTCAAATTCATGCCCCTCCATATCATCCCACTCATAATGCCTGTTACGCTTACGAAATATAAAATAAATCACCCCGAAAACAATAGCAAAAGCCATCGCCGCAGCAATTAATAAAAGACTTTGTTTATCTAATAGTGATAAAATCATCTCTCGCATATGTAAATCCTCTTCCTTTACTGATATATGGCAATTGTATCACAGAAGGTAATCATTTGCAATTTTTCTTTTCAAAAAGCCCTACACCCCCGCCAGCACCACACTTGCCACAATGCCCACAAAGGTACAAAACAGTGCCCCTGCCAAGGTATATCTGGTCTTTGTCACCTTCGCAGCCAGGAAATATACGGACATGGTATAAAAAATCGTTTCTGTACTGCTCATCAAGATGGACACCAGTGTGCCTATGTAAGAGTCCGGACCATATGTTTTGAAAATATCCAATACCAGTCCGGTGGCTGCGGAGTTGGATACCATTTTTACCAAAATAACAGGAAATATTTCCTGGGGCACTCCAATCAGCTCTCCCACTCCCTTTAATATCCCCGCCAGAAAATCCAGAAATCCCGAGCTGCGCAGCACACCCACTGCCATCAAAAGTCCTATCAGTGTCGGTACCAGGCCCACCACTGTCTTTAAACCATCCTTCGCCCCTTTAATAAAGTGCTCGTAAACCGATACCCCACTGACCAGACCATAGCCCACGATATAAAATACAATAGCCGGTATAATAATATTTGAAAGTTCCCCTAAAACCTGCACGCTTGCTCCTTTCTGCCTTTAGCCACTTTTCTTCTGACAACTTGCCTTGTCTGTCTCTCCATGTTCAATCCTTGCATGCCTTATCTGCTGCCTTTGCAAAAATCACCCCTGCCACCGTACTGATACTGGTAGCCACAATAGCCGGCATAATAATAGAAGTGGGGTTCACGCTGCCATACTGCGTACGATACACAATCATATTTACCGGTATCAGCTGCAAAGATGAAATATTGACAATTAAAAATGTACACATTTCTTTGCTGGCCTGTGACAGTTTATCCACATGCAGTCTTTTCTTTTCCACTTCTTCCAAGGCTTCCATAGCCTTTAGTCCTGCCGGTGTACATGCCCAGCCAAGCCCCAGTATATTAGCTATCAGATTTGTGGCAATAAAGCCTGCAGCTTCCCCTTCAAGATCCAGTCTGGGAAAAAGAAGTTTCAGCACCGGACGCAACCCACGTTTCCACTTTTCAATCAGCCCGGCTTTATCCGCAATCTCCATCAGACCCACCCAAAAGGCCACAGCTCCCAACATGGTAACACACAAAGAAACCGCCTCTCTGGTGGCATCCAGAGCCCCATTGCCTACCGCAGCCAAATTGCCGGTAACGGCACCATAGCACACACCTATCATAATCATACCTGCCCATAAATAATTTAACATATACTTTCCTGCACTATTTTCTTTCCTAAATAATATATGTTTCTGTCTCATGAAATAACCCTGCCCCACCACAAAAAGGGCATAACCCGAAAGTCATGCCGCTTTTCATAAAACCAATTCATTTTACAAATTCAGAAGTCTTTAAAGTATCTTATTTTGCCTGAGTGAACAAGCTCTTTACATGTGCAATGTCATCCTTAGAAGCCGCATCTGCAGGCACATAATAAGATTTGCTGCGTGCAATCTGGTAAAGCTCTTCCTGACTCTGTTCACAAGCAGTTCTGAACTGCTTTAAAGTTGTCTTTAATTCTTTGTGTTCGGTCTGTGGAATCATTTCCGCAAAACGAACCAATTCTCCGTTGATACCTGTTAAAGTATCAGCTACCATTGTTTTTTCATTCATATCCATTGCCGGCACCTCCTACTGTAAAAATTTCATTAAAGTGTTCTTGTTGTCCATGGCACTCTGTGCGCCTTTTTCAAAGAACTGCTTTACTTCTTTGCTGGTAGCACAGTTGGCATATTCCTTTAATTTACAATGTGTAGTTTCGTAACCTGCGATAAGATGACGTAAATTTTGTAATTCTAATTCAGAAATCTGACCCATAATAGCACCTCCTAAATAATTCGACGTGATAACGTCAATACTAGTATGTGCTTATTTGGGATTTCTATTTCAAAAAAACTATGGCAACTTTTGAAAATTATTTCACATTATTTTTGCGTTTAAAAATCAAGTAAGAATACACCAATGGTACAAATACCATAACAAAAATCACTGGAAGAAATATCCAAAATTTACTTTCGCCCGGTATAAAAGCTGCAATCATAATGGCGATACCGCCCACAGCAAAGGTCTTGCCGCCCAGTCTATGGGTCTTAAACCAGTTTTCCTCATCCGTCAAAGCCCACGGTGTCTTGATACCAAAGAAGAAATTCTGCTTGATTTTCGGCATCATATTGCCCACAAAAAACAGCAGCACACCTGTTACAAAGCAAATAATACTTCCTACGTTAATCGCAGCGCCCATTGCAATTGCAATATTGGCTGCCTCCATTGCCAGAAAGAACAGCGCAAAGCCAAAAAAGAAATTGTAATAATACTTGCCGAAACGATCGTAATTGCCCTGCTTTGGGTCCAGCTTTATCATCGGCACCGCCAAAACAGTAACCAACACCAAAATAGCAGGATATAACAAAACAGTAAACTTGCTGCCCCATGCATCCGGCTCTCCGCTGGGACCGAAATGAGTCGGAATCGTGTCCGGCATGATCCGTATGCCCACAATCGCCAAAATCACTGCAAGTGCCACTACAATCCATGTTTTCAACATTTCTTTACCAAAGATTTTCTTCATAATACAAACCTCCCATTACTTCTTAAGCTGCAAAAACCAGCCCATCATTTCCTCAATCACTGACATATTCAACTCATAATAAATGTACTTGCCTTCTCTGATATCCTCCACCAGCCCGGCCTGCTTAAGCGTATTCAAATGATGGGAAATCGTAGCTCCCGTCATATCAAAATGTGCCCCGATGTCACCGGCACTCATGCGCCCCTTTGTAAGCATCTGCAAAATCTCCTGCCTGGTAGGATCCGATAAAGCCTTGAAACTATCTCGTAACCCCATATTAATACCTCCTATTCTGCGAAAACTGCCTTATTAATATCATTTAGATATTTTTCTAAATGTTGTATCTTTATAATACTATATGTTCTTTCATATGTCAATAGACATTTAGAAATTTATCTAAATGTGTTTGATAAAAACAGTTCAACCGGCTGACCGGCAACCAACCAAGACACAGTGCTTTTGAATGCCTTCTAGCGAGCGTCGGTCCTTAGTGAAGCAAGGTGCTTGCACCGAAGCTGAACTTAGTACCGCTACGTAAGCTTAGAGCGAAAGCGTGCTGAAAAAGCACTGTGTCTTGGTTGACTGCCGGCTGAATAGTTGAACTGTTACCTTTAATTCTGCTTCCTCACAATTGCATACTCATCATCCAGACTAAAATGCGGACACCCATTCATAGTTCCCTTTAAAAAGCGGACCATATCATCCTCGTCCAGATTAATGGCACAATAGTAATATTCATATTCTTCGTCATAAACATAATTGCTGCAATTATCACAGCTGTTAAATCCTGCCATTTTGCCCTCACAATCTCAATAGGACGCACCTTTAGGGGAGCGTCCTTTTTTATCACTTGTTTAAATAACTGTAAATCTCTCTCTTGCCCACACCACGGTCCTTGGCCACCTGCTTCATGGCTGTCTTAGAGTCCATGCCCTGTGCTTCATAGTAAGCCATATGTTCCTCAATGGACATTTCCTCCCATGACTTAATGGCCTCTTCCTTCTTTTGGGTAAAGCTTTTGCCCTCCATAACAAGGACATACTCACCTCGTGGTTCCTCTGTCTGGTATTTAGCCAATGCCTCTTCCAGGGTGGTAGGAAGTACCGTTTCAAATTTTTTGGTCAGCTCCCTGCAAAGCGTAATACGGCGATTGCCCAAGGTCTCATACAACTCCTGCAAAGTCTTTACCAAGTGATGTGGAGCCTCATACAAAATCATGGTGCGGCTTTCTTCCTTTAAATCTCCCAGTACCAGTGCCTTTTCTTTTTTGTCTGTGGGCAGAAAGCCCTCGAAACAAAATCTGCGGGTACTTAAACCGGACAGGGTCAAGGCCGTTATACACGCCGCCGGTCCCGGTAATGAGGTCACTGCAATACCTGCTTCATGACACATTGCCACCAGCACCTCGCCCGGATCTGAAATGGCAGGTGTACCGGCATCGGTAATCAACGCCACATCCTGCCCCTCCTGCATCTTTGCAATCAGCTGGTGGGCCTTTTCCACTTTATTATATTCATGGTAACTGGTCATGGGTGTATTTATTTCAAAATGATTTAACAGTTTAATACTGTTTCTCGTATCCTCTGCTGCGATCACATCTACCTGCCTGAGAGTCTCTACCACACGAGGGGTCATATCTCCCAGATTGCCGATAGGTGTGGCACACAAATAAAGCATCCCTGCCATAATATCTCCTTTTGGTACGTACCGCCTTATGGCATCACGCACTCTCTAATATCCATACACCTCATAAATTTCCGGCATATACACGCCCGGTTCCTTATATACAATCAACGGTTTTTCTACCGTCATACGACTGCGTCCTCCGCGGACTCCCTCTATAAGCACCATATTTGGCTCTTTATCCACATAAGGATATACCAGCTGCATGCGTTTCGGTTCCAGGCGGTACTGCGTCATAAGTGTAATAATTTCCGCCAGACGAAACGGTCTGTGCACCATATAAAAATGTCCTCCGGGCTTACAAAGCTTTGCCGCCTGACTGATAACGTCCTCCAGCGTGCAAAGAATTTCGTGCCGGGCTATGGCCTTTGGTGCATCCGGATTCTGAAGACCATGCTGACCAATCATGTATGGCGGATTACAAGTCACAACGTCAAAAGAAGCAGCACCAAAAATACTCGCTGCTTCCTTGATATCGCCTTCTATAATTTGTATTTTATGCTCTAAATGATTTAACGCCACGCTTCTGCGTGCCATGTCAGCGCTCTCCGGCTGAATTTCCAGTCCAATTAGCTTGTCTGCCTGGGTCTTAGCCTCCATAAGGATGGGTATAATGCCTGTACCGGTCCCCATATCCAGGACACAATCACCTTCTCTGGCTTTAGCAAAACCGCTCAAAAGCACTGCATCCATACCAAAGCAGAACTTTTCCGGGTTCTGTATAATCTGATACCCATTGCGCTGCAAATCATCCAGCCTTTCATTTTCTTTCAATTCAGGCTTCATGCTGCTCCTTTGCACCGTCCGGACGATTACGTCTGCGATTACGATAATAAGGCTTCTTGCGATTACGATTTCCCGCGTTTCCTTCTGCCTTCTGCTCAATCTGCTGTACTGCCTCCGGCTTTTCGGACTGCGTGACCGCTACCGCCTGCTTCTCTTTATTCTGTTCTCTGTTTTTATTCTTGTCAGGACGAGGCTTTATGTTTTCTTTGTCATTCTGTTCTTTTCGTAAGCGGTCTTTACGATTACCGCGGTCTTTATTTACACTGCGTTCCTCGCGATTGCCATGCTCTTTATTTGCACTGCGCTCTTTATTGACACCATGCTCCTCACCTTCCCGCTCCTTGCGTTCACGATGCTCTTCACGGTTTCCCCGGTCCTTACGATCCTTCTTTGTCCCCTTAGCCGGCTTCTCTTCTGTTTCCTGAGTATCCAGCTTATCCTGCTTTTCCATAAGCTCCAGTGCACGAAGCTCCTCTGCAGATACTTCCTCACGCACCTGACGATTACCCTTTTTCACAAAGCGGATTTCTGATACCTTAAACTCGTTGATTTCCTTGGAATCGCCCTTTTCAACCACTACCTTTACCAACTGACGAAGTACATTTACACCGGACACCTCGCCCTGTGTGCCGTCCGGACAGGTTACCCTGTCACCAACATGTGGCAAATTTCTGTTCAGCTCATCGTAGGTTTCTTCCTCATGCTTCAGACAACACATCAGCCTGCCGCATACACCGGAAATCTTGGTAGGATTCAGAGATAAATTCTGTTCCTTTGCCATCTTAATAGAAACCGTAATAAAATCAGACAGATGTGTATGACAGCAAAGTGGCCGTCCACACATACCAATACCACCCCTTAACTTGGTCTCATCGCGAACACCAATCTGCCTTAACTCAATACGGGTTTTGAAAATAGCCGCCAAATCCTTTACCAGCTCACGGAAATCAATCCGACCCTCTGCCGTAAAATAAAACAACACCTTGTTATTATCAAAGGTATACTCCGCGTCTATAAGCTTCATATCCAAATTATGCTCTTTGATTTTTTCCAGGCAAATACGCATAGCTTCTTTTTCCCTGCGTTTGTTGTCTGCTTCCTGGGTATCATCCCTCTCTGTAGCCACACGAAGCACCGGCTTTAACGGCTGAATCACCTCATCATCTGCCACCTGCTTGATTCCTCCCACAACGGTACCATATTCAATACCACGGGCGGTTTCTACAATAACATGATCACCCTTTTTTATATCAAATGCAAGGGGGTCAAAATAATAAACCTTCCCTGCTGAACGAAATCTTACTCCTATTACTTTAATCATCTATATACCTCCATCTATAACCTCTTTTTCAAATCTTACATTATGAAGCCGTGCTTTCTTGAGCCACCAGAAGAAGCCACTCCAGAGTAAGCTCTGCATTTACATTACCGGCAAGACGCGTTCTTGCCTCTTCTATTGCATTTAATATGCGATTTAAGCCCTCATAAGTACTTTTCGCAGCCATTCTTTTGATATACTGCTTGTCTTCGCCAAAAATAAGACTTTGACTACTGTCAGAGGCCTTATAAAGCAACACATCTCTGTACCACATCTGTAAAAGCTCCAAAAAACCTTCTGTATTGCTGCCTTTATCCGCCTTTTCCTTAGCAACTGCTGCCAAATCACTGAGGGTTTTGTCCTGTAGGCTACGAACCAGCTGCAGAGTCTCCTCCTTCAGCTCTTCAAACTCTGTACTCACTGCCAATTCTCTGGCGCGTCCTACATTTCCTCTTGCAAATGCCGCACAAATACCAGCCTTATAATCCGGCACCTGTACCTCTCTCATCAAATAACGCTGTAACTCCGTATCCGGTACCGGCTTCATGGTTAAAGTAACACACCGGCTGCGAATAGTCTGAAGCAGAGCCTCCATATTGGTAGTAAGCAGTAATATACAGGCATATGCCGGGGGCTCCTCCAAAGTCTTAAGCAGGGCATTTTGAGCCTGCACATTCATCTTCTCGGCCTCATCGATAATATAAACTTTGTGTTCACTGCTGTATGGCTTGATGCCAATATCATTGTTCACCTGCTTACGAATCTCATCTACACTGATAATACCGGGCTTTTCATGCTGCACATAAATTATATCCGGCTGATTGTGATGAAGAGCCTGCTTGCAGCTGGTACACTGATTGCATGGTTCCTCTCCTCCTGTCTCACATTGCAAAGCTCTGGCAAACAAGTCTGCCAGAGTCTTTTTCCCGCCGCCCCTCTCACCATAAAATATATATGCATGAGATACCTTTCGGGCTTGTAAACTTTTTTTTAGATGCTCCTTAACAGAAGCCTGTCCAATAACCTTTGCAAATGACTGCATAAATATCCCTTCTATAAAATGGCTAAAACATCAATTGCTCCTGTATGTAAGCACTAATCTCTATTGCAGAAACCTCTGAAGAGTGATTCTCAAAAACCCTGCCAATACCTGCGGCATCCATTTTCTCCTGAGAATAGTCTGCGCTGTCTGCCAGAAAACGCCTGCACATTTCCTCATACTTAGGGTGCTCCTGCTGCCGCTCACGGGTCAGAGCTCTTTCCAGTCTGACTCCATCATCCAGTGTAACCATAACCGGAACCACCTGCTCCTGTCCAAAATGCTGTACAATGCTAACATAGGCCTCCAAAGTACCAATCAGCAGATAACTATGCCTGGACAAATCCAACTGCTCATCCTCTACCGTAAAATACCTCCAAAGGCCGTGAATAGTATGATAGGAGCGATGCTCAATCACACGCCCCTTCTCTAACAATGCATTAAATTGTTCCTCCGTGACAAAATGGTAAGCCTCTCCTTCAATCTCGCCCACGCGCCGTGGTCTGGTAGTATATGGTACAAGCTGCCGCAGCTTTAACGACTCATCTGCAAGCAACAGTTTATAAATAGTGTCCTTCCCGGAAGCACTTTTACCCATAAGGACTATAAACTTACCCATATCAGTCTCCTTATCGTCGGCGTGACAGGATTCGAACCTGCGACCTCATCGTCCCGAACGATGCGCTCTACCAAGCTGAGCCACACGCCGATTTTTCAACATGCCTAAGTGACACATTTGATATTCTACCACAAAAAATGTATCACTTCAAGCCCTAATGTTGAAAGAGTTTGTATTTTTTTATATTTTTTTGACTTTAATATTTGCTTTTCTATGCAAAACCGACTCCAAAGACAACACAACACTTATTAAACATGCCATTGTGCATCCTACCAAAAGAATCTGTGTACATCTTGAAGGCGGCAGACTCCAATAAGTAAAGCCTGTAGATGGCTGGCTGTTATAAGCTTTTCCATTAATACGTAAATTTTGATATTCAGCCAGTGGCTGGCTGCCCTCCTCTGTAATTACTGCAAAAACCTCTGCATTAGGTTCAACAGCTTCCAGCATCAGCTCATATTTTACTCCAGCCTTCACATCCCATTCAACTTCAAAATTTCCATAAGAATTTTCTGAAAACTCTGCTATGTCATATTTTTCCTGATAAAGCAATGCACCTCCCTTAGACAAGGTTATTTGATAATATCCGCTGGTACTCTCAGATTTCATACACAATAGAAATCCATGAATCCCAGAGAAGGTAGGCGTAAATTCCACCTCCCACTTATTGCCACTTCCCAACGAAACATATCTTGGTGACAATCCTGTGTTTGAAACATCTATTCCCTCTTTTGCAAAGAGAAATACCAAAACAACTGAAAACATACCGCAAACAAGCCACTTTCCAATAACCTGCAATCTTTTTTTATACTCTAACAATACATTCCCATCATAATTAATCAAACCGATTATCATGAATGCCAACATAGAGACCAGCCAAATTCTATACGTAAAGAAATGATGCGTAATAGTATGATTAGCCACGACCAGATACCATACAAAGGAGGAAACTCCAGTAACAGTCAAAGAAAGTGTTTTTTCAGATTTCTTTACTCCGTTTTTTATATTTAAAACAAAGATCCCTATTAACCATAACAAAAGAATTGTAGCGCAAAACATGTTGTCATAATGCTTCCAATTAATGTACAAGGTCTCCAGTCTGTCCGACCAGGTCAATACCCCTATATGATTGTCCCCCTGTGTACCTGCACGATACATCACCTCCCATATAGCCTTTTCAAAAATATTCTCCCCAAGAACCAGACTGCCTATGAACCACTTCATACACCACATGCCGGCATAACCCATTATCCATGCTATACCCGTACTAACCACCTTCCATAAATACACCCATGGTGATGCTCCGTCCTTATCCATAAGTATAAATATAACGGCAACCATCCCCCAGGTAAACAAAGGGTATGTCAATAAGTCAAAGAAACTAGTCATCATACCAATTATCAGAAATAGATATAGATACTTATAATCCTTCTCCAGTCTCTCCGAATACTTTACTGCAATATAGGAACCCAAAAGAGCAATATAAAATATCCAGGAAAACTGCAATGATTTCCCTAAAGCTACCGGCTGCGCCAATAGATAAATGCTAAATATTGCAAGTGCATACAATGCCCCCTTTTTATCCCAAACAATTTTAATCAGCAAGAAAACCAATAGTATCTGTAATGCACTGTTAATATTGCGAAAATCTGTGAAACTAAAGAGATACATCAGCGGACGCAATATAATACTATAACCATGCCAATAATAGGAATAATTATCTCCATAATACGCACTGTATCCACTCATTGCTCTGTAAATAGCACTTTCTGCAAGAACTTGATCCAATGCTGTAGAAATCATAACTCTATCCGTACCATTATCTAAAACGTCCGGCTCATAACTATGAAAATACGTAGCAAATTCCTGACTTTGCACAGATGCTAATGGATACCAGCCTTCTTTATCAAACACTTCAAGTGCGTTATCTGCAATCTTTGAGTTTACGGGAACCATGAATGCCAGTGCCATTAAAACAGCTGCCACTATTGCTCCTCCGCCAATAATCAACATTCCCCTTAAGCAAACTTTCACTATCGTACTTTTCATAATTTCTCCTTCGTATTCATTAAACTGCATCCTTTTCTCAACCTGGCAATTGTAACTTTTATTCCACATCCACAACACGAATCATATTGGTACTTCCCACCTTGCCAAGCGGAACACCCGCAATAATAACAACCTGATCGCCTGATTTAATATAGCCTGCCTCTTTGCTGACACGAACTACCTCTGTAAACAGTTCTTCTTCTGTTTCCTTCGTACCAACATGTAAGGACTGAACCCCCCACATCAGATTCATCTTGCGACATACGTCA
Source organism: Lachnospiraceae bacterium (assembly GCA_045651105.1). Taxonomy (GTDB): domain Bacteria; phylum Bacillota; class Clostridia; order Lachnospirales; family Lachnospiraceae; genus RGIG6307. The sequence goes on from JAZRRW010000096.1 coordinate 20,402, forward strand.
TCAAACATGGAGCAGCCTAAAATCGGTGCCGGCGGCTTTAAACCGGACACCTTGCCACAGGTTTTGCCTGTAATGGTAACCGGAACGATTGCCGCTGCATGAATTTCTGTAGCAATCGTGCATGCAGCATATGCTATCGCTGTGGACAGGTCCTCCGTATAGTCCAGCTTATGCAACGCCAGATATTTGCCATAATCCATATTTCTCTCTGCTTCCTTGGCAATTCTGGACATGGTAGCAACTGCCTCTACCGGAAACTTTCCTGCCGCAGTTTCGCCGGACAACATAATAGCAGTGGTACCGTCATAAACTGCATTGGCAACGTCAGCAACCTCTGCTCTGGTAGGACGAGGATTATGAATCATAGACTCTAACATTTGTGTAGCCGTAATTACGTGCTTTCTGGCCTTTGTTGCCTTTTCAATCATATACTTCTGAATATGAGGCACTTCCTCAAAAGGAATTTCCACACCCATATCACCACGAGCCACCATAATGCCATCTGCCACTTCTAAAATTTCATCCAGATTATCAACACCCTGCTGATTTTCAATCTTCGCAATAATTTTCATATAGCTGCCTTCTCCGGACACCAATGCACGGATTGCCTTTACATCCTCTGCATTACGGACAAAGCTTGCAGCAATAAAATCAAAGCCGGTTTTGATACCGAAAAGAATATCCCTGGTATCCACTTCACTTAAATACGGCATGGACAACTGCACACCCGGCACATTAATACCCTTTTTGTTGGAAACCACACCACCATGCACTACGGTACAAATAATATCGGTATCTGTAATTTCGTCAACCACAAGTTCTATTAATCCATCATTAATGAGAATCGTAGAGCCCGGCTTTACATCATTCTTCAAATTTTTATAAGTAATCGCAGCCCTGTTTGCTGTACCCGGAATGTCCTCCGTTGTTAAAGCAAACCTTGCGCCATCCTCCAACACTTCCTTGCCATTAGCAAAAGTCCCCAGACGAATTTCAGGTCCTTTCGTATCCATCAAAGTAGCTATAGGGAGCTTCAATTCCTCTCTTACCTTTACCAATCTATTGAATCTGGCCTTCTGCTCCTCATGGTCACCATGTGAAAAGTTAAAACGAGCCACGTTCATGCCATTTAACATCAGCTTTTTCAACATCTCCTCACTTTCACAAGCCGGCCCCATTGTACAGATAATTTTCGTTTTCTTAAACATAATATTCGACATTCCCTTTCTATAAAACATAAGTATAAATTATTCCTAAATCCTTCTTTGTCCCTAAAATCTCATAACCCATTTCATAAAGCTTTTCTACATGCTCAATCATGCTTCTGCTCCATACCTCTCCGGGTACCATAATAGGCACTCCCGGCGGATATTGGTACACAAATTCACTGCATATACGGTCTTCACAGTCAATCAATGCACATGCATTGCCTTTTCTCCAGGCCTCTGTAGGCAGCATTTGCTGTTTAGGAAGCTGCTTTGCAGGATGCCCGGCAAAGTATTCCGGAAGCTGTTCCCACGCTACACTCTTCTCACTCACTGCCATGCTTCTGGCATCAGCTACAGAAATGCCTTCTAATCTCCCCTGTGCTATATCCCCGTCCAATTCCTGCAACGCAGACAACAGGCGCTCAAAACCCTCCGGCTTATCATACGGAGTCATAATAGCCAAAACATACCTTCCCTGACAAAGCTCCATTTGCATATGATATTTCCGCAAAAGTATATTATAAAGTTGCTGACCTGAAAAGCCCCATATCCTGGTTCCAATCACCAACTTGCATGGATCCTGCATAATACCCGGTACCTGCAGCACTTGAAAATACTGCAATTTTGCAGCACCTTGACAAAATGTAACAGCCTCACTGACATATTTTTCATATAAGGTCTGTCCATGCTCTGTCAATTCCCGCACGGCTTCTTCTATACTGGCCATCAGCACATAAGATGGGCTGCTGGTCATATAAATATCCAGATATCTTTGTATTTCATCACAATCAACTCTATCACTGCATACATGCAAAAGTGCGGTCTGTGTTAGTGCAAGGGTTGTTTTGTGCGTGGAGTGAATAACCACATCTGCATATCTCACACTGCTCTGGGGCAACATATCTGCGAAGCCAAAGTGAGCACCATGGGCTTCATCCACAATAAGGGGAACCCCATGCTTATGAGCCACCTCAGCAATGCCTTCCACATCTGCCACCAGCCCTTCGTAGGTGGGACTGGTAATCAGAACCGCATGAATATCCGGCTCTTTCTCCAAGGCCTGCTCTACCACGTCAGCAGTAACAGGAAATGGAATGCCAAACTGCGCCTCATACTCCGGCTGAATATAACTCACCTTAAGTCCGCGCAAAAATATGGCATGATACACAGATTTATGGCAATTCCTTGCTATTAGTATGTGACCACAGGATGGTATTAATGCAGAAATTGCAGTTAAAATTCCTACCGTGCTGCCTCCAACCAGATAATAAGACCTTTTTGCACCATAAGACGCTGCAGCACGCTCCTGTGCCTGCTTCAATATCCCTTCTGCATGATGCAAATTATCAAAACCTTCCACTTCTGTAATGTCAATACTGCGAGTATGTGCCAATGGGCCATTGACAACGTTCCTCTTGTGACCGGGCATGTGATAAGGATAGTAATCAGACTGCCCGTACTCTATTAATTTGTTATATAAGCTCGTCTTCTCCATCTTCCTTTCGCCCTTCCCGACATTCTTACGCCAATTACCACCCAAGTCCCATTCATCTGAATAGTAATGTCCGCTATGATTATAATGCATTCTTCCAAATAACGCAAGTTGACAGGATAATTTTATAAAGGTATAATTTAAATATAAAATAATAATTAATGGAGGTTCAAATGTCATACAAAATTCTAAAAATAGATCCTACACTCGCTCCTTTCGAGAAGGATATAAACCTCAGAATGGAATATTATAAACAAAAGAAAAAAGCTATGCTTGGAACAAAGGGCAAATTAATAGATTGGGCTAACGGACACAAATACTTCGGCTTCCATCGTACCGAAAACGGATGGGTATACCGAGAATGGGCTCCCGCAGCAGAGAAAATATTTTTGACAGGCGATTTTAATGACTGGAATGTGACTTCTCATCCTATGACACGCCTGGATAACGGCATCTTCGAAATTTATCTTGCCGATCAGGACACCCTTAAACCGGGACAGAAGGTGCAAGCCGTCGTCATTAGTAATGGCCAGGAGCTTCGTCGCATTCCTCTCTATGCTACCCGTGTTGTACAGGATCCTGTGACTTATCTCTGGTGTGCCGAGCTTGAAGAGCCCACTGCCTCCTTTCCATGGACTGACGGGAACTTTAAACCGGAGAAATCTCCTCTTATTTACGAATGCCACATCGGCATGTCCGGAGAAGAATACAAGGTCAGCTCCTACCGTGAATTTCAGGATAATGTGCTGCCACGTATCAAAACACTTGGCTACAACACCATTCAGATTATGGCCATTATGGAGCACCCTTATTATGGTTCTTTTGGATATCAGGTATCCAACTTTTTTGCCGCCTCCTCTCGCTACGGCACCAGTCAGGAGCTGCGAGAACTGATTAATACCGCCCACAGTATGGGAATTGCTGTATTGCTTGACGTAGTACATTCTCATGCCGTGAAAAATACCAACGAGGGGATTAATGAATTTGATGGTACTACGTATCAGTTTTTTCACGAAGGAGAAAAGGGCAACCACAGTGCATGGGGTACCAAGCTGTTCAATTACGGCAAGAATGAGGTAATTCACTTCCTGCTCTCTAACCTAAAATACTGGATGGAAGAATTTCACTTTGACGGATTCCGTTTTGATGGTGTTACCTCTATGCTTTATCATGATCACGGTCTTGGAACTGCTTTCACAGACTATAGCATGTATTTTTCGCTTAATACAGATACGGATGCGGTCACATACCTTCAGCTTGCAAATGAGCTTATTCATGCTTTGAATTCTCATGCTCTTACAATTGCTGAGGATATGTCCGGTATGCCGGGTATGTGCATCCCTATTCGTGATGGCGGTATCGGCTTTGACTACCGACTTTCCATGGGTGTTCCTGATTTATGGATTAAGACCCTAAAGGAAAGTAGAGACGAAGCCTGGGATATGTTTAAGCTTTGGCACGAATTAACAGGTCGTCGCCCACAGGAAAAGACCATAGGTTATGCCGAATCACACGACCAGGCCCTGGTTGGAGACAAAACTCTTATGTTCCGCCTTTGTGATGCAGAAATGTATACCAGCATGAGCAAAAACACACCAAGCATTGTGATTGACAGAGGCATGGCACTCCACAAAATGATTCGTCTGGTCACCGCCTCTCTGGCCGGTGAAGGCTACCTCAACTTTATGGGTAACGAATTCGGTCATCCTGAATGGATAGACTTTCCTCGCGAGGGCAATAACTGGAGCTATCATTACTGTCGCCGTCAGTGGAGTCTGGCTGATAACGATTTACTTCGCTATGGCAGCCTGCAAGCCTTCGATGAGGCCATGATTTCCCTCCTTAAGAAAGAGCATCTGCTGAGTAAGAAAGCATACTCTCTTTGGACAGGCCAAAATGAAAAGACGCTGATTTACGGCAAAGGCAATGTGGTATTTGCTTTTAATTTTAATCCAACACAGTCCTTTGATGGCTATTTTATCCCGGTACACGAAGAAGGCACCTATGCTGTTATTCTTTCTTCAGACGATGAACAGTTTGGGGGGCCAAATCGTATTGATACCGCTTATCGTTACCAGACTATAAAGATAAATGGACAGTTAGGCTTTAAGTGCTATCTACCATCCCGAAGTGCACTTGTGTTAAAGAAAGTATCCAGAAATCGAAAAACTTCATAAATACAAAAAGGGCGACAACCTGATACTTTTCAACCGGTTGTCGCCTTTTTGATTTTCCTTATAAAATTTATTTCTCCAGCACTTTCTTTAACAGCTCATTGTTTTCCTTCAGAAGCTCGTTAGTAATCTGTGCATCGGTAGGACCTGCAGGTGCCTTTGGTGCCTCTTCCTTCTTGTGCAGAGTGTTAATCAATTTGACAATTGCAAATACAACAACTGCAACTAACAGGAAGTCTACAATACTCTGAATAAACTTGCCGTAGTAAATAGCACTCTCTGCTGCTGTCTCTGTAGCAGGCTCAATTACATACTTGAAGTTCTCAAAGCTGGTGCCGCCAATCAGCATACCGATAGCAGGCATCATCACATCATTTACCAGAGAAGTTACAATCTTGGTAAAAGTAGAACCCATAATTACACCGACTGCCATGTCCACTACGTTGCCGCGTGAAATAAATTTTTTGAATTCGTTCATTAACGCTTTCATCTTTTGTTATCTCCTTAAAATTATTTTTATTACATTTTAACTTTGTCTAACTTCCAGATATTCTGTGCGTACTCTTCAATGGTTCTGTCGGAAGTAAATTTACCACAAGAAGCTGTATTAAGCATAGCCATCTTTGCCCAACGCTTTTCATCACGATATGCCTTTTCCACTTCCTTCTGTGCCTCTGCATAGGACTTGAAGTCTTTAAGGATAAAGTAAGTGTCTGCTCTGCGTCCGCCATCATGCTCTAAGAGACTGTTGTATAATGGTCTGAACAATTCAGGATCCTGCGGAGAGTATGTGCCGTTGATTAACTGCATCAATACTCTACGGATATCATCATCTAAGTTAAATATTTGCTTTGGATCATAACCACCATTGTTCTCGTAATTAATAACCTCATCAGCACTCAAACCAAAGATAAATGCATTTTCTGCACCAACCTCTTCTACGATTTCCACGTTAGCACCATCCATGGTACCAAGTGTAGGAGCACCGTTTAACATGAACTTCATGTTACCGGTACCGGAAGCCTCCTTGGAAGCGGTAGAAATCTGCTCAGAAACATCTGCTGCTCCAAAAATCCATTCTGCATTGGATACACGATAATTTTCAATAAATACCACTTTAAGCTTTCCATTAATAGACGGGTCATTATTTACCACGTCTGCAACAGAATTAATTAACTTAATGGTT